>CAZMMQ010000020.1:0-51169 GCA_964567435.1 uncultured Saprospiraceae bacterium | reverse complement strand
TCTAATTCTGCATTCAGATCATGTCCAATAAAGTAACCCAAGCGCTGCAATATTTGAGCATAAACCCTAGTGCCACTACCAATCGATAAGCAAGAATGCCTGCAACAAAAAAAGCTAATTCAAAAGGGTAAAATCTATAAGTCCAAGCGTCATGATTGAGTCCATTGTTAAACGCTAAGTATCACAGTGTTGAGAATGTAAGTGCCTCAGCTTGGTCTGCAATATTGGATGATCTTAGAAGTCGAGGCGTAAAAGATGTATTGTTCTTGTGTTCTGACAATCTAACAGAGCTAGATAAAGCAGTTAATGCAAGCTTTCCTAAGTCAGTTCATCAAATCTGCATAGTGCACCAGATTCGAAATTCATTGAAGTATGTAAGCTACAAAGACCGTAAGGCAATCATAAAAGACATCAAAGCTATTTATCAGGCTTCGAATCCAGAGATTGCAATGGAAGCTTTTGAGAAATTTAAAGAAACTTGGAACTCAAAATATCCTTTGTCCGTAAGATCATGGGAAAACAACTGGGAAAAACTAACTGCCTTCTTAAGCTTTCCATTAGAAATAAGAAAGCTCATTTATACCACAAACATCATAGAGAGTTTCAATGCATCACTTCGGAAGTTCACGGAAAGCAAAAAGGTTTTTCCAACTGACGATGCAGCCAAAAAGTCAGTTTATGTCGCGATAAAGCAAATCACTAAAAAATGGAAGAAAACTAGATATGGCTGGCCAACTATTTATAATCAACTGTATCTTTATTTTGAAGATCGTATTTTGTAACCCCTACGAAAGTTGAGAATGATTTTCACTCAAACACAAAATTTTGGACAAGCTCTAATTGTGATCCTTTAGATATTTCTCATTTCAATGTGGATGCCCTTGGAGAGTATGTCATTGACCTGTAATTGGTCGATGATAATCTCCTCCCATATTGACTTGACCGTATGCTGCGTGATATTCATTGATGCCACCCATCCAAGCACTTGTCTAGTGAATACATCTATAATCGTGAGGATGTATACATGTTGTCTAGCAGATTCTATCCATACGAATTTTATATCCATTTCAAGCAAGTGTAAGAGTCTTGGTGGGCAGACTATCCTATATTTCACAAACTTTCTTTTTGGCTTTACTGTCTTTTGCCTAAGCAATTGACTTTCTTTCATCAAACGATATACTTTCTTGTGATTAATATAAATCCAGTAATCTTGAATGCTGTTGTCATCTTCTGATAACCATAATCAATACTCGGAGTGAATTGACATTATTATATTGACCACTTCTGTGTTTGTTACCAATTCCTCTTGATCTTCGACAAACTTAACAGTATGTGTGCTTGCTGGAGTACCTCGTCTACCTTTCTTTTGCTTATAGTAGTATTGATGCTTAGTGATTCCAGTAATAGCCAAAGCAGTGTCTCTTTTTAGCCCCAAGGCGATGTACTCCATTATGAGTATTTTCTTTTCACCTTGGGATACTTCTTTTTTAGAAGCTCATCTTTAAGCTTGCTTTTTAATTCCTTCTCAGCTAAAAGTTGCTTGTGAAGAACAACCTCTTGTTCTAGTTCTTTTATCTTATTTAGGCGCTCCTTTGTCATACCATGCGAGAATCCTTCTTCTCCCATTGACTCGAACTTGCGTTTCCAAGAATAGTATGTTGCAGGGTAGACACCGTACTTATCAAGAGTCTCTCTGACTCCATGAATAGAGACTTCCTTAATAATCCTTAGCTTTTCTTCCTTAGTCTTCCGAGGAGATTTCTTGTTTTGTTCCTTTTTTATAATCTTAGTGTTACAGTTTTTGTACTATAATCACGTCCGACTGTTTAGGGGGCTAAAACATTCCTCCAAAATAAAAATCTATCCGATTGCATTTGACTCAGCATTAATAATATTCAAAGATTCGTCTTTGGAATATCTATCGAAGAAGATATTTATTTTATTAGCAAATGCGTAATGCTTAAGAAAAAATGGAAGTAGAAGGGCTTCGTCACGACAAAAGGTATATACATCTACAATCATTACTTGATTTGCTTCTCTCGGAACTCTTTTCTGAATGATTCCTTGTACAGTTCGATTACTTCTTCCGGATCTCCAAGAGCTTGAATTTTACCATGTTCAAGATAAAGGATACGATCACTAAATTTAAGTAAGTTGGGTAAAGAATGGCTTACGTGAATAATTGTTTTTCCTTCAATAAAGTTTGTTTTAAAAAAGTCGTCAGATTTTTTTCTGAATGCTTCGTCACCAACTCCACCAAAAAATTCATCTATTAAGAATATGTCAGCATCAGCATGCATTGCAATTGAAAAAGTGAGACGACTTTTCATTCCTGATGAGTAATGTTTCACTTGTGTATCTACGAATTTCTCCAGTCCAGAAAAAGAGATGATTTCATCAAATATTTCTCCGATTTTCCTAAATGAAAGACCAAGAACTGACCCATTTATGTAGATGTTATCCCTTGCGCTTAGATTTGGGTCAAAACCCATTCCTAGTGCCAGTCTAATCATTCGACCTTTAATTTCAATTTTGGAATCTTTGTCTGGCTTAATAGATCCAATCAGTAGTTTGAGTAGGGTGGATTTTCCGCTACCATTTCTACCAATAATCCCTAGAAATTCTCCTTCATGCAACCTAAAGTTTACATCCTTAAGGGCCTCAATACTTTTCTTGTTTTTTCTTTTGAAGATGTTATAAAAACCTTCTTTTATAGTATTTTGATTTTCATCAAAATACTCGAAAGTTTTTGACAGATTTTGAACTAATATACTTTGTTTATTATTCATTATAATTTTTCCAAAGCTCTGTCCGAAAATTTGTAGAAAACAAATAGGCCTAAAAGTACCGTTATTGATGCCTGAATTATATTGATTGATAAAAGGTAGTTGTCCAGTGGTTGGTTTAGCATTAAAATTCTTCTGGCATTTTCAATTATTCCTAAAAATGGATTTAGATATTGAATAATCGGTAATTTTTCAATAATCTCAGAAGCAGGAAAAAATATTCCAGCTGTCCAGAAGCCGCATAGAAGTGAAAAATCCCAAATGTGATTTACATCCCTAAGTGTCATAGCAAGGGTGGACAGAACCATTGTACAACCAAAGATCAGGATAAACATTATAGTTATTAATAGCGGTAAGGCAATAACTGTACGCAGTATATTTAGCTCAACTCCATAAAAAAACGCAACAATTATATAGGCTGCCAAACTAAATATGAAACCTAAAAATACACTAATGCAATGTGAAAAGAATAAATCTATTCTTTTAAACTGTATGTTTTCTATAAGGTATTTTTTTATTCTAAAGATATTCATCCCCTGTTTAGTAGCAATCATGAATGAAGTCCAAAAAATTAAACCGACAAATAAGAAAAGTGCAAAATCTTCAACACCTCTTGAAATTACAATTTCGAATACTAAATAATACAATATAACTTGTAAGATGGGATTTAATAAGGCCCAAAACATACCTAGTTTATCATTATAATACCTTTTCTTAAAATCAATTTGTGCTAATTTCCAAATCCTTTCAAGTCTATTACTTGAGAAATACTTTAAGTAAAATTCTCCTATTATTTTATTAATCATTCAGTTCTATTCGTAAAAAACAAGAATCAATACCATTCTTCATCTATTAGTCCTTTGTAAACTTCAGAGATCCCGTCTTCTAGTGAAATTTTATGTGCCCAACCAAGCGAATGCAAAAATGAAACATCTAGCTGCTTTCTTGGCGTTCCATCAGGCTTGTCTAAGTCATGGACAATTTCACCCTTATACCCCACAATTTTCTTAATAGCTTGAGCTAACTCTAGTATTGAGAGATCTTCTCCTGTGCCAATATTTACAATTTGATCTGAATTGTGGTGATGCATAAGATATACACAGGCATCTGCCATGTCATCTACATGTAAGAATTCACGTCTTGGATTCCCTGTTCCCCATATAGTGACTGTTGGTAGGTTTTCTTTCTTTGCTGTATGAAATTTTCTAAGTAATGCTGGTAGTACATGGGATCCTTGTAAGTCATAATTATCATTAGGCCCATAAAGATTTGTTGGCATCACCGAAATGAAATTGCTGCCATATTGATGTCTATATGCATTGCATATTTCTATTCCTGCAATTTTAGCTATTGCATATGGTTGATTTGTGGGTTCAAGTTTTCCAGTTAATAAATATTCCTCTTTAATTGGCTGATGTGAAAGTTTCGGGTAGATGCAAGATGAACCAAGAAACATTAATTTTTTAACGTTATGTCTAAAAGCGGTATCTATAACATTCATTTGGATTTGCAAGTTTGAAAAAATGAACTCAGCTCTTTTGGTATTATTAGCATGTATACCACCTACCTTAGCGGCTGCTAAGAAAATATATTCTGGCTTTTCCCATTTGAAGTAATACTCAACGTCACTCTGAATAGTTAAATCAAGTTCAGATGAATTTTTGTAAATAAGGTTGTTATAGCCATTTAAAGATAAGTTTCTGACTATTGCCGAACCGACTAATCCTCTATGACCTGCTATATATATCTTACTTTCTCTGTTCATGAATTTTCTAATAATGAATCCCAAAATTTAATATGATTCTACTGCAGAACTATTTCTGCCAACTATGATTCTTGTAAACCTCCTTGTGTCAAAACATAAAGTAGATGCCTGAATCCTTAGAATTTTTAATGCTTTTAGAATGTCAAGCCTATTGCTTAATCGATTTTTTAATGCGATTGAAATGATTTTAGTAAAAAATAAGATGTAAGACTTGAGCAATACCTTGGCAATTTGGGTTTTGAAAAAACATACGGCCAAAATTAATATAATTACTACTCTTAGCATTAGGAATAGCGTGATGAAAGGAAGAATGATCAATGGATAAAGCTTATAAATAGTGTAAAGTATGTTTGTCTGTTCTGTTATGGCAAATTTGATATCAAATATCGACTTAATGGACATTCCTCCTTTGTGATATACAATGGCTTTAGGTTCATAAGTCGTTTTATATCCTTCTAAGGTGGCTCTTAATGACAGCTCAGCGTCTTCGTATCCAGTATTAAAATGTTCGTCAAATGTGCCTATGTCTTTGAGCATATCAATTGAGTAAATTGCTGCACCAGCACAAGGGCCTATGTGATGTGGAAGACAATTTTTTGAATTTATATATTCATCAAAGTGGATTGGAAGTATTTCTCCATTTGATAATATGAAGTGTCCCTTATTATCTGATTTTGTTCTGTCAAAATATTGGACCATATGACATGAAACCATATCGCTACTAGCCTTATCTAAATGAGTTAAAATGCCTTTAAAGAAATTTTTATGTATGATAGCATCATTGTTTAAGCAAAGGATAAATCCAGTAGAAGTAATTTGAGAGTTAAGGATTTTACCAAATAAAATATTATTAGCTGAGGTGAAACCAATATTCTCATCTGACTCGTACAGTTTGCAATTGGCAATTAAGTTTACATAATTCCTCAAAACTTCTTTTTCAGTATTTATAGAATCATTATCCCATATATGAATTGTAACTTTTATTTCTTTTATTGATGCAGATAGAATACTATCAATACACTCTATTGTATCATGGCTACCATTCCAATTGGTGATAATAATGGGTAATTGATGTCTTGTCAAAACTAAAGTCGTTAATATTTATTTAAACAAAATAATAAATATGTAATTATTTTATTTAATAGAATAAAATATGGTTCAATTGTCATGCAGCTAAGATGATTAATAGTTGAATTTAGTTAATAAATCTCCACATCATTATAAATATTAATAATTTTGTTAACATACTATTACTCCAATTACTGATAGATTAAGGTAATGATACCAACTCATATTAGAAGATTTCTTCCTGAATTTTTGCTAGTCCTTTTTATTATTGTTTGGTGTTTAGTAATAATTGCAGATTATGTTAATAAGCATCCTCTATATTATTTCTCATACAAGTACTTCAGATACCAAAATCTCTCTTTGTTTATATTGTCTTTTACTGGAGTTCTGTACCTCCTAAATTCGAAATTCGAAAAAGTTTCACGATTCTTATTTACTGGCTCCTCTTTGATTGTTATTGTTGTTATTTATATAACGGCTCTTTGTTTGGCATTTTCTAAATATGTGCCAGAGTTGCAACTAGAATTAGCAAATGTTAATCAGTTTCTTGCTATCAATTTCAAGAGCTTAAGCTATCTCTTTTTAATTACTATTTCTGCTTACTTATATGGTAACCTTTTTAAGAGATTAAGCCTCCCATTTGTCGATTTCAAAATCAGCGTAGGCCTCATTTTATTAATATCACATCTATTCATTTTTGCAGCAATTGGACTTCTTAATCTTTATAGCATTTTGTGGGTCTTATTGTTACCAATAGTGCTACAAATTAAAATGTTGCCTGATTTATTGAGTTCAATTTTTATCCAGAAAGTTGATTTAGCGCATTTGAATGTGATAGGATTCTTTTCCATATCAATTTTAATTCTATACTTATTAATCAATTTTACTTACATCCAAACAACCTTCCCATTGGGTTTTGATTCCCGAAATTTTTACATGAATATTGCAAGACAAATTTCTGAATCAGAAAGTTTGATTTACGGTTACAGGCCTTATAATTGGGGGTTATTACTTTCTACAGGTTATATACTGTTCAAGAGTTCAGCTGTCGCTTTGTCAGTATCATTCTATGGTTTTATAATTTCTCTTATTGCCATTCATCAACTATGTGTGAGAGCAATCAAGATTGATATAAATAACACACTTTTATTGTTATTGATTATTGCTGTTACACCAGCAATTACCAACCAACTTTATACAGAATTAAAAACGGACATGGGTTTGTTGTTTTTTCAAACCGTGTCTATTTCCTACCTACTACATCTTTTTAAAGATTCGTCATTTGTTAACTGGATTAAGAAGAATGAAAAATTAGAGCACAGATTTTCATTGAAATATATCGTTAGTTTAAGTGTATTAGGACTTATCATTGGATTTGGATTGACAATTAAACTGACTAATTTGTTTTTGGCAGTAGCTATAATAGTAGCATTTATCTGGATTTCAACAGAAAACTTTTTTATTATAACTTCAGCAATATTATCTGCACTTGTAGTTCTTTATCTGGGAAAAATTGATAATCTCTCAGGATTGAGTCAGTATCATTTAAGTACTGGTAAATTTTTTGTTGGATTATTGATCTTGGCTACTATAGCATTTTTTATTGGTGTTATAAAAGATAAAGTCAAGATAATTGGAACTATCCGAGCACTGTCGATAATGATTATATTCATGATACTGCCCTTATTGCCATGGATGATCAAGAGCTACAATGAATCTAAATCATTAAATCCAGAGCAATTACTTAATGGGATAAAGCCAGGGCCTGACATAACACCATATTCTATTATTTCTAATCATAAAAATAGTAATTGAATAAAGTAAAGGTTATATTAATATTACTTTTTTCACTGGTTTCCTTGCTAGAGGAGACTAATGCACAAGCACCCTCTGTAGGCGGGAATACACAGCGTGAAGAAATTCAAAGATATTTTGGATATGAAATATTGCCATATAGATACTTGTCCTTACCTTATGATGTTACTGTAAACTGTAATGAAAATGCTTTGGCAATTGAAATCGGGTTTATTTATTTAGTGTTTTTACCCTTATTATTATTACTTTATTTTTTTGATAGAACACGGCTAAGAATTTTCATATTTTTCTGCATAATCTTTCTTTGGGTTATTGGAACTTCCAATTCAAATTTATTCTCCTTCGAAGGTAAACTTTACGAAAGTGAAAAATATACCATGGCAGAATATTTGCTTGGACCTATTCCTTTCATGAGCGATCCAACGGCACATATTACAGCTTATGTATACTACCTCTCTAGCTTTATTTATGAACCATTATTGTCATTAGCTGAAAAATTTTCTGGTAATAAGGACATAGTTACATATCCATTATTAGTCTTATTATTACTTCTTAGTTCTAGGATTCTTTATAAAGAACTCCAGCAAAATTCACGAACAATACAAGCTCTCGTTATCGTATTCTGGATTTTCTTTTTTCTTTGGTTAAAGTTTTCTGCTGGAATAATCTGGTATGGATTTATGATGTTCATTTTAGGCCTAATACTGATCATTAAGTTACTTGTAACGGGTAATTTGAATTATCCATTTGCCTCAAAAGTCCTGAGAATATGCTTTTATGGCTTAAGCATATTATGGGTGTTATCAGCTGTACTCTTGCGATTTGGAGAAGTTCAGAATAATGCTACACAGGAGGAATTAGGTAAAGCAATGTATAATCATATATTTTATAATTATCAGATTGGAGAAATTGATGAATTTACAGTGTTGCAAAGTGTTTACCCTGGTGATTTTGATAAAGCACTTGCAAGAATTAATTCTGAGAAAGAAAGTAAGATTCTTCGAATTGGTACCAGTTTTAGCTATTTTATTAAAAATAATTCGAGCCGAGTTTTTATTGATAACCAACTAGGCCTGTTTGAAAAGGTAAGAGAGGGGATAAGAGATAAGGAGGAAGTCATAGAAGCATTTGAGGGCAGTGGCTTTAAGTATATAATCGTTGATGTAAATACACCATATATTGATGATACTCCTGAGAAAAGTTTGAAAACAAAGTACGATAGACTAATGTATATTTGTAAAGATAATCCCAAACTTAAATTGCTATCTACAAATCGGGTGTTTTCGGAGATTTTAAGTAATGGAACACAAAAATTATATTATAGAATGTTTCCTGATAAAAGTAGAAATATGAAAATATTCTATGGAGGACAATATGCAATTTTTGAAATTATACCATAAACTGTATTTTGACTAATTCCATGTTCCAAACACCTTATTCTAAAATCTTTATAGTCATCCCAGCCAAAGATGAAGAAAAGCTTATTAGACCAGTTATAGAAACAACTTTGGCTTTAGGATTTGAGAATATCATTCTTGTAAATGATAATAGCGCTGATAAAACCAGAGAAGTAGCTCTTTCATATGGAAGTAAGGTAAAAGTATTAGACCATATAATCAATCTTGGTGCAGGTGGGGCAACAAAAACTGGGATAGATTATGCAGTCAGTAGGGGAGCAAAGTATATCGCAACGATTGACGCTGACTTCCAACATAATCCGAAAGATCTTATACCGCTTATCAAGTGCATTGAAAATAAGGATATGGATTTGGTTATTGGAAGTCGATTCCTCAAAAAGAATGGGATACCTGTAACAAGGATGATATTTAACTTTCTAGGTAATATTATCAATTTCTTTGTAACAGGATTAGTTGTCTCTGATTCTCAATCTGGTATGAAAGTGATGTCTAGACGATTCGCTGAAAACCTCGAGATTACCTATAATGGATTTGAGTTCTGTATAGAGATTATCAAGAATGCAAAGATCAATAAGAGCAATGTCTATGAATACCCAATAGATGTTATGTATACAGAAGAAACCATGAAGAAAGGTCAGAATATATTTACTGGCTTTGAAATGGTAGGTAAGCTATTCAATCCATTTCGAAATTGAATTAACTTTTTTTGCCTTCCCCTTTAAAGTGATCTTCCTTGTACTTAAACAGTACATTAAAACTGGTCAAACTTCCATATATTCTAGATATATACTGTTGCAAATTGACTTTCTCTTCATCCGTTAATTTGGAACTGTTAATGCGTTGTTCCATCACACGTAATCTATCCCTCACCATTACAATCTTGTGAAAGAAGGTTTCTATGGGAATTTCTTTGCTCTGAAGTCCATCATCCTCCGGTTTGAGAACTAAAGTGCCATTATGCCATCTGTCTCCAAGATCTATTTGCTCTTGTATGCCATTGTAAGTGGTAAGTATTCTGATAAGAGATTTTTCTGCCTCTGTAAAACTGACATTATGTTCTGCAGGAATAGACTCTATAATATCCCAATTGGCTTGTTCCTTAAGGACATGTTTTTGTCCATAAGTCATAAAGACTACTTTGTAAGCTGCTACATCTAAACCGATAATAACACCTTCTCCATATGCAGGATGTTTGACTCTGGAACCGACACCAAGTAATTGCTCTTCGCTCATATTTTAAGGACTACATTTGATGATTGCTTAATACCGTCATCAAATATAATATAGTACATCCCATTCTGAAGATTTGACAAATCAATTTTTGTCGACTTTGTGGTGTTCATTTCTTGATTATGCATCTCTTGACCGTTTGTGTTCAGTATGCGAACATGGCCACTAGACTCGATATTATCAAGAGTAATCTCGCCTGTAGTTGGATTAGGGAATATGTTTAGGCCTTGTTTGGTGTCTATAAAGTCATCTGTATTTGTCAGTTGTTGGATATCAAAATCCCATATTCCTCTTCCGAATGTTGCAAATCGAACCTTATTCTTAGATGCAAGATATTCTACACTCCAGTATCGCTGATTTGGAGCAATCCCATCAGTCATATTATACCATTGTTTGTCCTCTACAACACAGACATAGGGACCTGCCTCGGTAGCAGCAAAGATGAATTGCTCACTCTCATTATAAACCATTTCGAACACTGTAGTAAGTGGAAGTCCATTAACCATCTCAGTAAAGGATTCACCAGCATCTTCAGAAATAAATACAGCAGCGTTACTATAACCAGATCCACCGATTATGACTCTATTGGCATCAAAAGAAGATGTCAATATTGTATTGCCATATAGATTGTGCGCTGTAGCCAACCCATCCTTTTTCTCATTAAACTGAACACCTCTGTTAGTGCTTTTGAAAAATTTTCCATTAGTTGTCAGTACGTAGAATTGATCTATATCTGACTTGTTATATGCCATTGCACTAACAACACCACCGTCTATGTTGAAATTGAATGGTCGTTGTGAAGCAAATATTTGATTAAGATCATCTACAGTTATTTCAACTATATGAGATCCTGTTGTTCCTTGCATCGAACCCCCAGCTATAAAAATACTGTTCGGATTATATGGTGATGTTATTATTGGTGGCATCCAAATAGACTGATTACCTGTAAGCAATTCAAAGTCTGCTTCAAAGCTGCCGTTTATTGGATCCGGATAATAGGTTACCCAGCCTCCAGGGAAAATTGCCCACATACTCCTACCCAAATTTGTGAACTTTAGATGACCATAATCACCAGATATAAACTGCTGAAAATTTGCTGCTCCTTCGGAGAAATCAAATGCTCTTTGTAACCCTTGATCTTGAGAACCTGCCATAATGTAATCTTCATCTGCTGGATAAGTTCTGACACTATAGTACTGACTAGCATTGAGACCTTGCAAACCAATATTTAAAAAGTTGGCGCCTCTATCCGTAGATTTACTGATACCACCATGATTACTTACCAATATATTATGTTCTCCATTTTGACGATAAAAATCATTGACATACATGATATCAGCATGAATAGCAGTAGATTTATTCTCATAGTATTCGTACCATTCGTTAGCTTTTATCCAGTTTCGGCCACCATTACCACTTCGATAGACTTCCACGGCGCCCATCATCATTAAATTTGGATCACTATTGGAAACAGTTATGCCTGCCTCCCATGGCGTTGTAGGTAATACACCAAGTCTATCCCATGTTTGGCCTAAGTTCCGCGAACGATAGAACACATTGTTTTCATCATAGGAATACAAGGTTCTTACATTATTAGATTTTGATACTTCTACATTAACGGTAGCAACCCCGAACCTGAATGGAGAATTCGATGTATGTAATCTTAGTATATCTGAGGATGAATCATAGGAGTACGTCTTACTGAAGGATTGACTTGATTGCTCCACTAAAATAAAAGTGTTGTCATCTTCAACAGATGCTATCGACACCTGTCTTAGCTGATTGAAATCAAAAGTTCTTATTGATCTAAATGAAGTGCCATAATCATCTGACAGATATAATCTTACTCTGTTCGTGGTTTCACTTAAATGTAAAAAGGCTATATATTTTCCATTATCAAAAATCAACTGATCCTTGATACTAGCGATCTCTGATGTATTAAATCCTTCTGATCGATGCCAGATATTGTCATTGCTATCTTTATAATGCGGAATTCCACCTATACTTCCAACGATCCGATAGCTTGATTGAGGAGGGTATACTATATCTAAGAATCGACCATCAAATCTTAATTGGTCATTGACGACCTCCCAGGTAAACCTGCTTAAGTCTCCTCTCCAAATAGACCCACCATCTGCTATAGCATATAATTTATCACTATAATTATTGTAGGCAGTCTTGATAATGCTTCCCGATTGATTGATACTACCTTTTTCTACCCAATTGCCTATCAACCTTCCTTCTGCAATTATTGAGTTTGATTGAGTTTGATTTCTGAGTTTATACTTAATCTCATCGTATCTATTAGCTGTGTTCTCTAATTCAATTTGGCGCCAATTGACATCTGGTGCCGAAGAATGGACAGATTCAAACCATGTCTTTTTTAAGTCTCTATAAGTCCCATCCTCCATGTCACTCTTGACATAAATCGTATCTGTAGGTTGTGGCAAGATGGTTCCTTCATGGCCATTCTGGCATGAGAATATAGTTGTAAGAAGGGTTGTTATGAGTAATAGACGATACAATTTCACTGTCTTATATTTTTCCAACAGCACATATAAGACCTTTCTTATATACGCTAAGTCACTTTATGATAATCATCATCCCAATTTTTAACATTAGGTTTAGATAATTTCCCAACAGACTTACCAACCAGCATAGATACAGTCGCATCACTTGTAACGTTGATGGCAGTACGCATCATATCTAATGGTCTATCTATTGCAAATATTAGTGCCAGACCTACAGCAAGTGTCTCCTTAGGAACACCTACTGAATCTAACACAATTACCAGCATTACCATACCAGCTCCGGGAACCGCCGCGGAGCCTATGGAGGCTAATGTGGCAGTCAAGACTATTGTAAGTTGATCAGGAAGAGTTAGTCCATAGTTCAACGCCTGACAAATAAATACTGCTGCCACTGCTTGATATAAACTTGTACCATCCATATTTATAGTCGCTCCTACAGGACATACAAAACTGGCCACTTCCTTATCTACGCCTAAATGCTCCTCCACTCTCTCCATAGTTACAGGTAGAGTAGCTGCAGAAGAACTAGTGCTGAATGCTAGTAATTGAGCAGGACTTATACCTTTTAAAAAAATCCCTGGCGATACACCAGTATATATTTTAATTACGATTAAGTATATGCTAACCATTGTCAGAAGACCAGCAATAACAGTCATACCATATTTGGCTAATGCCACAAATATGTCGTAGTTATCGGTCTCTACTATCAAGGAGGCGAGAAGAGCAAATACGGCATATGGTGCTATGAGCATTATAAGATCTATCATTTTCATAATGACATCATTAAGACTGTCAAAAAAGTCTTTGATTGCCTTGCTTTTCTCCGGCTTGACTAGAAGAAGACTAATGCCAAATAACACAGTAAAGAAGATGACTTGTAGCATATTTCCATTACTACTTGCAGCAGCGAAAATATTGTCAGGAACCATATCTACAACAAATTGTAATGGCCCTTTATCTTTTTGACTTAAGGCAGAATCCACCCTCGTAGAAGCTGAAGAATTATATGAGGCACTAAGTTGCTCGACAGTTTCCTGGGACATACTATTGCCTGGTTGGATAATATTGACATAAGTCAGGCCTATAGTTACGGCAGTGAATGTGGAAATCAGATATAAAAATATAGTCCTGGTTCCTAGTTTTGAGAATTTGGAAATGTCTTTAAGATCAGAGATACCTTTAATTAAGCTTGCTATGATCAGTGGAATAGCGATGAGCTTAAGAAGATTAATAAATATGGTACCTAGGGGCTTGATGAAATCTATGATAAAAGACTTTCCCCATCCTATGTTGGACATCACTAATCCAAATACAACACCTAAGGTCATGCCTATAAGTATCTGCCAATGTAATGCAATTCGTTTCATATGACATCAATATAAGAATGTCCCTAATCAATTTGAATTATAAAAGAGAAAAGCTACGTGTCTTGAAAGAATTTACACTTTAGTAGCTCGTAACATTTCCCTCTTTTTGCCAGGACCATTGAGCTTTTCTATATGATAACCAATTGATTCTAAAGTTCTTCTGAATGCGCCTTGGGTGCAGTATGTGACTAGATGGCCACCAAAATTCAAAAGTGAATATAGCTTTTGTTGTATTGGAATCTCCCACAAGTGAGGCTGGCTAGAAGGAGCGAAGGCATCGTAATATATGATATCAAAGGAGGCATTCAAATCAGTTTCTTCCAATTTGCCTCGATGTTTGAGTAAAGAGAAGTGCTCAGAAAGCTGATGAGGCTTATCCCAAGGAACTTGATGAATAAATTGGAATGAGTCAAATAATTCTTGATCATGAAGGAGTTCAGGGTAATTAAGGTTATTGACTATGTCTTGTGGGACTGGATCACTTTCTATAGTGATATAGTCCACATCAATCTCCATCTTATGACTCTCAACCAAAGTAAGAAAAGTGTTCAAACCTGTTCCAAAACCCATTTCAAAAATGGAAACTTTGGATTTTCCAGATCGGTAGGCATGGTAAAGTCCTGCAGAAATATAGATATGAATGGACTCCTCTAATGCTCCATATAGAGAATGATAATGTGCTCCATATTTGGAGCTAAACAAAGTATCTGATTGATCAGCTGTAATTCTGATATCCACAACTGATCAATGTAATACTAGTTATTTTGAAAAGGGAAGATTGATAGTCGGTGTAATCTTAAAATTGTTTGGACAACCTACTCCTTTCTTGGCACAAGAGCTAAATACAGTCAATACGATTAAAAAAGTAAAGACTTTAGCTATAGCATTTAAATGATTTTTGTTCATTTTAGACGTTTTATGTGTTTAGTAACGAAGATTAAACAAATATATTACCAATTAGATGCAATTGTAAGCTTCTTGTCACATCCTTTTACACATAAATATTTCTTAAAATTAATATGAGGTATCACTTAATTGCTATTGGAGGTAGTGTAATGCACAATTTGGCTATTAATCTTAAAAGTATGGGGCATGAAGTTTCTGGCTCAGATGATGAGATATATGAACCTAGTAGAAGTAGATTAAGGCGTCATGATCTACTACCTGCTAACATGGGTTGGCATGCTACAAAAATTAATAATGATATAGATATTGTTATTCTTGGTAAACATGCTTTAGAAGATAATCCTGAATTAAAAAAGGCACTGAAACTAGGTCTAAAAATCCAGTCTTTTCCAGAATTTGTAAATGAAGTAAGTTCGGCAACAACTCGAATTGTTGTAGGTGGTAGCCATGGTAAGACCAGTACAACGTCCATGATAATGCATGTCATGAGAGTAATGGACTATGATTTTGATTATTTGGTGGGAGCTCAGTTAGCTGGTTTTGATACCATGGTGAGATTATCAGGTGCTAAGATTCTTGTAGTAGAGGGAGACGAATATCCGTCTTCATGTCTAGATAATAAGGCCAAGATGCTGCATTATAATGCCACTTGTGCCATCATTACTGGTGTGGCCTGGGATCATGTAAATATCTATAAGACCAATGAGTCCTATCTTAATATATTTCGGAAATTTTTAAATGGGATGATTGAGGACAGCTTAGTTTTCTTCGATATGACTGATCCTCAACTTCTTAATCTAGTAGCAACAGAATCTTTTCAATGTACTAGAATAGGGTATGATGCACTTGAGAATATCAAATCCAACAAGGTCACTTACAAGGATGAGTCTTATGAACTGCAAGTATTTGGCAATCATAATTACAAGAACCTTCAGGCAGCACTCCATGCTTGTATGCAAATAGGCATATCAAAGGAGGATTTTTTGTCATCAATCTCAACATTTAAGGGTGCTGCCAAGCGATTGGAAAGAATAAAAGATGCTAATCCAGTAACATACAAAGATTTTGCCCATGCCCCTTCTAAAGTGCTGGCTACGGTACAGGCTGTCAGGTCTCAATATCCTAAGTCAAGGATAGCCGGTGTCCTGGAGCTACATACCTTTTCCAGTCTACAAAAAAGTTATATACCCAACTATTCTGGAACTGCCGACGATTTAGATTTTCTTATAGTATTCTATGATCCAGCAGCTTTGGCTCAAAAAAGGCTACCAGAACTGAATAAATCTGATTTAGAATTGGCCATAAGTCATGACAATATCAAAATCTGTGACAGTAAGGTCGAATTTGACCAATCTCTTAGAGCACTTTTAGAAGAAAATTTTGATGTATTGTTAGTCATGAGTTCTGGTAATCTTGGAGGAATAGACCTTAATAAGTTATTAGCTTAATGGTAATCATTATTATTAATTACCTTCGTGAGCTTAAATAAAAAATAGATTGAATGTCTAGAATATTAACGCTAAGAGATGCTTTGAAAGAGGCGATGAGTGAAGAGATGAGAAGAGATGAAGATGTGTTTTTAATGGGAGAGGAAGTTGCCGAGTACAACGGTGCTTATAAAGTAAGTAAAGGAATGCTGGATGAGTTCGGCGCCAGAAGAGTTATTGATACACCTATTGCAGAGCTAGGTTTTGCTGGTATTGGTGTAGGAGCTGCAATTGGTGGCCTTCGACCTATTGTAGAATTCATGACCTGGAACTTTGCTGTTCTAGCCTTCGATCAGATAGTTAATAATGCAGCAAAGACCTTGTCTCAGTCAGCTGGAAAATACAGATGTCCAATTGTATTTAGAGGACCTACTGGGACAGCAGGACAACTAGCACAACAGCACTCACAGACTTTTGAGAGTTGGATGGCTAATGTGCCAGGGCTTAAAGTGATTTCTATTGTAGATCCACATGATGCCAAGGGTTTGCTCAAATCCGCAATTAGGGATGATGATCCGATTTGTTTTATGGAGTCAGAAATGCTTTATGGACATAAAGGAGAAGTGCCAGAAGAAGAGTATTTGATTCCTATAGGAAAAGCTGCAGTGAGGAGAGAAGGAACAGATGTCACAATTGTCTCATTTAATAAATTAACACTAGTCTGTGACCAAGCTGCTGATGAGTTAGCCAAGGAAGGTATATCTGCTGAAGTCATCGACTTGAGAACAATACGTCCTTTAGATCATCATACGTTGGTGGAATCAGTCAAAAAGACTAACCGAATAGTCGTAGTAGATGAAAGTTGGCCATTTGCAGGTGTTTCCGCTGAAATTGCATATGAGATACAGAAGTATGCTTTTGATTATTTAGATGCTCCTGTGACAAGGGTGAATGCTGCTGACACCTCCTTATCATATGCGCCTCCTTTTGTAGATGAGTATATGCCTACACCGCATAAAGTAATCAGAGCAGTGAAGGAAGTGTTGTATGTTAAAGCTTGATAGCTGACTGGTAATTATTCTAGGCAGTGGACTTACTTATGAGACCACTGTTTTGAAAATTATATTCCACATTCCAATTCACTAATGTTAGTATTCAATATGCCTACCTTACTATTTTTCGATTGAATCTAATAAAGTCTCTAGCAGGGATTTGGGGTAGATATAAAAAAGAGATATTCTGAAAAAACTCCCTGAGTTAATAAAGCGACTATCACACATTGAATAAAAAATGCATAATATCTCCATCAAGGACGATATAAGACTTGCCCTCAATGCCCATTTTTCCAGCTTCTTTCACCTTTGCTTCTGAGCCAAGAGAAACATAGTCATCATACTTAATAACTTCTGCTCGGATAAATCCTTTTTCAAAGTCAGTATGTATGACTCCCGCAGCTTGAGGAGCTGTAGATCCTCGCTTAACAGTCCAAGCTCTTACTTCTTTTTCGCCAGCTGTAAAATAAGTAATGAGATTGAGTAGGGCATAGCAACCTATAATAACACGATTGACACCTGGCTCACTAAGACCCATTTCTTCTACAAACATCATCTTCTCATCATATTCTTCCAACTGTGCGATTTCTTCTTCGATGGATGCACATATCAGAATGACTTCAGCATTCTCATCCTTGACACATTCCATAAATGCTTTGGTATGAGGATTGCCTTCCTTAACAGAGTTTTCGTCAACGTTACATATATAGAGGATAGGCTTAGCAGTTAAAAGCATCATTTCTTTGATAAGTGCTTTGCCATCTTCATCTAAGTCTATAGTTCGAGCAGACTTTCCTTCTTCTAAGGCTCTATATATCTTCTCGCCAATTTCTACATTTTTTTTATCGGCAGGCTTGCCTGTTTTTGCTTGTTTGCGCAATTTGTCCAGTCTCTTTTCTACTGTCTCTAGATCTTTGAGAATAAGCTCTGTATCTATAATATCCTTATCTCTGACCGGGTCTACAGAACCATCTACGTGCACTACATTATCATTATCAAAGCATCTGACGACATGAGCAATGGCATCTACTTCTCTAATATTACCCAGAAATTGATTGCCAAGGCCTTCTCCTTTACTGGCTCCTTTGATCAGCCCTGCAATGTCTACAATCTCTACAGTAGTTGGCTGTACTTTTTGAGGGTTAACTATGTTGGCCAATTTTGTAAGCCTTTCATCAGGGACCGTGATAACACCTACATTAGGTTCTTTAGTCGCAAATGGATAATTAGCAGCAAGGGCTTTGGCATTAGTAAGCGCATTGAAGAGGGTAGACTTTCCTACGTTAGGGAGTCCAACAATTCCTGCAGTTAACGGCATAAGTCTCTTTTAATTTGGCGCAAATATAATTGCATTGCTCATAAGATGGAGTATTAAGTCTATTATTCAAAATGGACTCTGTCTTGAAGTTCTTTTACTAGATGTTAACCAAGTTCTAAGAACAATTGATATACTATTTTCATTATCAGTTATGATTAGTTTCAGCCTGATATTAATTGTCATTGAATGAATTTTTTAGCTCATTGTTTACTTTCTTGTAGTGATGAAGACCTTATGATAGGGAACATTATCACTGATTTTATTAAGAATAAAGAGATAGAATACTTTAATGACTCTATCCAAAAGGGCATTGAGCTTCATAAATCCATTGATCATTTTACAGATACACATGCTGCGTCGCTCAAACTAAGACAGCTTCTGCGACCTCGACATGATAAGTATGCACCCGTCGTTGTAGATCTGGTTTGGGATTATTTTCTTTCTAAGAAGTGGTCCACATATTCTGGCCAACCAATTCAAGAATTTTGTACTGAAATCTATGAAATCATTGGTAAGCGCATAGCGGAATTGCCATTGAGATTACAATCAAAATTTTCTCATCTGATTGAGAGTGATTTTCTAATGGCTTATAGTACAGAGAAGCGAATGATACGATCACTTGAGTGGATGGATAACCGGGTAAAATTCAAATCTGCTTTTCATGAGACACCCTTAGATATTAAAGAGAACTACGGTTTGATTGAGGAATTATTTGAACAGTTCTTCCCAGAATTAATCGCTCACAGTGAGACATTTTGTAATTGTAATTAAGGAAAGTGGACCTATCCTTCAAAATGAAGGGAAATAGTAAAGGCTCTGCTTAAAATTTGATCAATAACCCTGCTGTCTTCCAATGCACCATTAAATATGTGGATGTTATTCAAGCCCCTAGAAAATTTAAGTTCTGGAGAGAAGATGAAAAATGGGTAGAATAATTGTACTCCGGCTCCAATTTCAAATTGAAAATCATGTGGAGCAATATTAATGAGCTGTTCTGCATCCATTTGTCTGGTTGCTGAGGTGCTTGACACATCAAAACTATATTTTAAGCCTCCTGTGACAAAAAATCTTTTGTCTTTATACGGATCCGATTTGAACCTCAGAAGTAAAGGGACCTCAAGAAATACAGATTCTGTTCTGAATTCTGTCAGTTCATTCATATTCATCAATGACGGCCTTTCTACGAGTAAACTACGTTCGGAGAATGCAAAACCAGGAATAAATCTAAAATCGAAATATTGACCAATTTTGAGATTAGTGATAATGTTCACATTAAGTCCGGGGCTATTGCCACTTGAAATTGAAAGGATACCACTGTTGGCAAATTCACTGGACTTGTTATGAATATACCCAGTAGAATGAATGCCTATGGTCAAACCAAAGTAAAATTGCTTACTCCTAAAATCCCAATAATTAAGATTAGTACTAGATGGTACTTGGCTATGAGCAGATGCCAAATAGGTCAAGCTAACTATAGCAATTAAAATTATTTTACGCCAGTATATATTGTACATATTCCTAAACTCAAAGGTTTCCATTGTACAGAACGAAATCCAACTTTTTCTAGTATACCACCAAACTTCTCATAATCTGGAAACGCTTGCACAGATTTGTAAAGGTACTCATAAGCATTATCATCTTTAGAACCTTTTTTACCAATAAGAGGAAGGATATTCTTAAAGTAGAAGTTGTATAGCTGTTTGAATGGAAAAATCTTTGGTTTTGAAAATTCTAGTATAACCACCTTGCCATCTGTTCTAGTTACTCTATACATTTCTGACAATCCTTTCTCTAAATTACCAAAGTTCCTGACACCAAAGGAAACGGTGACGGCATCGAAGTAATTGTCATCAAATCTCATATTTTCGGAATCGCCAACTTCTAGCTTAATGATGTCTTGCAACCCTTTATTTCGAACTTTGACATTGCCATGTTCTATCATAACTGGAGATATGTCCAAGCCTAGTATCTCCTTTGGATCTAACTGTTTATTGAGTTCTATAGCCACATCTGCTGTTCCGGTTGCCACATCCAATATTTTTGTATGGATTCCTTTGTCAAGCATATTTATAGCCTTTTTTCTCCATATAGTGTCAATGCCTAGAGTAAGCACTCTATTGATCAAGTCGTATTTAGGGGCAATATTGTCAAACATATCAGTGACTTGCTGCTTTTTTGATCCAGTGTCTGAGTATGGTTTGACCTCTTGAGGCGTTGTTTTTGTCATTCTGTGCAGCTTATATAGCCTGTATCGAAAATTCTAATACACAAACCTAATGAAAGTATGAAGATATGGTTCATAAACACTATTATTTACACAAAGAATACGATGTAAAAAGGGTATATTTGAATATTATTTTTGAAATGAATTATTATATATAAATGGCAGATAATCAGCGAATTGTAAAGGTTAATATCGAAGATCAGATGAAGACAGCCTACATAGATTATTCTATGTCAGTCATTGTCTCCAGAGCCTTACCAGATGTGAGGGATGGATTGAAGCCTGTACATCGTCGAATCTTGTATGGAATGGACGATTTGGGTTTGGATTATAATAAGCCTTATAAGAAGTCGGCCAGAGTGGTTGGAGAAGTATTGGGTAAGTATCACCCACACGGAGATGGTTCAGTGTATGATGCCATGATTAGAATGGGTCAGCCGTGGAGTATGAGATATCCGTTAGTAGAAATCCAGGGTAATAAAGGCTCTATGGATGGTGACAGTCCTGCCGCTATGCGATATACTGAAGCTAGGATGGATAGGTTGAGTGATGAACTCATAGATGATATCAAAAAAGATACAGTTGATTTTAAGCTCAACTTTGATGATTCTCTAGAAGAGCCTACAGTCTTACCTGCCAAACTACCCAATCTTCTTATTAATGGAGCAACGGGGATTGCAGTTGGGATGGCGACAAACATGTTGCCACATAATCTGTCGGAAGTCATAGATGGAACCATAGCATATATAGAAGATCCAGAAATTTCCATAGATGGATTGATGGAATATGTCAAGGCGCCAGATTTCCCTACTGGAGGCATCATATATGGAGTCGAAGGTGTAAAGGAAGCTTTTAGAACAGGAAGAGGCAGAGTCGTTGTCAGAGCACAGACTGACATAGAGGTTGGCAGTAATGGAAAAGAATCAATCATCGTAACTGAAATTCCTTTCCAAGTCAATAAAGCGAATCTGGTTATGAAGATTGCCGACTTGGTACAATCAGGTCGTGTAGAAGGAATTTCTGATATACGTGATGAATCAGATCGAAATGGTTTACGAATAGTTGTTGACATCAAAAGGGATGCAATGGCAACAGTGGTGCTGAGTAAGCTTTTCAAATATTCCCCACTTCAGAGTTCCTATGGTGTCAATAATATTGCGTTGGTGGACGGCCGTCCTAGGCAACTTAATCTTAAAGACTTAATCTCTGAATTTGTCAAATTCAGATTACAAGTCATTGTTAGAAGAACTGAATTCGACCTAAAGAAAGCAGAAGAAAGAGCTCATATTCTTGAGGGTCTCATTAAAGCCATTGATAATCTCGATGAAGTCATTAGGATAATCAGAAGTTCTAAGACCGTAGATGAAGCCAAAGAGAAATTGATGGCCTCATTGGACTTGACAGACATACAAGCCAAGGCAATCTTGGAGATGAGACTCCAGAAATTGGTTAGTCTCGAGATGGAAAAATTAAGAGCAGAATATGCAGAATTGCAAGAAGTCATTGCTGACCTCAAAGACATTCTTTCTAACGAGGGCCGAAGAAAAAACATCATAAAAGAAGAGCTGAAAGAGCTAAAAGAGAGATATGGTGATGCACGTAGAACGAAGATTACCTTTGCAGATGGAGATATAAATATGGAGGATATGATCCCTAATGATGAAGTGGTGGTCAGCATCTCTTCGTTAGGATATATCAAGAGAACCAACTCAAAAGAATATAAGACACAAGGTAGAGGAGGAAGAGGATCAAGAGGGAGTAAGACACGTAATGAAGATTATGTTGAACATTTATTTATTGCCAATAACCATAACTATCTGTTATTATTTACAGAAAGAGGGAGATGTTTTTGGTTGAGAGTATATGAGATTCCAGAAGGATCAAAGACAGGTACTGGTAGAGTGCTACAGAATATTGTCAGTATTCCTAAAGACGATAAGGTCAAAGCTTACATTCTTGTAGAAGATCTGACAAACCAAGATTTCTTAAAAGCGCATAATGTGGTTTTTGCAACACAAAACGGCATCATCAAGAAGACCAGTCTGGAAGCCTATTCAAGACCAAGGGTGAATGGCATAAACGCTATCACTATCAAAGAAGATGACACCTTACTTGAAGTAAAGCTTACAGATGGTAATCAAAATATTATGTTGGCAAGCAAGTCAGGTAGGGCAGTCAGATTTGATGAAGCTCAAGCAAGACAGATGGGTAGGTCTGCCGCAGGAGTTAAAGGGATGAATATAGATGTAGGAGCTGGTGATAGAATTGTTGGTATGATAGTAGATGATCCATCAGAACAAGATAAAGCTCTATTGGTTATTTCTGAGAATGGATTCGGTAAGCGATCCTTAGTCAATGAATTTAGGATTATCAAAAGAGGTGGAAAAGGTATGAAGAGTATGCAAGTGACAGAAAAGACTGGACAAGTACTCGCTGTGAAAAATGTCAATGAAACTGATGATTTGATGATCACAACAAAGGCTGGTATAATGATCAGAATGAAAGTTGCTGACATAAGAGTAATGGGTAGAGCAACTCAAGGAGTTAGAGTCATTAAACTCAGTAATAATGACGCCATTGCTGATGTGGCTGTTCTGACAAACGACGGGTCATCATCAGATGAGGAAGAATAATAACTTATGCTTAGAAAATCTTAACTAATTTTAAGATTCATTTAATAGAAAATATCAGTTAGATATATGGTCTTAGGTACCAAATCAATTTTATTTAAAATCTATAATAACGATGAAAAATTTATTACTTATTGCATTCATTTCGTTCTTCTCGGGTGCAACGTTATTCGCGCAGGATGCATTCAAAGACTTAAAAAATGCCGAGAAAGCTATTAAGAAATTTGTTTCTGATGGAAATAATGGAGATGAGCTAACAAAAGGCATCCAACTTTTGGAATCTGCTTTTACCTCTGATGAAGTCATGGCATCTTCAAAATCTTGGATTACAAAAGGAAAAATTCTCACTCAACTTGCTGAGTTCGAAATGAGAAGTAAGACACTTGATACAGAAGGAACTTATGTGATAAGTGCTCCAAATGCTGCATCGGATGCTTATGATGCATTTGCCAAAGCCTCAACTATGGCAGAAAAGAAAAATGAGAAAAAAGAAATTCAAGTTGGATTAGGCCAATTGGAACAAACCCTAAATAACTTTGCAATCTCTGCATATCAGGTTAAAGATTATGCTGGAGCATATACAAACTTTTCAAAGACGATCGAGGCGTCAAATATGCTTTCTCAAATGGGAAAAGAAACAAGACTCAGCGATCCTGCGTTAATGAGCGAGCAACACTTCTTTGCAGCAGTGAGTGCTTACTACAATAAGGATTTTGATAACGCAAAACCTCACCTGGATAGATTATATACAGATGGTTCCAAAGAAGCATTTGTTTACGATGCCCTGTATAACGTAAATGCTGAAAGTAACCCTGATAAAGCTCTAGAGTTTTTGGCCAAAGGTAGAGAGATGCTGCCAGATGATACAAGCCTACTCTTTACAGAAATCAATCACTACTTAAAGAGTGGAGAGTTGAATACCCTTATAGGGAAATTAGAAATGGCAATAGAAAAGGAGCCTGAAAATGTATCTGTATACAATACACTAGGTAGCGTATATGACCAATTACAACAGCAAGAAGAAGATCCAAGCAAATCTGCAGAATATAGAGAATCAGCAGAAAGCTACTATCAGCAAGTATTAGAGATGGATCCAAAAAACTTTGATGCCACTTATAGTATAGGAGCACTATATTATAATAAAGCAGCAAGTTATGTTGATGTGTTGAACGAGTTGTCTGCAGATTTCTCTCCAGCAGGAATTAAAAAATATGATGCAAAGAAAGAAGAAATGGATGGCCTCTTTAAGCAGGCTCTTCCATTCTTTGAAGATGCAGAAGGGTTAAATAACAAGGACTTAAATACAGTAATAGCATTGAAAGAGATTTATGCAAGATTGAATAATCTTGAAAAGTCAAATGAGTATAAGGCAAAGTATGAGAAATTAGCAGCCGAAAGATAGACTTGCAGTCCTGATATAAAATTATAAAGGGCTTTTCCTAACTAGGGAAAGCCTTTTTTTTATTCCTAATCTTGACATATTTGTTGAATGGATATTTCTCAAAAAGTGCATAATTGTAACCAAGTAACACTTATTGTACCTTGATATTAACTAACTTAGCTATATGAGAAAATTAAATTTACTTCTATACTTCCTCACAATAGTAGTTCTATTATTCACCATATTTGGCTGTCAACAAAACAACAAATCTGATTCAGCTTCTAATGAAGTCAGAATACCAGGCGCATACAAGGCACTTAATCTTTGGAATTATACCAGAGCTTATCCGAATGAAGATATCCCTAATGAAGGCTATGGCTTAGCATTTGACCATCATGAGAAGCAATTTCTGAAGAGTACCAGAAACCAAAATAATGGAATAGAAGCGATGGGCCCTCTTAATACAACAGGAAGGACTCTTACCATAGCTGTCAATCCACAAGCTCCAAATACAATCTATGCAGGATCTGCTAGTGGTGGACTTTGGAGAAGTCGTAATTTAGGATTAGGTATATCATGGGAATATGTAGAAACAGGCTTTCCTATTCTAGGTGTAAGCACAATCGAATTTGCACCTCAAGACAGTATGGTCATGTATATCGGAACAGGAGAGGTGTATAATTATGCGGATACTGGCACTGACGGGGCATCCAGAAGGACTAGGGGATCCTATGGGTTTGGGATTCTAAAATCAGAAGATGGTGGAATTACTTGGGAAAAAAGTCTTGACTGGACTTATCAACAACAACGAGGTGTTTGGATGATTAAAGTATCTCCGCTCAATCCCAATATTGTCTATGCTGCGACCACTAATGGTATCTATAAGTCGATTGATGCAGGTGGTACATGGGATTTGGTATTCGAAAAATTAATGGGAACAGATATAGATATAGACCCAAGAGATGATAATAGACTGATAGCAGGATTTGGAAATTTGGGTTCAGAAGGAAGAGGCTTGTTTTATTCTAATGATGGAGGAAGTATTTGGACTCAGGTGGGTGCTCATGATGACTTTCAAGGAAAAATTTTAATTGCTAGGGATATTTTGCAGCCGGACATCATATATGCTTCTGTAGGAAATGGATTTGGCTTTAGTGATGGTGATACACAGCTACTAAAATCAGAAGACGGAGGACTTTCCTTTTCCATGATAAATAGATTCGATTACTCTAGGTGGCAAGGATGGTTTGCTCATGATATTGCCGTAGATCCATTTAATTCTGATAATCTAATGGCTGTTGGTATCGGTGTACACAAGAGTACTGATGGTGGCGTTAACCTAAATGATGAAGTGAGTACTGGTGTTACTGGAGGCACACCACCTATAGAAGGCCCTGATGGACCAAGCGACTATGTCCATTCTGACAACCACTTTGTTATGTATCACCCCACAATAGAGGATTTAATTTTAATTGGATCTGATGGAGGTGTATTTCTTTCATTCGATAATGGAATAAATTATCGTTCGGCAAATGGCGGTATGCAAACGACACAATTTTACAATGGATTTAGTGTGTCCCATAGTGATGAGAATTTTGCTCTAGGTGGGCTGCAAGATAATAGCACTGTAGTATTTAGAGGAGATGCTCAATGGCAACGAGCAGCAGGTGGAGATGGGAGTTGGACAGCTATAAATCAAATTGACAACGATTATGTATATGCCTCAGCTCAGAATCTTGCAATCTTCCGTTCTACGAATAATGGTAGAAATTTCAATGAACGAATTGCTCTAAATTTGAGTGGTGATTCACCATTGTTTATTAGTCCATATGTGATCAGTGATAGTGATCCAGATATATTGTACGCAGGTGCTATGAATGTGTATAAATCTGAAAACAGAGGTGACAGTTGGTCAGTTACTAATGGTGGGGCAGCCGTAGATGAAGGTAATCCAATATTTGCTATGGATGTGCATACAGAATTTTCAGATATTGTATACGTAGCAACAGCTCCCATTGTTGGCAGTGCAAATGTTTTATCATCTTTTGATGGAGGAGATTCTTGGCAATCTGGAAATACAGGATTACCGGATAGAGTTCCTAATGATATTGTCATGTCAAATGACAACCCAGATATGGCCTTTGTGACTTTTAGCGGATTTGGCACACAACACCTTTTCAGGACGACTGATAGAGGACAATCATGGTTGGCTATTGATACTGATTTGCCAGATGTGCCAGGAAATGCTATAGCCATTGATGAATCGACAGGTATTATTTATTATGGAACAGATATAGCCGTATACTCTGCGGCATATAGAGATGATGCAGGAGAGCTTAATGATGAGCCAGAATGGACACTATATAATGAAGGAATGCCACTGGCAGCTATTACACTCGATTTAAAAATATCTCCAAGCAATAATAAATTATGGATCATTACCCATGGAAATGGTACCTACACTGGAGATCTAATACTAGGATCATCATCTACAGAAAGCATTTCCAAAGAGGCACAATTCACCATAGGACCTAACCCGGCAACCGAACAGATTTTTATAACAAAGACAGATAGTGAATTGATAGATTGGAAATTAAGAACTGTGGCTGGAGAATTGTTGCTCAATGGAAATTCAAAACAAATAGACGTGTCTTCACTTATATCAGGGACTTACTTATTGGAAGTCAGAACTTCTAGAGGTTCGGGTACTAAAAAGGTGCTTATACGTTAAGTCAAATATTGAGGACATCAGTCATTTTGTAGATGCCTTGCTTATCTACAATATATTCTGCGGCTAGTACTGCTCCAAGCGCGAAGCCTTCTCTGGAGAAGGCTTCATGTTTAATGGTAATGGCATCTATGTCAGTATGGTATTCAATTTCATGCATCCCTTTGACGTCAGCTTCTCTTATTGACTTGATTGGAATGTCATTGGCCATTAGGTCTTGACTCGTATTGCTTTTCCAACGTTGCTTGTTCTCGTTATTACGTATGATCTGCTCAGCAAGTGTAATGGCTGTGCCACTTGGAGCATCCAGTTTTGTGATGTGGTGAGACTCTGTTATACCTATTTGATAGTCGTCTAGACGGCTCATTATTTTGGCCAAATGTTGATTGACAGCGAAGAAGACATTAACTCCAATACTAAAATTAGAGGCATACAAAAAACTTTTATTTGAAGTAGTAAACTTTTCACAAATGTCATTATAATTATCTAACCAGCCCGTAGTACCACAAACTGTAGCAATTGATTTTTCTGCTAAGGCACTCAGGTTTTTATAAGCACCGTCAGGGACAGAGAATTCAATAGCAACATCCACTTTCATTGGGAGGTCCATTATACTTTTTGGTCCCTCACCATTAATTATTGCTACAATATGATGTCCACGATTTTCTGCCACCTTTTCTATGGTTTTACCCATTTTTCCGTAACCAATTAGGGCTATATTGAGTTTATTCGCTACCATTAGATAATTTCGTGCGATAAAGGTAATTTTTCACAATTAGTAAATTGAATATCTTGATAGAGAATGATTTGTTGTTAAGGACTATCCTAAAAGAGGATGTAGAAAGGCCTCCGATTTGGTTGATGCGTCAAGCGGGTAGAATCTTACCAGAATACCGAGCTATAAGACAATCTTTGTCTGGCTTTATAGAATTAGTGACGACGCCACATCTTGCAGCTGAAGTTACGGTTCAACCTGTAGATATATTAGGAGTTGATGCTGCGATAATATTTTCTGACATACTAGTCATCCCTGAATGCATGGGTTTGCCTTATGAGCTGATAGAAAAGAAAGGCCCTTACTTCCCACAAACAATAAAGTCAGCATCAGATATAGAAAAGCTATTAGAGGGCCCCCAAGCTGCAGAAAGACTGACCTATGTCTATGATGCCCTCCAAATAACTAAAAAGGCATTGAACAACAGAGTGCCTCTAATTGGATTTGCAGGTGCACCATGGACCTTGTTCTCATATATGCTTGAAGGGCAAGGGTCTAAGACTTTTTCGAAAGCCAAAGCATTCCTATATAAAGAACCTGTACTGGCACATCAACTTCTAAGTAAGATTACATCCACAATCATCGCTTACCTTAAGCTAAAGATAAAGGCCGGTGCCGATGTTGTACAAATATTTGATAGTTGGGCTGGGATATTAAATCGAGAATTGTATACAACATTTTGTCTCCCATATCTCAATCAAATTTTGACGGAAGTAACTGAAGTGCCACGAATTCTATTTTGTAAAGGAGCAAATTTTGCAATGGATGATATTGTAGCCTTACAACCAGATGTCGTAGGACTTGACTGGACAATAGACCGAACAAAGTGGCGATCAACCTATGGAAGCGAAATTGTAGCACAAGGAAACCTAGATCCTTGTGTACTATATGGTTCTCAATCGTTAATAGATGACCAAGTTCAAAGGATAACTTCTGAGCTTGGTACTCATCATATTTTTAATCTTGGCCATGGTGTATATCCAGATACACCCCTAGATAATGTAAAACACCTAATAAATCGTGTCCAGACTATAGAAAAAACGTAATGGCCTGATATTTTAATTAACTGAAAGTCAGAATATTAAGTAGAACCAAGCGTACGTTGACTATTATTTTTTTGAATAGAGGGTCCAATCGTCTATTTTTGGCTTCTGCAAATTCATACCTATGACCTATCCTCGACACTTAAAAAAAGAAAACGATGGGATGGTTTAAACGATTCAAAGACGGTATTCAAACGGCCACCAAGAATAAGAAGGAGGCCCCAGATGGACTATGGTATAAATGTAGGTCTTGTGGAGAGACGGGTACCGTAAAGGAATTCAAGGAACAATATTATATCTGTCACAAGTGTGGTCATCATGCTCGAATAGGCTCTTATGATTATTTTGATATTATTTTCGATGGAAAATTTGAGACCCTATTTGAAAATCTGGTTTCAACTGACTTTTTAGAATTTACAGATTTAAAATCCTATGCTGACCGACTAGAAGCTGCTAAGACTAAGACAGGATTGACAGAAGCCATTACTATTGCAAGCGGTAAGGTAAGTAAGAAGCCTCTGGTAATCGCCGCAATGGACTTTAGTTTTATAGGAGGTTCTATGGGATCCGTGATGGGTGAAAGAATATCTAAAGCAATAGATTACTGTATCAAAGAACGAACACCATTGATGATCCTATCCAAGACAGGTGGTGCAAGAATGATGGAATCTGCATTTTCTCTTATGCAAATGGCTAAGACCTCAGCTAAACTTTCCTTATTGGCAGCAGCAAAAGTGCCCTATTTTTCTTTCCTCACAGATCCTACTACTGGAGGAGTCACAGCATCGTTTGCTATGCTCGGTGATATTAACTTTTCAGAACCAGGAGCCCTTATAGGTTTCGCAGGACCGAGAGTAATCAAAGAAACAATAAAGAAGGATTTACCTGAAGGATTTCAAAGTTCGGAATTTCTGCTTGATCACGGCTTTTTAGATTTTATTGTCGACAGAAAAGAGCTTAAGTCTAAAATTGCTGATCTGCTCCTTATCTTTCAGCCGACTACGGTGACGACCTAAATACTTTAAAAGTCTTCTCTAAAGGATTGCAATAAGGAAGCATTTGATCGATGATTTCTTCACCATACTGTGATATATATTGGAAGATATTATCATGCCGTTCTTGTAATCCATTTGGGAACAGTTTGGCTTGGAGCTTGTCTAATCTGTTGATACTTACAGATTCTTTCTGCTTTAATGCCTTTTTCATCTTATTCTCAAGGTAGTCTAGACTTTTCGAAAGTTTGGTCTTTTCTGAACCAACACTTTGTTTCAGACTGCCATCTAGTTGAATCACTTTTTTTTCAACAGAACTAAAGATCTCTTCTAGGGCTTGTCTTTCCTCATCAAGAAAATATTCAGGATGGTCATCTCCTTGGATCATTCTATCTACCAATGACTCTTTGTCTTGGAATATATCAGATAGAGTAAGATCTAATTTAGACATTGATTTTTCGTCACTAGGTGTTAGAATCATTCCAGATTGTCGTCTAATCAATGCAGGCATAGGAATCCCGAAGTGATCGAACTGACTTTTTCGCTCGGTCCAATAGGCTAACTCACCACCTCCGCCGATGTATGCCAAATTCGGTAAAATACTCTCCTGATATAAGGGTCTCATGACAACATTAGGAGAAAATCTTTCTGGGTATTGTTCTATTTCGTCTACAATTTCTGATCTAGAGAAGGTCAGACTAGTATTGTCAATATGATAAGTACCATTTTCAAGGATGACTCTGTTTCTTTCACCGTTGCCAGTGTAGAAAAAATTTATTGGTCTTGCATGAGCCTGAGGTTGGAAGTTCAGATGCTTATTGATCTCAATCTGGGTTTGGTGTACTAATTTTTGGCTAGGACCTTCAAGTATTTCTTCCTTGATAATAGGTGTGAATGCTTTTTTCAGTTTTGCATTATCCATAATGACAATCAATAATCCTAAATGGTCAAACAGTCGATGAGTCAACTTGAAGGCAAACTCTTGATAATTGTTACACTCATTAAGGACATTAGAAATGTCATTAAGAATATCTATAGCTAGGCTCTTATTGCCCAAAATATCAGATGTTTCAGATATCACCTCTTTGAGGCCATCTACAGTGAAATGACCTACAGGCCCTTTCCCATCATTATTCCAAACGATCTGTTTCCCATATAAATTTAAATGATTGATTTCTTCAAAATCATGGTCTTCAGAGCCAATGATAAATGTGGGTACAAATTTATAGTCTGTGTAAGTATCATTAAGTTGATGGGCTAGATTAATAGTGCTTAGAATTTTAAACACATAATAAAGAGGTCCAGTTAATAGGGAAGGCTGGTGAGCCGTGGTGACTGTGAAGGTATTCTTCTCTCTGAGAAGATTGAGATTATTTCTTGTTATGGCGCTGTTATTTGTGGTCTCATATTGCTTAGCAACCACATGGTGTAGAAGGTCTCTATCTATCGGATGAGACGACTTTGAATTAATAATATCAGGAAATGCCTGCAAACTCGGCAAATAATTGATGTATTCCTTGAATTTCTCTGGACTATTGTAATAAGTGAAATCCCTGTTAGAGAATTGTCGAACCTTATCAATTGGTATATTTTCTACCTTCATAAATATTTTACCCTATAGAATCACAAATGTAGAAATTGAAAACCAGTATAATTGTTTGAGGTAGGGGCAAAAAAATAAGAGGCTGTAAAAACAACCTCTTAACAGGGCAATATTTAAAAATCAGTTAAACTTGAAAAGCCCACTTTCGGACCATTCTACTTATTAGATACCTGTTGGCTCCAAAACGTTGCTTCAAATTCAAAAAAAAAATAAAAAATTGACGTTTTGTCTCAAATAACAGGTTTTTCAACAGAGAAACGATTCTAAAATCTCTGATTTTTCTATTAGAAGCATCCTATAATGGATATCAAGAGGCATTTTCCTTCGTTTTCCTGCTTTTTTATTTCTTCTATTAGCAAAAAGTGGTTAAGATTTGTGATTTATTTTTGGGGAAGTACATTTGTACTTTATATGTTGAAATCGACTAAATAGCTATGGCAGATCCAAAAAGATATGAGTTGCGCGGAGTCTCAGCCAGTAAAAGTGAAGTACATGCTGCTATAAAGGGAATGGATAAAGGACTATTTCCCTTGGCTTTTTGTAAAGTATTACCAGATATAGCAGGTGGATCTGATGAATTTGCTAATGTGATGCATGCAGATACTGCTGGGACTAAGACAAGCCTGGCATATATGTATTGGAAAGAGACTGGTGATTTGTCTGTTTGGGAAGGTATAGCCCAGGATGCAATTGTTATGAATCTTGATGATATGGCTTGTATAGGGATAACTGATGATATCCTGTTGAGTTCGACGATAGGTCGTAACAAAAATCTGATCTCTGGAGATGTCATATCTACTATTATTAAAAGTGCTTCCAACTTTTGCGCGATGTTAGAATCACATGGCGTGACCGTACATTTGGCTGGAGGTGAGACTGCTGATGTGGGTGACATTGTAAGAACCATAGATGTAGGATATACAGCCTTCGCTAGAGTCCGTCGTTCAGACTTAATTATCAATGATATAAGACCTGGACAAGTCATAGTGGGCTTAGCCTCTTATGGTCAGTCTAGCTATGAGTCTAATTATAACGGTGGCATGGGTAGTAATGGATTGACTTCTGCCAGACATGATGTCTTCTCAAATGTCTATAGTCAAAAGTATCCAGATAGCTTTGATCATCGTACGCCTGGAGACTTGGTCTATTCTGGTCAAAAGAAATTGGATGAGCTAATAAGTATTAATGGCTCAGAAATTACCATGGGAAAATTGGTATTATCTCCCACGAGGACTTTTCTACCTGTCCTTTATAGAATGCTTAATGAGCACAGAGCATCCATCAAGGGAATTATCCACAATACAGGAGGCGCTCATTCAAAAGTGAAGAAATTTGCACCAGAAGTCAAAATCATTAAAGATAATTTGTTGCCGATACCACCGCTATTTCAAATAATTAGAGAGGCTTCTGGTACTTCTTGGGAAGAAATGTTTCAAGTATTTAACATGGGTACTCGATTAGAATTGTATACAGACCAAGAGACGGCGCTTAAGTTGGTTGATATATCACAATCCTTCAATATAGATGCTCAAATTATTGGAAGGGTAGAAGCATCAACAGAGCCAATAGTAGAATTGCATCATGGTGGAGAAATGTTTAGGTATTGATCTGATTACTCCTCTTCAGCGTCGAAAACATCTTTAACCATCTTTCCGCCTTCATCCATCACATTCTTTAAAGTAGAAGCCGTGTCTTCCATACGGTCTGACAAGCCAGTTGTCACTTGTTTTCCTTTCTCTAAAATCTTGTCGCCTACATCTTTCAATTTCTCTGGATCTACTTTGTCCGAGATAACATCCTTAGTTTGTTGATAGACCATACCTGCTTTTTCAACAATCTTGCCTGAAGATGTTTTAAGATTGTCTACTGCAGTGGTAATGTATTCTTTCTCTATCAGATTGTCGAGCATGTCCATAGATTCAGCAGTCTTCTCAGTCGCTTTCTTACCAGACTTAAAAATCATTTTGACTAGTTTCTTGAGCATTGGCTGTTGTATTTAATGGTATCCTGTATAGTTATGAGGCGTAATTGCTCTCATCTCCTTTCTAACCGAATCATCTACGTCTAAAGTTTCTATAAAAGCATGAATGTTTTCTTGATTGATGCTGGCATTGCCCCTTGTTAAGGCTTTTAGTGCTTCATAAGGCTTAGGGTATCCTTCTCTTCGGAGTATATTTTGGATAGCTTCCGATACGACTGCCCAGTTGGCTTCTAAGTCCGATTTTAATTTTGATTCATTCAGTTCCACCTTACTTAGTCCTTTGAGAAGGGATTTGAAACCTATAGTTGTATGCGCAAAGGGTACGCCTAAGTTTCTCAAGACTGTACTGTCGGTGAGGTCTCGTTGCAATCTTGAGATTGGCAGTTTGTTGGCGAGGTAGCCACACATCGCATTGGCAATGCCGAAATTGCCTTCTGCATTTTCAAAATCTATCGGGTTGACCTTATGTGGCATAGCTGAAGAACCCACTTCATTAGCAATCACTTTCTGTTTGAAGTAATCCATGCTAATGTACGTCCACATATCGCGGCATAAATCAACTAGAATAGTATTAATACGAGATATGTTTTGCATGATAGCGGCGATATCATCATAGTGTCCAATCTGGGTTGTCGACTGCGATCGTTGGAGGCCTAAGCTATTGATAAGTTTATCTGCAAATGAAGGCCAATCGATTTTTGGAAAAGCAACGTGATGCGCATTGAAGTTACCTGTTGCTCCACCAAACTTTGCATAGATAGGTTGTTGCTCTAATTGAGTCTTTTGATTTTTGGTACGTTCTATAAAAACTCTGATCTCTTTTCCTACCGTCGAAGGGCTTGCTGCTTGGCCATGGGTTCTGCTAAGCATTGGTATGCCCTTATACTTATTTTCAAGTGCTTCCAATGCACTGATCACTGTATCTAATTCTGGTAGATAGCATTTGTATAAGTAATCTTTCATTAAGAGAGGAGTCGCTGTATTATTGATATCCTGTGACGTCAGTGCAAAGTGTACCCACTCCAACAGATTATCTAAGCCCATGCTAGACATTTTGTCCTTGATAAAATATTCTACAGCCTTGACATCATGATTGGTCGTTTTTTCGATCGTTTTGATGGCTTCAGCATCCTCTATTGAAAAATGGTTAACTATGGATCTAAGTTTGTGAGGTATGGTTGTGAGAGGAGCGAGCTGAGGTAAACCTAAATCTGACAATCCAATCAGATACTCAATTTCTACATGGACTCGATACCTTATTAGGGCATACTCCGAAAAGAAATCTTGGAGCTTCTCTGTCTTATTTGCATAACGACCATCTATAGGGGATATACTCTTGAGCATTTATGTCATTTTGGCACAAATGTAATGAGATCATGGGAGGGCACCTAAGAGAGAAACAAGGTATGAGAATGTTGTCATATTGATTATCCAGTCAGTATAACTACAAATGAAAAAAGCCCGACTTTGCAGCCAGGCTTCTTAATCCATTTTTTCATTATCTATCCACTTATAAGACAGTTAATTGAGCTTATACCCCTACCTCTAATTCATATATAATTATGCAAATATATATGACCCTGAAATTCAATATTTTATTTCGTTCTTAAATCTTTTGTGAGACCATAGCCACAGCGCAGGATTCTTCTCAATTAGCATTTCTAAGAAACTAACGTAAGTCTGTGTAATTTCTTGAGCATTTTCGAAATCTTTAGAATAGCCAAGCAAGACCGCTTCCATTTCGTAATATCCCCTCTTGACCCTAGTGACTTTAAAGTTTATTAAGGGGACGTTTGTATTTAGAGCATATGCAGCTGCACCAGAGTGGAAATCGATTTGCTTATTGAAAAAAGAGACCGCCGCTTTCTTCTCCCTGCCACTAGGTCTTTGATCTGCAATAAAGACAATGCCTTCTGGCTTTGGTTTTTCAGAAAGGGTAGAGAGATACAGACCAACCTGATTAGTAGGAACAACACTTACATTAAAACTGGATCTGCTATTCTGAATGTAGTTGTTCGTATAAGGATTTGACAATTCTTTGACGACACCAACAAGATGATGGTTCATCTGCACCCCAAGACACATGGCAGCCCATTCCCAATTGTTGAGATGTTGAGCATAGATATATACGTGTCGACCTTCATCGCAGTAGGCATTGAGGAAGTCTGGATTAGTGAATTTGAATCTGCGTTGCAGTTTATATGGTGACATGCTCATGCCTTTCACCGTCTCTAAGATTAAATCAATAAAGTAACTGTAGTATTCTGAAATCGTATCAGCAACCCATTTGTCAGACTTAGAAGGATATATATATCTGATATTCTTCTCGATAACATTTAAGCGATACTTGAAAATATTCTTAAGAATAAATCCTAAAATTTCTGATAACAAATAGAGTAAAGGGAACGGTATAAGCCAAAAGATAAATACCATTAATCTTAGAGATAAATAACTGAGAAGATGCCCAAAAGTCTTCATCTTAGATTATATCAGGAAATGAAAAATCGTCTTCAGCTGAAGAAAAGATAGACACCTGATTACTATTCATCATTACAAAAGCCTGTCTGCATTCCATATAGAAAGTTGAGGTAATCTTTGACTTGAGCGATTCTAGTGAATCAAATTGGCCATCTCTAAATTTGTAAGTCTGCTCTAAAAGTCCAGACTCAATTTTTAGAATATAACGACCATTCATAATCATTGCGGTACATCTTAAGTCTTCGTGAGACCACTCACCCAATATCTTCATTATCTTCTTTTTTGTGATACTTTGATTTGATACTATTGCTGAGTACCTGATAGACTTCTTGCAGTGTAGGATTATTCTCGAGTAGCTCTAAGTGCCGACTTTCTACTTTGATATCATTTCTTATAGCAGGTCCAGTTTGATTATCGCAAACTTTTCTGTCTAGCATTCTGGTGAAAGTTGTTTTGAGAATAGCATCCAATATAGCAGGATTTAACTCTTCTGTTTTAAGATAATCCTGCGCCAAACAAACCAAATGATTGTTGAAGTTATTAAGGAAGACGGCGCTCATATGATATTTTTCTCTTTCAGCATCTGTGGTTAATGATACATGTGAAGAGATTTGTCTGGCGATCATTCGCAGTGTCCTAGTTGTATAATCATTACTGCCATATATGAGAAACGGAACTCTCGACATATCTATTTTAATACCCTTTTTAAAAGTCTCAAGAGGGTAGAAACTACCATAAGATTTAGACTTGGCACCTAATAATGTGGTAGGTGTACCTCCAGAAGTATGACAGATGATTTGCTTGATAGATAGAGTTGGCAACAAATTAGTGACTTCTGCAATAGCATCGTCATTAACCATAATCAGATATATGTCAGCACTTATATCTATCTTCTCAAAATCAGAAATAGGCTGTGCATCTACTTTGATCGCAATCCGGTATGCATGATCATGACTTCTACTATATACCTGTGTGATGAGGTTACCTGACTTATAAAGTGCAGGAACGAGGTGTGAGGCGATGTTACCAGCTCCTATACATACAATTTTTGGAAGAGTAGACATATCACTAAGCTACCGAAGTTTTTCGCCTTTTGTCCAAGAAACCTATAAAGAATCCAAGCATCATTAATATCGACCCTGACCAGAAAAGATTGATCCCAGGAAATACTGTAGCCTCAAATAGTATCAGATCATTTCTAACTACATCCTCAGCGATCTCCAATGAGATACTATTTTTGGTTCGAATATCAGTTGCTACCAAAAAGGTGAATTCTTCATTAACAGGATCTATATGTGTTATTCTCATATGAGTGCCACTCTGAGGGTCATGTGATTTGATATTGAATGGTTTGGAGTCTCTGATAACATAGATTGGTGAAAACAAGTAGTTGTCAGAAGTTCTAACAAGCTTAGCCATCACAGGAATATCACCCTCCTTTTCCTTATAATTTGGATTGTCACTCGGTTGATCAAAACCATTTAAGATATATGATTGACCGTTGTACTTAAATTGTTGACCTTGTTTAATCTTATGAGAGCTATACGATAATTTGTCCTCTGTGGTGAAGAAGTTATCAAAAGATTCTTCGCTTAGCTTCAACTTAACTCGTAGATCGTTTATTTGGTCATTATACTGATACAGTAAGTTTTCTTTAATGCCTATTGCGGGCTGAGCGGTAAATATTTCATCATTTTCAAGAGACATAAAATCTATGACTACTCCAATTCCAATATCATTATTGTGGTTAATGTAATCTTTATGTTGAGGATCAAATTCAATTGCTCTTACAATACCATAATGCTTTTTAGTAAATAAAGTATCACCTGGAGATAATTCGTATTTCACATACTTGAGAGAATCTTCCTCTTCCTTGACAAACTTTATATCTAATTGGCTTTTCGGCAATCCTGCTACCTGGGTAAATATATCTTTATGAATGTAGTGCTTTGTGTCAGGATTGAAAGAGGCCACCTTTGTCATGTCATTAGAGAACAGTGCATTCGGGTATAAATAGAAAGGCGTCTCTCTACCATTTTTTGTTTCTTCTTCCATCTTGATCTTAAATGTTCTAGTTAGATCAATGACGGTATCACCTTCATAAGTAATCCAATACCCATTGGAGTACATAGGCTCTTTTTTTATCAATTGTATTGTAGACCCTAAATCTTTTTCTTTGAGCAATCCCTCCATTGCAAAGCGATTAGTAGTAATCGTAGATTCATTCAAACCACTAGCTAGAATACCGATAATCATTATTCCAAAGCCAAAGTGTGATAACACTGCTGCTGTCATACGGCCTTGCTTATTCGCTTTAGACACTAGATAGGCCAAGTTAGATACAATCGCATACATGGAACAAAATGCAAGTATGATATACTTCCAATGAACATATTCTATCCAAAATGATATCAAGAAGGTTATTCCAGTTGCTATGATTGCATACAATAGTTGCTGCTTAAGGAAACTCAACTTTTGGTTATTGTTCAATGTCTTAGATCTGTATCTTAAGTGAATAGCACTCCCTGTCAATAGTGTAATCATAACCGCAATCCAAACTTGAAACTTATTGAAGTGGGGTATGGGTTCTTCTATTACAGTACCTACAAATTCTGGATCATATAATCCTATAATGGCATTCATTACTGGTAGAGAAGTTGAAGCGGAGATTATTAATCCACTAAAAAGTAATACTAAAGCACCAATGGACATCCAGAATTCTCGAGAGTAAATGGACTCTTCTTTTTCATAGACTGGTATTATCTTACTTTTAGTTATATATAATATTGTAGAAAGTAGGCCAAAAAATCCAACCATGAAAATGAGTTGAGGTTCTAAACCCATTTCTGTGAAGGCATGGATGGAGGTTTCACCAAGAATACCACTTCTTGTTAGGTATGTAGAGTAAAGTATTAGTACAAAGGCCAAACAATAATAGATATAAGTGCTTCTGATTGCCCGTCCGGTACTTCTAGCTATTAAATTGGCATGAATTCCGCCAACTAGAATAAGCCAAGGAACAAGTGACATATTCTCTACTGGGTCCCATGCCCAATATCCACCGAAAGTCAACGCTTCATATGCCCATGCACTACCCATAAGTATACCCGTGCCAAGAAAACCTGCTGAAAACAAGCCCCACTTCAGCCCTGGACGAAGCCACTCTCTGTGCTGTCCTGTATATAAACCAGCTGCTGCATAGGCAAATGGAAAAGTAACACTGGCAAACCCAAGAAAGAGGACAGGAGGATGTATGGTCATCCAATAATTCTGTAGTAAGGGATTTAGTCCTGTTCCTGAAATCACCTCTACATAATCAGCTTTTTCGAAAATAGGCGCTTCAAATATATCTCTCAGTAAGGTGGTTGGGTTACTGCCAACTTTGTATATAAAATCTCCTATCTCAATATGAAGGCCTAGCAACATAGACGCTAGTATCACTTCTGCTAATCCAACAAATAACATAACAGATGACTCCCACATCTTTCCTCTGGCAATAACCAGCCATCCAAGTATAACATGCCAGAACATCCATAATAGAAAGCTGCCTTCCTGGCCTTCCCAAAAGGCGGACAAGATATATTGCATGGGCAGATCATCAGAGACATGTGCTTGGGCATAAGAGTATTCGTAGTACTTATTGACCATAACATAGAAGAGCATGGCAATAATGCTGAATAAGGCTAAGGTGTGAAGGCCAAATCCCACACGACCCATTTTGGTCCAGGTCCCTTTAGATTCTAATTCCGTTTTAGCGCCTTGCCTATAGCAGAATACTGAAAATAGGGCTGAACAAAAAAGAAGGATAATGGAGAAGTGACCAATGTATCCAGGGATTAAATGTTCGCCTATATATGTGATATCTGTATTCAAGATGGTAAGTCTGCTTCAGCTCTTAACTGAAGCTCTTCGTCTTTGTACTTAGAGGGGCACTTCATTAAGACTTCATCTGCAATAAATGTATTGCCATCCATTCGTCCAGTGACAACAACGGTTTCTGATCTCTCGAAATCTTGTGGTTTGGCCTTCTTAATAATGACCTTATTGCTTTTTCCTTCATTATCCTTCATTAGAAAGGTAAATGAATTTGGCGTATTCACTGGGTCATATAATATATCTTCACTCTTATCTATGGTGCCTGCTATCTTGACACGAACTTGATTCATAGATGCAGATTGGAAGGTCGCATATTTGCTGACATCCTTAGATGCAGAAACAACAATTGAAATTGCTGCAACCAAGGCTATAAATGCTATAAGGTAAGTTTTTTTCATGTCTCAGAATTCTTTTAAGGCTGAGGTGCAAAGATACTTTGCAATCACAACTTTATCTATAATGATGCAAGTCTTTCAAGACTATTATCTTGTTTTGGTCGATTATTCTTCGAATAAAGCTTGTACAAATGCAGACTTATTAAACACTTGCAATTGCTCTATACCTTCTCCTACACCTATATACTTTATTGGAATCTTAAATTGGTCTGATATTCCCAGCACAACGCCACCTTTGGCAGAGCCATCCAGCTTAGTCATTGCCAATGAGGTCACTTTTGTCGCTTCTGTAAATTTATTGGCTTGTTCGATGGCATTCTGACCTGTTGTGGCATCTAATACAAGCATGACTTCATGCGGTGCCCCAGGTAGCTTCTTGTTGATAGAAGCATTGATCTTAGTTAACTCAGTCATTAGGTGCTTCTTAGTGTGTAGTCTGCCAGCTGTATCTATAATGCACACATCCACTTCATTATTTATGGCATATTGGACAGTTTCGTAGGCGACAGCAGCTGGGTCAGTATTCATACCTTTCGAATAGAAATCCACATCATTACGATCTGCCCATATTTTGAGTTGGTCTACGGCAGCAGCTCTAAAAGTATCTGCAGCACCTAGCACAATCTTTTTGCCTCTTTTCTTATACTGATATGCCAATTTGCCAATAGTAGTCGTCTTACCCACGCCATTGACTCCAACAACAAGTAATACATATGGCTTATGAAATTCAGGATAGACAAAATCTTCAATGTCTGCCGTGTTGTTTTCTCCAAGAATATCAACGATGACAGTCTTGAGTATGCGATTTAGCTCGTTGGTGTTGAAGTACTTGTCCTCTGCAACCTTCTTTTCTAGTCGTTCTATGATTTTGACTGTCGTATCGAGTCCGACATCTGATGATATTAAAATACCTTCTAGCTCATCAAGGAATGATTCATCTACTGTGGATTTGCCAGCTACGGCTTTTGCGATTTGGCCAAAAAGGGATTTCTTAGTTTTTTCTACACCTTCATTAAGGTCCTGCTTCTTCTCCTTTGTAAAGTACTTTTTAAATATACCCATCTGTGATTGGCTGTTATTTTATAAAAAAAAGGCAAAGTATCTATGTTACCTTGCCTTTTGATATATCTATAAGAATTTTAAGCTTTTACTTTTTAGCAAAAAATTCTTTGACTTTGTCTTTGTGCACCATCATTTCCTTATAAGTGTATTTACCAGTTACAGGATCTTTAATGCTTTTGATAACTTTTGCGAAGTCTCTTCCTGAACCTGCATTTGCAGCTCTCTGAGCAACCCTCGCATTCTTTGATACTTTAGCCATGGTATATTACTTTATTTCTTTATGAATTGTATACTTCTTTAGAACAGGATTGTACTTTTTAAGTTCCATTCTATCTGGCGTATTCTTCCTGTTCTTTTGAGTCACATATCTTGATGTGCCAGGCATGCCTGAGGTTTTATGCTCAGTACATTCTAGAATAATCTGGATTCTGTTTCCTTTTGATTTCTTTGCCATTTGACGTGTTTCTGATATTCTTTATAAATGTCTTACTTAAGCTCAAATCCTAGATCAAAACCAGCTTTCTGCTGTCTTTTGAGGAATTCATAAATTCCAACCTTATTCACTGTTCTCATTGCCGAAGCAGATATCTTGAGCTTTACCCACTGATCTGTCTCAGGGATGTAATATTTCTTAGTATTAAGATTTGGGAGAAATCTTCTTTTTGTTCTTCTCTTGGAGTGAGAGACATTATTTCCCTTTATCGGTCTCTTTCCTGTAAGTTGACATATTCTAGACATAGCTATAACTCTCTTCTTGAATTTAAGAGTGCAAAAGTAGAACATTTAGTCCTCATACAAAACATACAAGGCCTATAATCTTGATATAATTCAAATAAAATGTGTGAAATGAGAATAATTAAACGCCGAATACGACAACTCCTCTACCTCTGCTCTACATAAACTCTACTTCTCTGAACAATTTGTGTAAGCTAGATTACAAAATTTAATCTATTGAAATAGACGAATAGTGTAATAATGTTCTGTTTGTGTCTTCAGTTTGTGTTATAAGTCAATTAAAATTTTTTTGAGAACAAATTAGAATAATTAAAGGAATGAAAATTCAACTAACACTCTTATTATTACTCGGCTGGTGTATGACAGCCCTTGGACAATGGTCAATTGGTCCAAAAGTATCATACGGTTTTGTATCACAACCTGAGCAAGACATTAGAATAATTCCAGCTTCTAATGACATACCACCAATACTAAAATTTCTAGGTGGAACCAGTGTCAAGTCAGTTGGAGTCATGCTGTACAATAATATTGGTCCAGGTTTCCTTCAGTTTGAAGCGCTTGGGACTAGATATGATCAACAGTATTCTTCACAAAATTTCTTAAGAGACAATGATACTCCGGAAACTATACATAATGAGTCAAGACTAGTTGTAGAACTTCCAGTGACAGCAGGTGTCAACATTAAGGATTTTAAACTAGGTCTTGGACCAGTACTGGAAATATTGGTAGACAAAACTACTGAATTAAGAAATCTCGAAAACTATGTAGATACTGAAAGTGAGTTCACCACAGGATTCCAAGGAATCGTTGGATACAACTTTGGTAAGGTACACATTGATTTGAGATACCTTCATCGTTTCTCTAGTGTCGTAGACAATTTTACAATAGGCAATGACATTTTGAAGCAAAACAAAAGCGCCAACAGAATTACATTGTCTGTAGGTATGATGTTTGGAAGTGGAAAAACTCTTCAAGATGAAACTGAAGTCCTAGAAACGGAAGAAGAATTAATCGAATTTTAGTAATTCATAACATATAACACGATTAAAATGAGCTGGTGCAAAAGTGCATTTAGCTCATTTTTTTTTGCTCTATATCTAATGCTGTTCCCTTTTTGACCTCTATTCATTACATTAGCATTACCTATAATATGTAATAATGAGCAGAGCAGCTTTTGGAAAATTCCTTAACTCATTGACTGAGGAAGATCTTAAGTCTGAACTTAAGTTGCTATACGGCAAGTTCAATGATATCAAAAAACACTATGCCATGGAATTGGGTAGTGATGCTGATAGAAAGAAACTCTTTGATAAGGCAAAAAAGGAGATTCGAAATTTACTCTATATTGGAGAGAAAGCGCGAAAAAGGCCTCGAATCCAAAAAATCAAGAATAAACTAAAAGAAGTAGCTAGCTTGTCCATATTTGAGCACGAGACTGCTGACTTATATCTGTATGCTTCAGAAATGGAAATGTCCTACATCTACACAAGAAACTCCAGTGTAAAAGCCCTTTATAATAATTGTAAAGAAAACTATCAGAAGGCATGTGAGATTATCAAACAGCTATCTCTTCAAGATGATTTCCATGCACGTTGTAGCCTTATGCAAGCGAAATCTTATCATGTATATCTAATTGAAGATGATATCAAAGCGGCTTATAAGAGTACTTTCTCAGATAGCTAAAGTTGGGCATAATAGACGTCTGTATCATTGCGTGTAATACTATTTACTCTAAAAGCACCGGCCTGATTTTCACAGTGCTCCAGCAAGTCAAATACCAAACAAGATTTAGGTAAACCAGAAAAAATTAGCGTGAAGGCATATTCTCCAGCACCTATCTCTTTCCATATAGGGTAATAGGAGATATTCTCAGCATGAACCAACTCAGAGCGATGGTCAGAATGATGATCGTAGAGGTAGGTACTAGGCCAAATACGTATATAGGTTGGCTCATCAGATTTTTGAATACAGTGTACAACTACTTGTCCTTGCTCCTGCGTTTTCGTCTTGAGCTGCTCTAACAATTCAGGACTCACAATAGAATTGGGTTTTTTAATTATAACTGGTGCTTCCATTATGTCTTATATGAAAAAGAATCGTGCAGATAGCTTGCATTCAGATTGTGTAATTCGTCTTCGAATATGAAAATAAAAATTCATAAAGAGAGCATCACTAAAATCTGAATATTATGAGCCGCACTAAAATTTTAACCATCATTAAGAATATCCATAAAGGGAGAACTTTTATGAGAAGCCAACTTCCTCAAACAATCAAAAACAAAAAATTGTGGGATGAATTGAGATCTGAGATTAAAGAGGGATATTCAATTGATTTACCAGCCCAAAATATATCTAACCATGGACACAGAGCTTAAGTAGGAAGTAAGTAGACCATTTTTTTATTGTGATCAAAGTAGAAGACTTCCATTATAACGAGACGCTTTCTTAGCCACATTCCTCATTGGAGGATGTAGTTGCTATTGTTTTTTGTTTTGAGAGCAGGGTAGAGATACCCTGCTTTTCTATATTAAATTGTTAATCAATCGAGAAAGCATAGCAGACATTTCATGTTATATTAGTATCTTTAGATTGATTACGAACGTATCTTTATCTTATCTATCTGTTCGTTTTAGAGGATATTTTACCTTTTTCTCTATTCCATTTGTTACTCTCTAAATATTGATTACCGAGCCAGAATCCGATTAGAGTCTATATAGGCACTCTTTTTGTAATTAAACTATCAGTTTTAAAACATTAAAAAAATAGATTAATGAGAAATCTATGGAAACCTGGGTTAGTGATCCTAGCCCTATTGTGCACATTATATATACCTGAATTATGTGCTCAGCAAATAACATTTAGTAACGCCACCGAACTTCTTACAGAAAGACAAAAGGGTAGCCCAATATGTAAAGGCTTCGCTGATGTCAATGGTGATTTTCGAGATGATCTAATAAGAGCTGCAAATGGCAGCGAATTGATGGTAGATATCAATTCGAATAATGGTGAATTTTTCCAAAACATCGTATTGGATACAACCGAAGGTTCTACTTGGGCTATTCTAGTTGGTGATTTGGATAACAATGGTAGAATGGATCTGATGTCTGCAGGGGCCAATAATGGGTTTAAGATCTATGAGGCAGGACAAGACTTTGGGGAATTTAATTTCAGACAGTTATCTGAGACAGATTACTTTGCGCAAGGAGCAAATTATGTAGATATCAATAATGATGGCTGGTTGGACGCATTCATCTGTGATGATGATGCTGAAAGCGAAGTCTACATTAATGATGGTACAGGTCAACTCGTCAGAGATACTAACCTGATAGACATGAAGACCACTCCTGTGTCGGACAATTCAGGAAACTATGCGAGTGAGTGGGTAGATATAGACGGTGACAAGGATTTAGATTTCTACATTGCGAAATGTCGATTAGGTGTGGACGATGGCATAATAGAATCTACCGATCCAAGAAGAATCAACATGCTCTTTATTAATGAACTCAATGAAGGTGGAACCTTTCGTGAAGCATCAGAAGAATGGGGAGTGAAAATAGGTCGTCAGACATGGACTTGTAACTTTGGCGATATAGATAATGATGGTGATCAAGATTTATTCTTAGCTAATCACGAAGCACCTTGCCAGTTATTCGAAAATATAAATGGAGAGCGCTTTGAAGAAATACCATTATTTGAAAACGGAGAAGACCTTGAGCTTTTTGCATTCCAGAGTTCTATAGCCGATTTTAATAATGATGGATTCCTCGATATCTTATTAGTTGGAGATGGCGAGCAATTGCTATATAACAATGGTAATAAAACATTTACAAGCAGTGTTTCACCATTCGGTCCATTTAGTCCATTCTCTTTTGCTTTGGGAGATATCAATGAAGATGGCTATATAGATGCCTTTGCATCTTATAGATCTTTAGGTCCAGGTGAAACTGGTGCAGATGATGAATTGTGGATAAATTCTGGTGGACCAAATAATTACTTTGCACTTTCATTGGTAGGTAGAGAATCTAACATCAATGGTGTGGGTGCAAGGGTAACAATAGAAGGGGCATGGGGTCAACAATGTAGAGTAATACAATCTGGAGTAGGATATGGAATTACTAATTCATTGACAGCCAGATTTGGGCTAGGTCAAGCGGATCAAATAGACAGAGTTTCTATCGAATGGCCATCTGGATTGATGGAATCATTTGAAGGTCCAGAAATCACAATCAATGATCACTTCATTGCTACAGAAGGCGAATGTATCCAAAGCTTGGTTACAGCAGAAGCAACAGGCACTCGTCTTGATTGTACCTTGTCTGGAACAATATTATCGGTGGATGATGATTTTGACAATATAGCATGGGAACCTTTTGGCGGCAATACAGCAGAGATTGAAGTAGATACACCCGGTGCATACCAAGCATTTGTGACCAGAGACGGATGTGAGAATGTATCTCAGATTATACTTGTTAGAGGTGCTGAAGTACTTGAAGCACCAATATTAAATGTAGAAAATGATATCGTTCTATGTGAAGGCACTTCAGTAGAACTTGAAGTACTTAATAGTGAAGCATTTGAATGGAGTACAGGTGATAATACTGATGCGCTTCAAATTTCAAACTCAGGTAGTTTCTTTGCATCTAGTAGCAGTGCTTGTGATACAATACCATCAGATCTAGTACAAGTTACTTTTGTCAGCCCAGGGGAATCTGGTGAGCCAATAGAAGAGATGTTTACGGGTGCTCAGGCAGTAGAGCTACAAGGACCTAATGAATCAACAACTTGGTACAGTGATCCAGAAGGTCTTAATCAAATCGGTTCCGGTGACATATTTTTGACTGAGGTATTGGATGCAGATACTACATTCTATTTTGATAATGATATAAATCTGGCACCCCCAGGATACTTAGGTGGTGCACCAGTAACATCTACAGAAGAGAATACTGACTTCTCATTTGAGAATGTCAATGGTGCCTTACTTTTCGTAACCAATGAACCTTGTATGTTCAGGTCAGTCAAAGTAAACGCTAGAGTTGAAGGACCGAGACACATTCAGATATTTAATTTTATAACTCAGGAATTAGTGATAGAGACGACGGTCGACGTGCCTGCAGGCATTTCTGAAGTATTTCTAAATTTCCCACTAGAGTCTGCTTCTTATCGTATGGAAGTTAATCCTGATTCAAGTACTGCGACGTTTGGGTCTAACAATCCGGAGCTAGCTATTATTACTGGAGAACTTGATTTTCCATATAGAGTGAGTGACTTGGCAACAATTAGTCGATCTCTATTTGGCAGAGAGTTTTATCACTACTTTTTTGATTTCAAAATGGAACCATTAGTGGAGTCTTGTAGAACAGGAATTACGCCATACAACTTACTGTTTAATCAGTCTAGTGTCAATGATGTACTTGATTTCAATATAGAATTATATCCTAATCCCGTGTCAGAAAATTTGACAATTGTTAGTGAAAAAAATATCAACACCATTAATGTAGTAGATAATTCTGGACGTACATTGATGTCAAAAGCATTCAATTCACATAATGTCAATTTGGATGTGAGTGACTTAGAACAAGGCACATATCTTATAGAGTTGAGAGGAGATGATTTCCATACAATCAGACAGATTGTAAAGATGAAATAAAGAACTAGTTAAACTATAGTATATAGGAATAGCACAATTGATTGCAGTTGCAGTTGGTTGTGCTATTTTTTTGTACAGTTACCAAACTTTAGTTTTCTGCATTCTCAGAAAACCATTGCTTCACTGTATCTTCTGCTAATTTGTTATTGGGTGTGTAGGAGTCATTTTCATCGCCACCGTATCTAAGGTAAGAAGGAAATTTCCACCATAGTATACCGCCATACCATTCCTCATTCTCTACGCCTTCTAACACAACTTGATAACACATGTCCTGATGCACCTCATTGAAAGAGTTATCTCCTTCTGCATGTGGATGCTTCCAAGGGGCATCTATGCTTCTGAATCCTATTTCAGTAAATACTATTGGTTTTTGATGCTTATCATATACCTTTTGTATTTTTCTTTTTACCTTCTCAAAGTTCTGACTCAATTCAGTTTTTGACGTCTTGTCTTTTTTTGAGAGGGGATAGTAGCAATTAAGTCCAATTAAATCTAACTCATCCCAAAATTGCACTTTCTCAAATTCATCACCCCAATTAGCAGCATAAGTCAATTGCCCAGAGTATAATCCTCTTAGATTATGAAATATGGCTCGCCATTCATTTTCATGGGCTAAGGTGGAATTGACAAATTCTACGCCTACACAAAGCATATCTACTTGGTGGATTTCAGCCAGAAGAGCATAATGTCTTATCCATTTGTGATAGTGCTTGTAGAAAAGTTTCCAATCATTCTCATTCTTCATTTTTATACCTCCAGGCCAAGAATCACTGAGCCAGATTTGAGGTTTGAGCATGGTTTTCATACCTCTTGCCTTAGCCTCATAAGCTGAGTGTATCACACCTTGGTCGTTCTCACTTCCTGGTCGATTGGTGATTGGCAGTGGGGTAGGCTTTTGATCATCGCGCATATATGAGTACGGTACTATGGCAATGGCATTGCAGCCTAGACTAGCTTGCTTGTCTATAGACTGTGTAGCCAGATTAGATAAGTAGCCGTTAAATATGCGGTAACCTTCGTGGGCAAAATTGAACCCTTTTAAGCCCAATTCTTTATAGAGTTTAATTTCTTTTCTTGGGTGCTGCTTTGACAATGTGTTCAGATAAGTTTGCCAGTCAGCTTCCATTTGCCTCAACTCATCTTTAGTCGGATCCCATTGATTATAGCCTTTCAAAAAAGCATCCTTACCCTTTTTTTTAATTAGGAAATTAACCATTGCGCCTGCCATACACGCCTTGATTAATGGAGACTCATATTGTAGTGATTCTTGATCAGTCAATTCTACCAGACTTAGCGTATTATTAGAACTGGCCAACCTGGCAGCCCAATATTCAAACCCATACTTTTGCCACTTGTCTGTAAAACGAATAGCCAAACCCAATTCCAATATCTCATGGAAAGGCTGTCCAAGTAACTGTCTGATGACGAGTTGATTTTCTTTTTCTATATAATTGTCCTTGTACTTTTCATTAATTATAGTATACACACTATTCAAATCAGCATCAAAATGGGCTTGAGTCGAGTTGCCTTGTTGTAGCGCTTTGGACTCTGCTGTCGAGTATATATAATAGTTAATTGTAGGTAGGTTTCTTCTGCTACCCACAAATTGCTGGATAGATGAAATCTTTGTAGCTATTGATTCTCCTAAAGTTGTGAGTTCATCATTGGGTAAATCCTCATTCTGAGAGTATATATCTACATAGCTATTGGATGCATCAGGTTCGGTAAATGGATCAAAGTCAAATCTTTGGTCTGCTTGATACTGCCATTGTCTATCAAAGGAGCCCACCGTCTCCATATAAGTCTGTTTGTAAATTATGTAATCAAATGACTGCCAGAGAAAATTAATACCCTTGCTCAGGCTCCTCTCAAATACCTTCATTATAGTCTGCTCATCATTACCAGTAATTATTGTCAGTGGTAGAGACTGATGATTTGGATTGGGGTAATTGTGTATAGCGATAACGGCGTCATCTGCAGTAAAACTCTCTTTGTCGAAATTAAATGAGTCCTCCACTAGTGTGAATGGGATTCTCTCCGACAACTTTTTGATGATGGCCTCATCTGGTGACGACCCTACCATATAAATAATTTGATCACTCAATTCAGACGCTATAACCTCGTTGGCTAATTTGAAACTGATGTTGAATTGTGCTCGGTCTTCTTTTGTTAAATTGGTAATTAGATTTGAGGTCAGACTTTTAAAATGATTTTGGAAGTCCATGTCCTTCCCATTATACACGACCATAATGTTGTGATTAGAATAGGCACGGTAGAGCTGATATCTACCTGGTAGCTTTTCTTCATTATTGACTTGTTGCTTTGACTCAGTTGCCTGAGTAGATCTGTCGACCAGCGATTGATGTCCGCAAGAGGAGAAAATTAGCACTGTAGCTATAAAAAGTATTACCCTAAAGATGTGCTTCATATGATGGCTAGAGAGATGGAGATATGATGTATCAAACAATATAGCGTACTGAAAGTTTTATTTACCCTTATTCCAAGTAGAATGCATCATCTTCAATCGCCAGCCATTTTTAGTAGGTACAGCTAAGGCACTTTCCAGCCAACTTCCATCACCTACCAGACTGTCTTGCTGGTAAAATATGGCCTTATTGTGATATGCAATCTGTATGGATGGCCCATACTTGTCTATAGATATGTAGGTCATTTTATTGATCCGCTTGGATCGATTTTCTTTGGCCAATTGACCGCGCATGAATTTTTTGATTCTGTCATTATCCCAGACCTCTCCATTCTCCAAGATAATAAAATCCTCAGTATGATAATCCAGTATTTTTGTGGAGTCTACACCTGCCCACAAGTCATCAAATGCACCTTGTATCAGATCTTTAGCGATTTGTATTTCTTCTGCAGAAATGATATTGACTTTCTCGTCTGGATTTTGTGGCTTACAAGCCATCCAAATAAGGCTAA
>CAZMMQ010000019.1:0-55825 GCA_964567435.1 uncultured Saprospiraceae bacterium | reverse complement strand
CTGGATAAGTTGTCTGGAATTTGTTGTCCAATTGTATTACCGTCGGTCGTTGTCATTATGAAGGTGAAAAAAAAGGAAATTCACAATTAAAGTGATGCTAATTTCATCAAAATAGCATTTCTTGATTTCGAATAAGACATAGTTATTTTTGGAAAAGGGGCGCTAATATATAAGTGTCTCATTCGCATGTTAATACGCAAAGGAAAAGACTAATATGATTTTTGTAGCATATTTAAAAGATCTATGCTTGACTTATAATAAGTCGGAGCCTTGTTTTTGAGATAGGATAGAATAAGTTTGTTCAGCTTATTGGAATTTCTGATTTCTGGATATATGATTATGGAGAAATCTATTAATTTTTTATCCCAGTAAGAGGATTCTCTTCTCAACTCATCCGACCTTTCCGAATTTCGGAAAGCCCACCTTCTCTTGAATTGCATAGTTAAAGTTAGGAGGTCGCGATTCTATGCAAGCATATTGCATCGCGACTACAAGTCGCAACGAACGGATTTCTAGAAGAGTCAAACTAAAGAAAGACCCATACTTAACATTAAAAAACGACAGCAGTAAATTCTAAGTTAGAGAACTCAATTTTAGTCGCTCACTGGGTTATTAATTACATCCTTTATGTAACAATTTGCCTTAAATCCACGTTTCCTTCTCAGTCTCTAAAGATTATAAGATATGAAGCAGATTGCGATAATAATAACCTCCGTTTTAATGTCGATAAACCTTATCGGCCAATCACCAGTAGGAATATGGAAGACTATAGATGATGTTACAGGTGACGCCAAATCTCATTTAGAGATATATGAAGAAAATGGCAAGTTATATGGCAAAGTGGTCAAACTACTCATGAGTGACCCAAGTACGATATGTACAGAATGCAAAGGTGATCTCAAGGGCCAACCCGTACTCGGGATGGTACTCATGAAAGGTCTTGTGCGCAAGAAAAACAGATGGGAGAAAGGCACTATTATGGATCCTGAAACTGGTAAATCATACAAGTGTAAAATCTATATGGAATCGCCAGATAAACTAAAAGTAAGAGGATACATTGGTATAGAAGCGCTAGGTCGTAATCAATATTGGCATCGCGTATAGACTTCATATTACAGTTTTTGTATATATGTTGTAATTTAGGCGCTAATTTCAGACATTAAGATATCCATCTATGCGCCTACTTTTCCTTTCTCTCTGTATCCTTTTTCTACTTCCCAAGGCTAGTACACAACAACTTGACCTCAGTGGTTTTGAGATATCTGTAGATCAAGACAGATTTACTGACTTTCTAAGAGATACAATATTAGAAGATAAGAATCACGTAATCGGACTTAGATTGGGATTCTATGGTTCCTTCGCCAATAGTTATTATCTCGGATTGCCATGGGTAAGAGAAACTATAGATGCATTCTGGTTGGATGAATTAATCTATAACAGAGGCGTGGAAGTAGAGACCATATCCCATAATTTCACTTTTACAGTTAATGGATTTAGCCCTCGACTTATATCAGATGAGACAGACTTTTTTGATGCGGCGTTGGCGGGTGGTTATGATTTGGCTCAGGATAGACCCTTTTCTTCGTTCACCGGATTTAGGAGCACCCGTAGACTGGAAGGCAGCAAACTATTTGCGCATTCAGCTTATAGGTTAGACATGGCGATCACGACCTCCTTCTCTTTTGGATTTATGAGTTTAGGTCTTGCCCAAGGGGTGGAAAATTTATTTGGTGGTAATCGTCCCAGTGCGGTGTTATGGGATAGAGATGAGAATGAAACCTATCCAACAGGTCAGGCTTTCCGAGCTGGCTTGCCTGTCTTCTTGTATTCATTTTCTTATGAAGCTGTAGTGCTCCGACCGCTTAGAAAAATTGTCATCCAAGCCAGACCTGAATTCAATCTCGGCTACTATACAGATGTCGGATTTGGTATTGATATAGGGAAGGTTATGAATGTAGAGAAGAACGTGGACAACCTAGGATATACTGACACTAATAACCCCAGCGTCTTGAAGGTCAATAATGAAAATATTTCCTTCGCTTTTTCAATAGGCGGTACTATAAGAGCTGTACTCTACAATGCCCATCTCAATGCGCTCTTCAATGACAGGACACACCATATTGCTTTTGCAGATACGAGAAAGATAGTCCTTGAGGGGTATATTGGCGCCAAAATTCAAATTCTAAAAAAGATAGAATTCTCAATGTCCATCAATCAAAGGACTTCTCAATTCTCATTAGAACAGCGAGATGTCAGATTCTGGGGCACCTTAGGGATGAAATATTTATTAGAGCCTGAAGGTGAAGGTTGTTACGATTTGTAATAGCTATTCGGATGCACTTACACGGTGGCCGTCTTTGCCTTCCCAGTAAGGATACCACACTAGTATAGGGTCACTGACCTTGACGTCAGTTCGTCTAGGCTTTATTTCTCTTTTAGTAATGCTTTGGTGAGCTTGGTCCCATTTTTCTGTTATCGTATTGATCTTTCTTTTGAGTTCGTTTTCTAATTCGTACCTGGCCTCATCCAGCATCGCTAAATCCTCCCTAGACTCTGCCACCTTCTCCTTAGCCTTTCTAGCCATTCGCCGTTTGGTAGATACAGAACCCATAGACCTCCTTCGCCTACCACCGAATACACCTCCAAATACTGTCTCTACAACATTGATCAATTCATCATTTCGCCTACTTCTCTGTTCTGCTTGTGCTTCATCCAAATCTCGCTCTTCCTTACGTATCTTTTCATCCAACTTGGTAAACTTTGCATCATACTTATCATGCAACTTATCTATTTCACTATCTCTCTCTTCTCTTACCTTAACTTGTAAGCGCATACGAAATGACTCTTCTGACTCAGTATCAGATTGATACAATTTGAGATCTTCATGCAGTAGCGTATACATGCGCTGGTTGACATATAACCAATCCGAAAATTCAGACTCAATCTGATTAAGCTCTTTAGAGGTATTCATACTTCCAGGCACGGGCTTATATTCTACATCTATATTGTCAGGATGATCAGGCTGGTTCAACAATGCTTGCTGCCAGTTGGATACCCTGGTAGCAACTGCCCAATCCGTCCGTCCAAAGTCATCAGGCGCTGCAGCCAACATGGCCATACTCATCACCTTATCTACTGACCTCTTTTCATCATAGAATCTGACCTGCGCTGGACATAATATTCGGGGTTCGTAGCAAATCTTCTTTCTTTGTCCAAAGCTTAATCCTGACTCCATAGGTGATTTCCACAGTGCCATAAAACGCTGCTGAATCTTATGATCTAACGTAGGAGGCATCTGCATCTGGGGTTTCTCTTCCACTACGGCTCTGGCTTGAGAAAGATTAGCTACTCCTGACGTATACACTTGTGAGGTTCTTCCTTTTTTATCCTTCATCAGAGTTTTGACCTGTAGTCTGGTCATAGGACCTCGTAGGTATGACATAGCCCATCTTGTATGATAGATAACAGGTGCATCCGCATGCACATTATGCATGAGAAAAACTCTGGAAGACAAACCTGTTATAATATCATCAAAGTCCATTTGCTGTCCCCCTGCTTCTGCTATCGCTCCCTTCAAACCATCTAATACCCTCGCCTTGTCTCTTTCTGTTTGGAGCTTACCTATAAACCAGGTTCCTGCATTAGACAGCCCTTTGTAATCTATGTCCACCGGATTTTGTGTTACCAGTACTGACCCTACGCCATAGGCTCTGGCTTGCTTGAGTAAAGTCAGTAACGGCTTCTTGGATGGTGGGTTGGATGTAGGAGGAAAATATCCAAATATCTCATCAAAATACATTAGGCTACGTAGGCTCGTTGTCCCTGATTGCTGACGCATCCATGCGATAAGACTGTTGAGCAATAATGTCACAAAAAACATTCTTTCGCTTTCTGACAAATGGGCGATATAGAATATGCTATGCTTGGGCTTGCCATCTGGCGTGTAGTACAACTTATCAATGTCCATATCTTCTCCTTTGAGCCAATACTTGAATTGTGGAGAGGCTATAAGTGTATTAAAGGACATGGCCAATTGGAAGCGATCATCAGTTTTGAAGAAAGTTTCTATATCGAAAACACCTAACTGTGAGAACGGTGGTGATTGTATACTCTTAATCAAAGTAGCTAAGTTGAGGTCTTCTCCTTTTCTCCAGTAATGTTCAAAGATATTGGCTAATAGAATTCCTTCCTTACTTCGCACTGGATCAGCCTTACTTTCTATCATACCTAACAGCGCAGCCACTATACCTTGTATCCTTTCTAATTGCATCTCTGCATCACTGTCAAAATCCTGCCCGTCTGCAAACGAAGGCGCTGCAAATGAACCAAGGATGTTAATTGGAATCCCTGCATCAGATCCTGGTGTATAGATATTGATATCCACAGAATCCATAAGGAGTCGTATACGATCCTTTGTCTGACCCCAACTGCCTAATCCTTTTTCCCACTTAGATGAAATCGACGCCGCATAATCCCCTACTGACATGCCTTTACGACTCGCATCGTCTGCATTGATCCAAGACTCAAAATCTGTCGCAGCCAAATCCGGAAACTGGAGCATGAGATTGGTCATGTCTCCTTTAGGGTCTATAATCAAGGCTGGCACTTTATCTATGGCGGCTTCTTCTAATAGGCCGATGCATAATCCTGTCTTCCCGCTTCCTGTCATACCCACACAAACAGCGTGGGTAGTGAGATCACGAGCATCGTAATTGACGGCCTCAGGAGTCACTTGCTTATTGACTGTATCATATTTTGCGCCGAGATAAAATGAACCCATTTGTTCTGGTGGCAGATTAATCATAGTCGTTTTTAGATTATTAGGTTGTGTTATTGTCGCTTAATAGGAATTATATGAGACGGTTTATTTATCAAATGGCTTAGCGTCGAAGGCAGCTCTTTTGTCCATGAACCATTTTTCAAGGCCTCTGGTTCTTTCATCAATTCTTGCATTGCTGACATGGCTTCTAAATGTGCCACATCTTGTTTGATATACCACGTTCATTTCTTGAAATAGCCTGAATGTCATCTTGAAAAAAACACGTAAGTACGGACTCCATCTCATTCATGATTTTAGTTTTTATCAATAAATAATGTAATAATATTATCACCAGAAGAAGACCTATGAAGCTCTGTACCATTATAGAAAATTTGCAAGAAAGTGAGTTCTCTTGCTGCATCACCACCATCATATAAAAAACAATCTTCAATATCACCAAGCATATATTTCATCAGAATTGTATCTGTATCAATTGCACCAGTACTATTGGAAACAAGGTCAACTAAATAATCTACTTCCAATAGTACATTAGAAACTAATTCATTTCTGTCATAATCAAGGAATATAGTAGAAGATCCAGGAAAAGTAATTGATATCCTCTCAATACCTTCGAAGTAATAAAATTCACTTGTTCTTGGGTTATACAATCCTCCTTCGCTAGTTGTTCCAATTAGCACTAAAGAGTCTTGAGCATTTCGTAAGTTTATAATTGTGCTTTGCTCATCTATACTTTTGAATACACAATCTCCGTCTGTGCCAGAAAAGCAACCAACTAGTAGTGTAGATAGAAAAATTGCAATACCTAAAATGAATATTTTGCTCATTACTTTATAGAAAAGTCGAGATACAGATGTTACAATCATGCTATCTTCTATTTTATAAAATGTGCTCATTTTATATCTCCCCTATACCACTCTTTGTATTCCTTGTAAGCTGCACAGGTCCCTTGAATATAAACTTGTGCTTTGGCCTCATCGAGTTCTTTTAGCGGTCGGGCAGGGGTGCCTGCATAGATATAGCCAGGTTCTATATTAGTACCTGAAGTGACAACAGCACCCGCAGCTATAATCGTCTGGCTGGGTACAATCACATCATCGAGTACAATAGCTCCCATACCTATGAGGACATTATCTGCTATCTGACAACCATGTATGATGGCTCTGTGTCCGACACTGACATTGTTACCCAGAATCGTATCTGCTCGTCCATGTGTACCGTGGACCATAGTAAGGTCTTGGATATTGACATTTTCTCCTAGTCGAATCCGATTGACATCGCCTCTGATCACGACACCAAACCAAATACTGCAATGGGCACCAATCTCTATATCTCCTGTAAGTACTGCATCATCTGCTACCCAAGCCGTTGGATGTATAACAGGGGTCTTTCCATTAACTGTATATAGCTTAGCCAATTGTCTAACTTTTAGCGTGGCTAATTGGGGTCAGTGTATAACCCTCTTTCTTGAGTAAGTCTATTACCCCATTCTTTCCACCTAAGTGACCGGCCCCAACTGCAAAAAACATCTGATGTGCAGCCATTTTTTTTGCCATTATTGGTATCCAGTTTTTATTTCTTGTATATAAAAGTACATCCTCAAACCCTTCAATTCCCCCTTCTTCCATTTCACTCATAAATGAGACCATGCTGGTAATATCCTGACTTGTATACATATCTATCATTTCTTTGAAGGTATCATCTTCTGTATCACTACTTTTGATTGTCTCGAGTAGCATATCCGCTTGTGCCTCGTAAGGAATGGAATCAAAAACAGACATTTGATATTCTATCGTCTCTAATCCACTGACATCCTTTCCTGATTCTTGAGCTAATGAATATAGCTCCATTTCGTATGATTTGATGCTGCTATCGTCACCAAAACCTTTCCCAAACTCTACATCACCACTCGCGAAGACGGTAAGGAACATTGGCTTTAATTTCTCCATGAAAAACATAGGAATGCCCATCCCATCAAAATGTGATTTGACAAAGGCATACTCCTCATCTGTATAGAGGTCTTTCAATGTTTTGCCATCTGCCATAAATGCTTTTGTCAGTAAGCCCATCTGAGCACCCATATCAAACATATCGTCCAAGTCAATCTCAAATGATACTCTGTCCGCAGTTTCTAAAGCAGAAAGGGTTCCTTCTGGCCAAAAGAAATTCTCTTGGTCTATCATGTGTATCGTTCCAAAAAGATAGCTCGGTGCGGTTAATCCTTTTCCTTCAATTTTCCATAGCAATGCATTTTCGAGATCGTAATTTGCAACAGATGGAGTTGTAGCTGCTGATGTTTCACTCAACTGCTTGGTACTCTTACAAGAAATTGCTCCTAAGGTGATAGCAAGCATTGTCATACATAAAGGAACCCAACGAGCTGATTGCCAAAATTTATTCATTGTATTATATTATTTATTGTGTCTTGTATTAAATATCTGACTCATAAGAATTGCTCCCGCTACGGAGACATTTAAGCTTTCTACCTTGCCTGTACCTTGGATGGTAATAATGGTATCACATCGCTCTTTGATTTCCTTAGATACGCCTTTACCTTCTGAACCTAGAATGAGTGCAATTGGTTCGTTATAATCTGGTGCATTATTCTCAATATCTTCCTTCTTATCAGCCAAAAGTATGGTCAAACCTGAAGCCTTAAGAAAATCAACTGTTTTTGTCATACTTTGCACACGGCATATAGGTATATCTGTTATAGCTCCCGCAGAGGCTTTGTGAGCAAAGGTGTTAATCCTTGCAGATTTTTTAGCAGGGATTATAATAGCATCCATACCAAACCAAACTGCTGACCTAGCCAAGGCTCCTATATTCCTCACATCTTCTATGCCATCTAATATCAGTAATGCTGGGACTTTGCCCTGCTCGTACAGATGTGGTAGAATATCTTCAACCTTGTGATACGTTACGATTGCCAATTGAGCTGCAACTCCCTGATGATTAGCATGCCCTGATAGACTTCTGAGTTTTTCTTTTGGGAGATATTGGAGAGGTATATTTCTTTCCCTGGTTAGTTGGCGAATCTCTTTTTCATAGTCCCCTTTTAGTCTGCTATCTATCCAGACCTTCTCCAATTGCTGACCTCCTATTAGCGCATCCTTGATAGGCTTTCGACCGATTAATATTTTATCTCCTGTATTCTTTGCGATGGTAGTAAAGTTTGTGCTGTTGGGCTCATCTTATTGTTACAAAATCAAAGATGGTGAAATCTAAATGAATTCGTTAAGCGAATTATAATATGGGTAGAATCCATCCAATCAATACAAAAACTTTAATCTTTTGCCCAAAATGTCTTTTTGATTCAGTTTGGATTACCAAACTAGGATATCTAAACAGTATATTGGAGGCTAAATTTAATCTGAAAATCATATGATCAAAAGTTTACACATTACATTGTCTATCATGCTGATGTCTTTATTTGCCTCAGCACAGACCGAATCTGCACAAAATATCAATCGCCTAGAGGTTGATCAGATTGGTCAGAGTTTTCTGACTGAAAAGTTAGAAGAGCTCAAACTTACCGATTCAGATATATTAGGTATGCATATCACAGATCTATATATCAATAGTAATAATGGCTGGACTCAGCTATATTACAACCAGACTTATAAAGATGTACAAGTCTATAATGCCATTCTAAATTTAACGATAAAACCTTCTGGTGAAGTTGTTCATTACGGAAATCGATTTGTAAATGATATCAGAACCAAAATAGAAAGTGATGCAATAGTTCTGTCTGCTTCAGATGCTATTATAATGGCAGCCAAAGACTTAGAGTTACCTGGCATTGTAGCGCCCACTGCTCTTAAGAAGAAGTTAGAATTCCAAAAAGAAGAGTATGAGGCCTCATTTGCTGATGGAGTCATACTAGCGCAACCTAAGTATATTGCCGATGATAATGGACTATACAGATTGACATGGGAGATTTATCTTGATGAAATTTCATCACCTGACACATGGTTTTCTTACATAGATGCCGTAACAGGAGAAGTAATCAGTAAGAGAAATAATACAGTTTTCTGCCAAGTACATAATGGAATGTTTCATAATCACACTTCAGAATGTAGAGAACACAAATCTGATAAACCTGAGGTCAAAACAAGTTCATTCAACACAGATGGAGCAAGTTATAGGGTCTATCATTATCCTATAGAAAGTCCTGTTCACGGCACAAGAGAATTAATAGTTGACCCAGCTAATCCTGAAGTATCTCCTTATGGCTGGCATGACGTTGATGGTGAAGTTGGAGCAGAGTTTACCATTTCAAGAGGAAACAATGTTTGGGCCTATGCAGATAGATCAGGCAGTAATAATTCTGCAGGTGATGAACCTGATGGTGGTGCAGATTTGGTATTTGATTATGAATTTGACCCAGAATTAGAGCCGGTAGAAAATCAAGATGCTGATGTCACTAACCTATTTGTGGCTTGCAATATCATTCATGATAACTTAGCGTTGGTTGGATTTGATTCTCAATCAGGCAATTTTCAAGAGAATAATTATGGTCAAGGAGGACGATCTGCTGACCCGGTAAGAGCGGAGGCATTAGATGGTTCAGGTACAAATAATGCGACATTCGGTACTCCACCAGATGGTGCATCTGGTACTATGCAAATGTTTCAATGGGATTTTTCTGAGAATTTATTCAGAGTACTAGGTCCGGGAAGTGTTGCTGGAGAATATACAATTAGCACAGCTAATTGGAATATGAGTCCAGATTTTAGTACTATCGACCTAACGGCTGAGATGGTAGTAGCAAGAGATGCAAATGTCCAAAATGCAGAAAGAGCTTGTGGTGAGATTGTCAATGATGTTGAAGGCAAGATAGCCATTATATTCAGAGGGACATGTGAGTTTGGCGTAAAAGCATTAAACGCTGAGAATGCTGGTGCTGTTGCAGCTCTGATCTGTAATGTACCTGGTGTAAATGGAGGAGACGGTGAAGGAACTATCGGACTTGGACCTGGTGATGTTGGTGACGATGTGACTATACCTGTCATTTCAATAGGAAATTCAGATTGTCTAAGAATAACTAACCTGCTAGATAATGGCACTACAGTATCGGCCCAAATTGGTTTTCTAACAATGGGTCCATCAAGCATTAGCTCTGGTTTTGACAATGGTGTGATTGCCCATGAATTTGGACACGGAATACATAATAGATTAGGCGGTGGACCTGCCGCTGCAGGATGCTATAGTAATGATGAGCAAATGGGAGAAGGTGTTGCGGATTACTTTACTTTAGTCATGACTGCTGAGGAAGGAGACACAGGAGCTGATGCTAGAGGAGTAGGTGCCTTCTTGACAGGAGGTGATGCTGATGGTAGAGGAATAAGACGATTTCCTTATTCTACAGATATGAACATCAACCCAGTTACCTTTGATGATATAAAAGGGACTACGGCACCACATCCACTTGGAGAGGTATGGACAGCAGTTATGTGGGATCTTTATTGGGAGTTTGTAGAACTATATGGTTTCTCTGAAGACTGGGGTGATGAGACTGCTGGTAATGTAAGAGCTGTCCAACTAGCGGTAGATGGAATGAAAATGGCTCCATGTAATTCAGGATTTTTGGACATGAGAGATGCTGTCCTCAGTGCAGATAATGGTGAACATTCATGCCTTATCTGGGAAGTGTTTGCACGAAGAGGTATGGGTTTCTTTGCTGACCAAGGTGATCCTGATGATAGAAATGATGGTGTAGAGAATTTTGAGCCGTTACCGACCTGTGTTCCAACCCTTAAAATCCGCAAATCAATACCGGAACTTGTTGCTCCTGGAGAACAATTTGAAGTTACATTAAGGATTTCAAATCATACTGGCGACTTAGCGGTAAATACTATAATTACAGATTTGCTTGACGAGGGACTGACCTACGTAGATGGGTCTGCAAGTCTTCCTGCAACCGTTAATGGCAATATGCTCATACTAGAAGTTGGTGATTTGGAAAATATGGGCCCAACAGATGAAATGATAGTTACCTATATGTTAGAAACTGATCCTAATATTTTCTCTATCACAAAAATTTATAACAGTGTAGAAATTGGTGAACCTAACCCTTGGGAACTGGATATACCTGGAGCGCTGAATCAGAACTTTTGGACTAGGACAGCAGAAGATGCTAATGAAGGAGAAATATCTTGGGTAGTAAGAGAAGTAGATGAAGATAGTGATCAGAGATTAATTTATTCGGACATTAACATTGTTAGTGCTGATAGACCAACTGTGAGGTTCTGGCACAGGATTAATTGTACACCACTCGAAAATGGAGGTTTCATTGAATATTCTACTGATGGACAGATATGGCTTGATGTAAGAGATAGATTCATATTAGGTGGCTATACTGATCAAATTACTTTCTTTAATCTTGCTATGCCCGACCACATGGGTTATTCTGGATTAAATGGCGAGGGTGAATTCCAAGCTGGATACTTAAATTTCGAAGATATGGTTGGTCAAGAGTTTGATCTTAGATTTAGATTCTCTACTCATGATCCAGACCCTAATACTGAGATCATTTTTGAACCAGATAATGGATGGTTCATAGATGACTTTGAAGTGATGGACTTAAAAACTTATAATGTAGAAACAACCATATCTGCTGACAATGCAGACGAGATAAGTTCAGGCCAAGACGAGATAATCATAGACTCTGACAGAATGCCTGATGGAACAAGCACCGATGATATATTATTAGAAGGCGTACAGGTAGAACTAATACCTAATCCAGCTTCTGATAATGTCACTGTTAAGATAAACTCTGACAGAAATCTAGACTTGAATATTTCACTTCTCTCAATAGATGGAAGAGAAGTATATAGTGGTGTACAACAAGTTTCCCAAAATCAAAACATCATGGATCTTGACTTATCTAATTACGCAGGTGGATTCTACATGCTGCAGATTAATAGTGAAGGAAAAGTGATAACTGAGAAATTGATTATTGAGTAGAGTGCTACTTAAAATTATAAGAATAGGGAGTTCATTTGAGCTCCCTTTTTTTATGCCTACAACATACTTTAAGAGCACGTTGATATCTCTCAAGAAATACATAAAAAAGAAAAAAGGCATAACTCCAGCTAGAGTTATGCCTAATATTTTATAATCAAGCTAAGGATTATTCTTCCTCAGCACTTCCTTTAATATTGCCTTCCTTCACTCTCTTTGCTACATCATCAACACTTTCTTCGAGACTTTGTCCTTCGGTCTTTTGCTCAAGCACATCATCTAACCCTAACTCTTCTGCAATATCGCCCACCTTATCTGACACTGTCTCTACTACTTTAGATCCAAGAGCAACTGCAGCACCAAATAGTCCACCTTTCTTAGCTATATCTCCAAGACCGCCTTTTTCTGGCTCTTGAGATTCTACTTCCTCGGATTCCGCAGCTACAACTTTAGATTCATCAGCATCAATTCCGTCTGTGACATCGCCAACCTTTTTTGAAATAGCATCCTTTGATTCTTGCAATGTGTCTTTTGCTTTATCTATGGTATCATCTAAGCCTATCTTTTCTGACAGCTCGTCTACTTTCTCAGAGGCTTCTTTCACAATCTTACTTCCTAGAGCAACAGCTCCAGCTAATAGTCCGCCTTTGCCCAATGTTTCTTTGACATCTGATGAGGTCTTATCTTCTTCTGATTCAGTCAAATTTTGCGACTTTTTTTCATCTCCCTCAGTCAAATTCCCAATACCGTCCTCTACTTTATCTCCTACAACTGCAGCCACTGCCTTTACGCTATCTACCACATTTTCCACAGCATCGCCAATAATCGTAGCTGCAGCACCTAATAGTGTTTCTTCCTCTTTTACTTCACTAATTGTTGAATCAGTAAGATTCTCATCTGTTATTTCTACTGAAGTTTCTTCAGAACCTGTTGATCTTTCAGTCACCTTCTCTACTGATTCACTGGCATCACTTTTAGAGTCCGCTTTAGGTTTTGATTTCTTTGGCTTTTTATTCAATTGCTGCGCTGCAACTTGTAGCTTAGTCGCTTCTTCGTCTGAAAGATTAGACATATTATCAGAGATTTTAGCCTGGATTTTTTCCTTCACCTCTTCTTTCTTATTCTGTATTTCTTTCTTTTCTGCCTTTTTCTCTTCTCTTGCTTTCTCTTTTTCCATACGCTTCTCTAGATCTTTCTGAGTAGCGAGCATTTCATTAAGTTTATCTTGCTTTGACTGGATTCGTTCTTCTATCATTTTTACTTTGGCCTGCCTGATTTGCATTTCTAGTTGACCAGATGTTTCATTGACCCGTTTATTTTGAAAGTCTATATCTTTCTTATCTCTCTTAATAGACTGCTCCATTTTACCTATAGCAGACATAAGCCCTTGATGTCTTCTTTCTATACGGGAAACTGCACCACCACTATCAGATTTAGAAGGACCATATTTCTTTTCCTTTACTTTCTTAAAGGCCTGATCTATCTTTTTCCAAACCTTAGATCTATCATTACGTGTGAAGTCTGTATTCTTAAAGTCGGATTGGATTCTCTTTAACTCATCAAACAGTGGACTCAAACTCTTGCCTTCATCTACTTTTGTACGTACACTATCTAATCGCTGCGTGAATGCAGTTACATGTTCTTTAGAGATTCTATTGAGTTCCTCATTGGCTTTGCTTCGAAATTCCTTCAGCTTAGTAAAAAGATCATTAGTATCATTCTTCAGTTTGTCTGCATGATCTCTAAAAAGGTTTCTTTCTCTGGATTGCTCACTCACCTTACCCCAAAATCCTTTCACTTCCTCCCAAATACCGCCATCGAAATCCACTAACTTTTCTATCCTTTCCTTTAGGTCTTCAAGTTCTGATTTATATAAGTCATACATCTTAGTAGAAAGCACTACAAAGTGCCATTCTGCCTTAGCACGGTTTATCAAATCACCCCTCTGTACTTTGAGGTCTTCAGGAAGTATATCGTCTGTGACTGATAATTCTCTGACTTGAGTCTTAAATCCTTCTGGAAATTCGACTTCTTTTCCACCTCTCCAATCATCCATCATCAAATTATAGAACACCTCACTGACTATTTCATGATGAAAGGTGTGAACGTTAACCTTATTTTCCTTAGCTAACAATTCCATAGCGATGAGCACCTTCTCATCTTTGCCATCATTTCCCCAAAGTACAATCTTATTTTTCATGCGATTTGTTTTTCAATGGCCGAGAAGCAAAATCTTTTATTGCGATTCAAGGCCAAATTTTCTGTAAACTGTTTATTCAAAATCAAGCATTTTAGTAATGCTCGATGTTATACTCAAAAAATTAACTTAAGCAGGTACTGTTTTTCTCTTATCCAATAATCCTTGTAATATTTGGACAGCATTGGTGGCGGCACCTTTTCTTAGGTTATCTGCGACCACCCATAGATTTAGACCATTTTCTACAGATTCGTCACGTCTCACTCTTCCCACAAAAACCTCATCTTTCTTCTTAGAATGAAGTGGCATCGGATAGATATTGTTTTTTATATCATCTTGAAGAATAATGCCAGGTGAAGAAGCAAGTAAATTCTTAATCTCTGAAACATCAATTGGATTATGAAACTCGACATTAACTGATTCTGAATGTCCACCATGTACTGGTACTCTAACCGCAGTGGCAGTTATAGCAATATCAGGTGCTGATAATATCTTACGAGTCTCGTGGACCAGTTTCATCTCTTCCTTGGTATAATCATTGTCCAGGAATATATCACAATGTGGCAGGCAATTTTCAAAGATGGGATAATGATAGGCCATCTTATATCCATTGTCTGTTTTACCTTCTCTTTCTGACTCGTACTGATCCACAGCTTTTGCGCCAGTTCCTGTGAATGACTGATACGTAGATATGACTAGTCTTTTAATACCATATTTCTTATGCAGTGGATTAAGAGCAACCACTAACTGGATAGTACTACAATTTGGGTTAGCAATAATCTTATCGTCAGCACCAATCAAACCCATATTAATTTCTGGAACAACCAGTTTCTTATCAGGATCCATACGCCATGCAGATGAGTTGTCGATCACTGTGGTCCCTACTGCTGCGAATTGTGGTGCGAATGTTTTGGAGGTAGATCCTCCCGCAGAGAATAGTGCAAAGTCTGGTGCAGCGGCAATGGCATCTTTCATAGCAACTACCTTATATTCCTTTCCACTAAATGTTAGAGTTTTACCGACTGATTTTGAAGAAGCTACAGGTATAAAATCTTCAATGTGTACCTTCTGCTCTTCCAATACATCAATCATTTCTTGCCCTACAAGTCCAGTAGCGCCTACCAATGCCAATTTCATATTCATCATTCTTTGAATTAGCTGTATATACAAAACAGCTGATTGTTACTATTAATAATCAAAAATACTGCCTTAAATGGAATGATGACATTGAAATGTACAGACTATCTCATAAAAAAAGCTAAAACAGGTTTGACATCATTAAAATTTACTTTCTATATCAACGATATCTGTACCTTGTGGACAGATGTACAAGTCGATTAGAGACATATCATATCTAGTAAGTAATGGGTTAATCATAAAGAAGCACAGTGTACTTGCACTACTATTTTGTCTGTTAAATATTGGGTTAAAAGCGCAACTCAGCGTAGACTTTGACAATGGCGATTTGAGCATTTGGACGGGAGACCTTTCAAACTTTATCATTAATGATGAGTCAAGACTTCAGTTGGCCGCAGTGGAGGCTGGATCATCTTCTCTATTCACATCGGTTACCCTATCAGATAGTATTCTGTGGTCTGTGGACTTAGAGATGGATTTTGCACCGTCTACTTCCAACCTTTTGGACTATTGGCTGTTGACGGATTCCGCTGACCCAAATGAACAAACCGGTTTTCTATTGAGGTTCGGAGAATCCGGAAGTGCTGATGCTATACAATTTTTCGAAGTAGAAGAAGGAACGGAAACACGTATCTCTTCTGGACCAATGGCTCAAATCGCCAATGGCTTTTCTTTGAGAATCCTAATATCTAAGTCCATGGAAGATGAATGGATATTGTCTACTCAGGAGATGGATTCTGACCCCGTGCCTATAGAGTCCTTCAGCGTTTTCTATGATACTGAAGACTTATCAGGTAATCACTTTCTAGGCTGGACCTGTCGGTATACCTCGACTAGGACTGACAAATTTTTCTTTGACAATATTATAGTGGAAGATTTGCTACCAGACACAGAACCACCCGTAGTCATTTCTGCTAGATTTGGCGCCAATAATAAAATCGTCTTACAATTCTCAGAAATATTAGATGAATCTTCTGTCACAAAGTTATCTAACTATAGGATCAATACCATAGGAGGTCAACAAATCAATATATCTGAAGCTCAGATAAGTGACAATGATCCAACTAGAGTTTGCTTGATCCTGGATGGTATTTTCCCATTAGGTCAGCAAGGGCAAATCAATATCGCAAACATACTAGATGAGTCAGGCAATCCATTGGCATCGACTTCCCTTCCACTATTACTTGCAAGCACACCGAACGTTGGAGACCTTTTGATAAATGAAATATTATATGACCCCTTACCTGGTAATGATGCTGACTATGTAGAAATTATCAATGTGTCTGATAGATTTCTATCTCTTGATGAGGTGTTTTTTGCAAGAGCTAATAGCACGGCCGTCGATGTCCAAATTATGCCTGGCACAATGATATCACCAGAACAGATTATCGCTTTTACTGATGACCCGATGCAGATTATAGCTAATTACCTGCCTCCAGATACAGCAAATATCGTAGAACTAAACATCACAAACTATGTCAATGATGAAGGAAATGTATCTCTATTATTAAAGACCAACAATGAGGAATTCACCTTAGATAGTTTTGATTATACAGATGATTTTCATTCTCCTCTACTGACCAACTCAGATATAGAAGGGATAAGTCTGGAAAGGCTGTCGACGGTCACTGATACTAATGATCCAAATAATTGGTTCTCAGCAGCAGCCAGTGTCAATTATGGGACACCAGGATATTCTAATAGTCAAAGGATTTCTGTAGGTGGTGTAGCAGTTGGAACAGTAGAATTACAAAGTCAACGGTTCTCCCCTGACTCAGATGGTTTTGAGGATTTTGCAGTTCTCCAATATAGTCTTGAAAAATCAGGCTTTATCGGAAATGTAGCTGTGCATGATGACCATGGTCGATTAGAATTACCCCTAGCAGAAAATGATCTCCTTAGCACTGAAGGTAATGTCCTTTGGGAAGGCAATCTAGAAGATGGGACACCAGCTCCTATTGGTATGTATATTATTGCCTATAACTTTTTTCATCCAGATGGAGATGTAATCAATGGAAAAACGGTGATAGCACTAGTGAGGAGGTTGTGAGGTTAGTGTGATATATTTGAAGTAGGTTTACTTCCAATGACAAAATAACCAGACCATAGAAAAGAAAAACACAATAATTAATGTTGTATTGCTCAGTGCAAGTTGGTGCTTTCTAGTTATTAATCCTATGGGGTTTGACACCATTTCACCAATGCAACAATACCTTCAACCTTCAATCTTTGTTTTTCTTTTCCTTGGCTTTTCATTGATGGTATTTCATCTTAAGTACTTGATGCTGATTTGTATGCTTACTTCTGCTTGCTTGGCATTCTCCGCTAGAAACTCTGCTGACCTAAAAAATACAGGTGTTGGATATCCTTCAGAAATAAATCAGAACAATTCTCTGCCTACAAAATCCAAAACCATTGAATAAAACAGAACCTAATCGCTAATGGATATACATTTTTATCACAAGACATTTGATCAACTCACCAATCGCGAATTATATGAAATGCTGGCATTACGTCAGCAAATATTTGTCGTGGAACAAAACTGTCCTTACTTGGATGCAGATGGAAAAGATTACGAATGTCTGCATGTGCTTGGAAAAGATAAAGGAAATCAAATAATTGCACATACCAGAGTAGTCCCACCCAAGATAAGTTACGAGCAATATTCCTCTATAGGACGTGTGGTGGTTAGTGATAAAAAAAGAGGTCTAGGCATCGGAAAAGCACTGATGCTGTACTCCATGAAATTAATGAAAGACCGATTTCCTGATGTGGCAATCAAGATCTCAGCACAGGTCTACCTTTCCAGATTCTACGAGGAATTAGGATTTACTATTACTGGTGAACCATATTTAGAAGATGATATTCCCCATATAGCTATGCTCAGTGCTTGATGCTGGAACGTTATTTGACGCTATTTATAGTAGCTTTTTTGGTACCAAAATGTTAATTTGTCAAGGAAGTACCCTACTTCCATATAAGTCTCGTTATCATTATGAATATGAATAAAATTAGACATTTCTGGCTTGGAGTTGCAATATCTCTAGGATACACTGCCTCTGCACAATTTGAGAATGTAATGACATCTAATGAAATTTATGTGGATTACATAGAAACTGTTCAGTTTAACCATAGCCGACTACCATTATCTCTTCCAATTCTTGATTTGGGTTCAAATGGCCGGTTAAAACTGGAGTTCGATGATCTAGAAGGGGGATTTAAGAATTACACCTATCACCTTTTTCATTGTGACAAAGACTGGAATTTTTCTGACCTGGAAGAGATAGAATATATAGATGGTTTTAATGGAGAAGAAGTAGATGAATTTTCTTATTCATCAAATGCTTATTCTGACTATACAAATTATCAAGTTTTTATACCAAACGAAGATATTAGCTGGACTATCTCTGGTAACTATTTGCTTGTGATATTCGATGATGATTTGCAAGTTCCTGTGATTTCTAGGCGCTTCATCGTTTCAGAAAATGTAGTTGGCGCACTCGCAGATTTTGTTCGACCCAAAGAAATCTCATACTTACGTACCCATCAAGAACTGGAAATCATTCTCAATATTAGGGATTTTCAGGTTTTTAGACCACAGCAAGAAATTTTCGTGACAGTTTTGCAAAATGGCAACTTTACAAATGCTTTTTCCAATGTGACGAGCAATTTTTCCCAAGGTGACAACTTATTCTTTAATGACTTTAATCAGCAAATTAGTTTTCCTGCATTGAAGGAATTCAGATCTGTAGATATCAGATCACTAAATTTCAGAAGTGAATTTGTCAAGACGATAGATCGCCATAATGAAGGAACAACAGTATTACTTGATCTGGGTAGACAGCGTACATTAGAAAACTACAGAAATGAAAGAGATGCAAATGGAGGCTTTATCGTTGAAAATTTTGATTTGAATAGAGATCGATTTATTCAATCAGTAGTCCGACCATCTGATGAACAACCAGATAGACAATTGTCCAATGAACTTTTTGATTCTGATCGTGACAGATTCTTTGATAATGCCTCTGGCACAAGAAGTAATTCTACCTCACGGAGAGGCGTAATTATAGATGAAGGATTGAGTGCTGATAACATTACAAGTGAGTATGCCGATGTAATCTTTTCACTAGAGGTAGATAGTCCATTCTTGGAAGATATTTATATAGTGGGTGCTTTTAGTGATTGGAAGGCGAGAGAAAAATACAGAATGCAGTGGGATGCTGAAAATCAAATTTATCTCTGTAAAGCTAAACTGAAGCAAGGATACTATGACTACATGTTTGGCGTAGAAGATGAAAATGGTTTTTTACAGTTGGACATTATAGAAGGCTCATGGTATGAGACAGAGAACGAATATCATATTATAACTTACTATCGAGAGATGGGAGCAGAATTTGATAGAGTTATAGATGTTACAGTATTCTCTCCAAATGTAAATGGATTGAGGTAGATTTGTACTTCTTCCTTGAAAATAAAATTAACAAAGTTGTTATTGTTAGTCTGATTTTCGACATAGGCTGATATTACCAAAAAGAGATCTGAAGACTAGCTTATCATATAGCTCATTGTTCTCTGTATCCAATCTTGAGTTATTCATATGGACTGCATAATTGGGTTCAAGACTGTAGACTAACAACAATGGGTTCTATGCAAACCACATATCCTACAACATTATTCTTTTCTTAAAACCTCTAAAGGCGGATGCCTGATAACATCTTTGGAATTGTATAATCCAATAATTACTGTCATAGCTACAATGAGTAGAAAAATAAATATGATAGGCAGCCAATCCAAACTAAATTCTAATTCCATTTGCTGCGTCGCAATGAGGTAACTCCCAACGATCGCAATTATTATCCCTGTCAATGCAGACAAGCTTCCTAAGATCGCATACTCCGTAGCGTTAATGGCTAAGATTTGTCGACCCTGCGCTCCTATAGTTCTAAGCAAAACACTCTCTCTGATCCGTTGATATTTACTTAGTAGCAGTGAACTGATTAAAACAATAATCCCAGTCAAAATACTGAACGCCGCCATGAATTTAATCACATAGGATATCTTACTCAGAATATCATTCAAGGTGGTCAGGATAGACCCCAAATCTACTACAGAGACATTAGGATACGCTTTTACAACTGACCTTCTATAGTCTGCCATTGTTTCATTGTCGGGAGACTTTGTGACAAGCACATGAAACTGAGGCGCTTGTTCCAGAACTCCTCTAGGGAACAAAACAAAGAATCTAGTACGCATGCTTTGGAACTCAATCTCTCTAATACTACTGATATAAGTCGTTATGAGCGCCCCCTGCACATTCCAGACTAACTCATCCCCTAACCATACATCCAAGGACTCTGCCCAGCCTTGATCGACAGAGATAAATATAGAATCCCCTGCCTCTACCTTACCTACAAAATTTCCTGCTACAAGCGGCTCATCTTCTTCTAATGTATCCCTGTATGTGACTCTGGCTTCTCTATGTATCACCCATCGTTCTGCTCGACGAGTTGTATCTTGTAACCAATCACTCTTAGTTCTACCTTTCCATCCAGCCAACTTCATAGTGACTATAGGTACCTGCTGTACGACAGGCATGCCCTTCTCCTGTGTAATATCAGCTACGCCTTTGGCCTGATGAGACTCTATACCATATAGAATCATATTAGGCTGACTACCTGCATCCATGCTATCTACATTATTAAGTATCAAGCCTTGTATGATAAATAAGATTGTCAATATAGAAGTCCCCAGTCCTATGGAAATAATCAATGTCCGTGTTTGGTTGTTAGGTCTATAAAGATTGGCCAATCCTTGTCTAAATACGAAACTCCATCCAGAAGGTATGACCTTCCTTACGAGCCACATCACGACTGATGACATCAAGTAAAGAAGTCCGAATGCAACCAACAAGCCAATAGAAAAGGTAGCGGCTGCAGATACAGATTCTGTAAGAGACCATAAGAAACCAAAGATTGAAAGTATAATGCCTAAATAAGCTAACCACTTCCATATATCAAAAGGAGCCTTATCATCATCCAGTGTGGTCCTTAAGGTACGAAGAGGACTGACTAATCTCACTCTCAATAATGGCACCAGAGCAAAGAGCCCTGTCACTATGGTACCAACAAGCATGCCTTGTACAATAGCTTGCCATGATATGGACAATTCAACTTTGTATGGTAATACATCTTGAAGAATAACTGGCAAGACTACTTGCAATAAGCTCCCAAGAAAAACACCAATGGCTACACTTATAAATCCAAGCACAAAAATCTGTAAGAAGTAAACCAAAAAAGCTTGATTTCCTTTCATCCCTATACACCTGAGTACTGCAATGGAAGGAATCTTTGTCTTCACATATATAAAGACACTGCTCGCCACTCCTATACAACCAAGAAGTAAAGCCACCAAGGCAACCAGATTCAAAAAGCTATTGAGAAAATCGAAAGCACGATTGAGTTGTCTTCTTTGGTCCTCTATTGTTGTCACCCTAAAGTCCTCATTTCTAAAATGAGACATCCGATCACGATTATTATCCCACACCTCCCGCTCGAATCCTTCTGGTGTTTTGATAAAATACTTGTATTCAATCAAGCTCCCCTCCCCTAGCAGTTCAGTGCCATCTAATTCAGATTGGTCTATATATATACTTGGTGCAAAACTGGCCCCTAGGGACACAGAACCAAAACTGCTCATCAGTCGTCCACCAATAGTAAAGAGCTTCTCACCTAACTTTATTTGATCTCCCACCTCTAACTGATGCTCAAACATCAAGGCATCATCAACCAAGGCTTCGCCCTTAGTTTGAAAATAATCCTTTGCATCGGCTGGCTTGGTCATCAATTCTCCGTAGAATGGGTAACCACCTTCCAGTGCTTTTATCCGGGTAAATTGTGTCTCCCCTGTTTTCGGCATGATAGCCATTGAAAAAAATTCTTGTTGGCTTGCCCGCTCACCGGGCAGAGAATCAATGATAGTTTGTAACTGTGGCGGGATGGGCTTATTACCTTCTACTTGTATGTCTGCTCCCAATATAGATTTAGTCTGATTATCTATATCCTTAACTAGATTATGATTAAAGGAATTGATAGCCACCAATGCCATCACACCCAGAATGATAGAAGACATGAACATAAGCAGTCTACCTCGATTTCGACGACTATCCCGCAGCGCAGTTCTAGCTAAAAAAGAAAATCCACTCATCAGCTTTGCACCAGTTTTGATTCTGTATCTTCTATAATTCTTCCACCTCGCAATCTGATGATTCTATCTGTTTTCTTTTCTAATTCCATGTCATGCGTCACGATGACCAAAGTCGTTTGCTCTTGTCTATTAAGATCAAAAAGCAATTTTTCTATACTGTCTCCAGTGTCGCTATCCAGATTTCCAGTAGGCTCATCTGCAAATAATATTTGAGGCGTATTACTGAATGCTCTAGCTATAGACACTCGCTGCTGTTCTCCCCCTGACAACTGATCTGGATAATGTTTCATTCTATCTCCAAGCCCTACTCTGTCTAGCAGGTCTGCGGACACTTTTCTTGCTGTCTTTATACCGAGCAACTCCAAAGGAATCATCACATTCTCAAGTGCGGTTAATGTAGGAATCAACTGAAAATTTTGGAAGATGAAACCCACCTTCACATTCCTGATTGCTGCTTTTTCATCTTCGCTGAGGCCATTAATCTTCTGGCCGCAGAGATGTATGTCACCGGAAGTTGGCTCATCCAGTCCAGCACATAATCCCAGTAAAGTTGTCTTGCCACTACCTGACGGACCTGTAATAGAAACACTTTCTCCAGCTCTGACACTGAAGTTGATGTCCTTGAGCACTGCCAATTCTCTGGCACCACTCTTATACACTTTATTTATAGCACTTACGCTAAGTATTTTTTCCATTCTTTATTTTGTAAAGGGATACAATCTGACGCTTGTGATTAGCTACCTTTGTATCAAATTAGCGATTATGTCTTATCCCACCTTTTTCTTATCATTAGTCATGTGCTTGCTTTTGAGCACAGGGTGCAAAGATAAACAAGTCAAGCCAGCTGATGTTTCGACAAAAACCACAGAATCTACAGAAGTTATACAATCCTCGACCAAGGAGGAAAAAATGAAAATACTCTGTTTTGGTAATTCACTGACGGCAGGATATGGCTTGGATGAGCAAGATGCCTGGCCTTCACTGCTACAAAATCGACTAGATTCATTTTCCCTACCATACACTGTCATCAATGCGGGCCTTAGTGGGGAGACAACTGCTGGGGGACTGAGTAGAATAGATTGGGTGCTACGAGAGCCTATAGATATATTCTTTTTGGAATTGGGTGCCAATGATATGCTCAGAGGGCTTGATGCCACTAAAACAGAAGAAAATCTGGACAGCATCATCATCAGAGTTCATCAAAAAAATCCAGATATTCCAATCGTTCTTGCTGGAATGCTATCACCTCCAAACATGGGCAAGGAATACGAGAAAATCTTCAATGCCTCATTTCCCAAATTGGCTAACAAACACAAGGCAGTACTCATACCGTTTTTTCTCAATAATGTGGCTGGCATCAAAGATCTCAACCTCTCAGACGGCATCCATCCCAACGAGCAAGGGAGTAAGATTATCCTAGAAACGGTGTGGGCGGCTATGGAAAAAATACTGTCTTCGGACTAGACCAAGTCCCTAGATGGATCCAAAATTCAAACAACTCATAAGCCTTAATCTAGGCTTGTTGTGCATCAGCACCTCAGGTGTATTTGGTAGAACCTTGACTCTGGCACCAGAGGTAGCTATTTTCTGGCGATGCTTATTTGCTATGATACTCTTGGGGCTATTTCTAAAAATACGAGGGGTAGGAATAAAGATTAGAAATGGAGATAGAGGTATGATTTTTCTTGGTGGACTTTTAATGGGTATCCATTGGGTCACCTACTTTTACTCGTTATCCTTGGCATATGTAGCGATTGCCATTTTAACCTTACATACCTTTCCTGCTATGACAGCTATCCTGGAGCCACTCATACTTAAAACAAAACTAAGATTGTATCATCTCTTTCTAGCCGCTCTTATAATCTTGGGTATTTACATCATCACGCCAAGTCTTGATCTTCATGATAATCTAGTATTAGCCATAGTCTTTGGGTTGTTATCAGCTTTGACTTATGCACTTAGAAATATCTACACAAGAAAGTTAGTAGGCTATTATGACGGGTCTAGTATGATGTTCATGCAATTGGTTGTAATGAGTCTGCTAACGCTTCCCTTCCTAACTATAAAAACAAGCGCACCTCTAGTCGTCGATGGAGACTGGACTTTGATACTAGCCTTAGCCCTTATTACCACTTGTATAGGTCATACCTTATTAGTGCAAAATCTCAAGCATTACTCTGCTGTAAGCATTGGTCTGATGAGTTCTATAATTCCAGTGTATGGAATTATATGGCCTTTTATTTTCTTAGACGAAATTCCTTCTAAAAACGTCTTGCTAGGGGGAGCCATTATATTGACAAGTTTCTTCGCAGAGGCGATAGTGTCTAACAGAGAAAGGTCTATCAAACAAAAGGAGTTGGATTAAAGGGTGTAATGGGTACTAATCACACTACTTCCAATTCTAAATGATCCTCTGCTTTAGTTAGTTTTAAGATTCCTTTTACTGATGGATTATCATGACATCTTATCACCATGCTAGCATTCATATAAGCACATTTCATATTAGCTTGGAGAATAGCATTGACACCAGTCGTATCTATGTCTGTAACTTTGGTTAAATCTAATATCAATCTATCCCAGGGGTCAATCTGTGATTGTAATTCGGCATTGAGTCTGAGGGCTGCAAGAGAGACAAGGCGGCCTTTAAGATTGGCTTTTACATTATGACCTTGCTTTCGGAAGGCAATAGATAACTCTTTCATCATTGGGTGTAAGTGATGAGATAAAATTGTTAATAAATGGACAAAAGGTAAAAGGCAAATATTTTGCCAAACGTTCTGAGAACTAGACAGTTATAGTTCTACGTCACGATTCTCGACATTTTGCTTGAGTCTACGGAGGTACTTTGATTTGAGATAAAATTCTTTGATAGCACTGACCTTTTGCGAATCTGGATTATTGAAATCAAAGTCTGTTGTAGCAGAAAGAAAAGCAGCCCACCATTCTGATTTATATTGGTCTATTTGTGATTCTATACTGATTTTTACAGATTCAGATGGGTCCATTTTATAGTCCATAATGGCTTCGTTGATATCCATCATTTCCATAAGAAACTCTTGAGGCATTTTGTCTTGCCCCTCTACAGGCGCCGCATTTAGGCAATCCAATATATGCCTGATTCTTAGCTGGTCGTCTTTTAGAATCTTATAACCTTGGTTAATTTGTGAGGTCTTCGCCATTGCATCCTGCTGCTTTTCTGCTGTATCCAAGGTGAACTTATCAGGATGCCAATCTCTGCTCAAAGCATAATACTTTGACGTCAGCGCTTTCTTATCCACGTCAAACGCCATCGGCAAATCAAATAGTTGGAAAAAATTATTCACACCTACTATTCTAGAAAAAGTTTTTGACAATATCATTACCCAAAGCAAATACCATTATAACCATCAGTAGTATAAATCCAGCGAACGTCGCTATTTCCATTACCTTGTCTGGCACCTTACGGCCTGAAAGTGTCTCGTAGATTAAAAACATAACATAGCCACCATCCAAGGCAGGAATCGGAAGGAGATTTATAAATGCTAATAAAATGGACAGCGTAGCCGTCATAGTCCAAAATCTCTGCCAGTCCCATGTATCACCAAACATTTTACCAATAGTAATAAAACTACCTAGTCCATCTGAAGGCTTAATCTTTCCACTAAACATCTGGCCGAAAGCTTTGATCTGATCCCCAAGGAAACTCCAAGACTTGTTCCACCCAGCAGGAATACATTCACTAAAAGAATACTTCTTATATGCATTGCTGACATATCTATCTAGAGCATAGGTCCTTATACCAATCTTACCTTCCTTTCTTACAATGGATAAATCATGAGTAGTGCCATTTCTCATCACCGTTAAATCTACATCTTCAATCTCTACTCCATCTAGACCGCTAACTACATTATGGGCAAATGGCGTAGGTTCGCCATTGACAGCGATTATCTGATCACCCACTAGTAATCCACCTTTTTCACCTGGGCTACCTTTATCTAACGTGCCGATCTCGTAGGGGTAGCGAGGTGCTATCAGAATATCTTTGGAGTTCTCATACTTAGTCAATTCTGGAATGACATCCTCAGGCACTTGAATGAGTTGTTCGCTACCGTTTCTGCGCACCTTTATTGTTCTGGCTTGATTTATAACCAGCTCACGCATGATCAGCCCTCCACTAAATTTATCAAAATCCCTTTGACCTACTGAAATTATATCATCCCCATCACGTAATCCCAACCTATTGGCCAAGTCAGTCACAGCAATTCCATCCTTGAGACTAGAAGGGTCTATATAGCTTTCACCCCAAACAAAGAGAATCATGGAGAACAACATGATACCCAAAACAAAATTGACAAATACGCCTCCAACCATAATTATAAGTCTCTGCCAAGCCGGTTTGCTCCTGAATTCCCAGGGCTTAGGCTCCTCTTTCATCTGCTCGGTATCAAAGCTCTCATCTATCATTCCGGAGATTTTTACATAACCCCCGAGTGGAAGCCAGCCAATACCATATTCGGTCTCTCCTATCTGCTTTTTAAATAATTCAAATCCAGGATTGAAGAAGAGATAGAATTTTTCCACTCTAGTCTTAAACCACTTGGCAGCAGTAAAATGACCTAACTCGTGTAAGACCACAAGTATTGAAAGACTTAAGAGAAGCTGAAGCGCCGTTATCATGCTGTATAAAAGTCTAAAATGGACTAAAGAGTTCAAATATTTGAAACATGTGCAAAAGTAGTATAAAAACTAAGGTCATTTCAACCAAAAGATATTCACCACAGACATCTCACTGTATCTTATACTTTATAGCTCAAACGCAACAAATACTAAAAATCTGTAGAATCCGAAGCAAAGAAATTTATAACGATAGCTCAGACTAATTCAGATTTTATAGCTTCACAAATAGAAATCTTATTATTTAAAAGCTTTATGCCTATGTATCCACACTTTAACCTTGAAGTTAATGACAAGATTGCCACTGTCACCATCAATAGACCTGAGAAATCCAATGCTTTCACTTTGGATATGTGGCAAAATCTAGGGCAATTATTTTCAGACATTTCTGAGAGAATTGACATCAGGGTGGTCATTCTGGTGGGCAAAGGCAAAAATTTCTGTGCAGGTATGGACCTAAGTGCTTTTGCAGAGATTCCTCCTTTGGTTGCCGATAGTGATCCAGCTAAGCATATTACAAAGTTGAGGAATTTGATTAGAGGGTTACAAGATGGCATTAGTGCAATTGAAAAATGTCCAGTGCCCGTTATAGCAGCAGTTCAAAAGGCCTGCATTGGAGGTGGCATTAATATCATCGCTGCCTGTGACATGAGATATGGTACATCGGATAGCTATTATAGCATCAAGGAAGTAGACTTAGGTATAGTGTGTGACTTGGGTGCATTGCAACGAATGCCCAAATTCATGAATTATAGCCTTGTAGCAGAGATGGCCTATACAGGTCGGAAAGTCTCAGGTATGGACGCTATGGACATGGGACTTATAGCCAAATCTTATGATGACTATGCCAGCATGATGACAGAAGTCAATGCATTGGCAACACGGATTGCCTCAAAACCACCATCAGTAATCCGAGGTATCAAACAATTTCTATTACAAGCCAGAGAGAGTACAGTCAATGAAGGCTTAATCTCCTTAGCCAACCACAATAGCAAAAATCTTTTTTCTGATGACCTAGCTGAAGCCATGAGAGCTAACATGACAAAGACTACTCCTCAATTCAAAGACTAGTCATCCTATTACAATTACATATCTTCGTGATATGGCAATGAAATACAAAGCATTTGGTAAGGTTACCAGATCGGAGTGGTTAGAGAAAGTAATCAAGGACTTGAAAGGAAAAGATATTCAAAGCCTCAATTGGTCCGTTGGAAATTTAAAAGGGACGCCATTCTACACAGCAGAAAATATCCAAAGTAGAAAAACGCAGTTAGATTCCCATAAAAGCAATAACGATTGGATTTATTGTCATGCAGTCAACTTGCTTCAAAGGCATGCTACAAATAAAGAAATCATTACTGCAATACACAGTGGGGCCTCTGCAGTGCACCTGGGTGACATAAGCCAACTGGAAATGAGCACCCTAGATGAAATAACTAATCAGGTTCACCTGGAATATATAAGAACTCATCTGCATTCCAGCTCAGATAATATTACTGCATCCACACAATTGCTTGCTGATCTTATAAAGCTAAAAAATCAGGATGTCACAAAATGTCATGGTAGCTGTATAATATCAGAAGATTCAATTGATTTAGCATCTGCTTTGATCACTCTACAGCAACAGCTCCCTTTATTCCATCTCACACTAGATGTATTAAAAGAAACAGAACCGGTAAAATATCTTACAAGAATCAAAAATCGCCTGGAGAATTCTCTGTCTCAGCTTAGTGAAAGTCAATTATCCAACCTGTCAATTCAAGTGACTATCGGAGAACACTACTTTAGTAATATCGCACTATTAAGAGCTGTCAAGATTTTGTGGTCAAAATGCTTATCTAAGAAAGGATATAATCCAACCATACCTCTTTGGATTATAGCAACACTAGACAACATACACCATGTTGAAGATGAAAACTTTAATAAGATTAAACTAACCACTCAGGCTATGTCTGCAGTGATAGGAGGAATAAATGAATTGATTATTCCTTCCTCGGATCTAAGTAATGGCAAGGCAAACAGTGATTTCAATTCCAGAATATCTAGGAATATTAGCAATCTCCTTAAGGGAGAAAGTTTCCTTGACAGAGTAAAGGATCCAGCTGCTGGAAGTTATTATATCGAACACCTTACCCAAGCTCTATTGGATCAAACCTTGGGGTCCATACAGAATATAGATATTAAGTCCATTGAGGGTGAAACGATATCATATCCAACTGCGGAAAACATCACAATCAAATCTCATTATACTCAAGCAGACATAGCAACAGCTACTCATCTTGAATATAGTGCAGGTATACCGCCCTATCTCAGAGGCCCCTACAGTTCTATGTACTCTGGCAGACCTTGGACAATCAGGCAATATGCTGGCTTCTCAACAGCTGAGGAAAGTAACGCATTCTACAGACGAAATTTGGCTCAAGGTCAAAAAGGATTATCGGTAGCGTTTGATTTAGCAACTCACAGAGGTTATGATTCCGATCATCCTAGAGTGACTGGTGATGTTGGAATGGCGGGAGTAGCCATAGATACCGTGGAGGATATGAAAATATTATTCGATCAGATCCCTTTGGACAAGATGTCGGTGAGTATGACTATGAATGGAGCTGTTATTCCTATCATGGCTTTTTACATAGTTGCTGCTGAAGAGCAAGGAGTAGCACTAGAACAACTCAGTGGCACCATTCAAAATGACATCCTCAAAGAATTTATGGTGCGGAACACCTACATATATCCGCCACAAGCATCCATGCGAATTGTTGGTGATATCTTTGAATATACTTCCAAGCACATACCAAAGTTTAACTCTATAAGTATCTCTGGTTATCATATGCATGAAGCAGGTGCGCCAGCAGATTTAGAACTAGCTTTTACATTGGCTGACGGCTTAGAATATATAAAGACTGGTATACAAGCGGGTTTGGCGATTGATGATTTTGCACCACGGTTGTCTTTCTTTTGGGGAATAGGCATGAACCACTTTATGGAGATTGCCAAGCTAAGAGCAGGACGGATACTATGGGCTCGTATCGTTAGTATGTTCTCCCCTACTAATCCAAAGTCAATGGCATTGAGAACGCATTGTCAAACTTCTGGATGGAGCTTGACGGCTCAGGATCCATTTAATAATATTGCGAGGACGACTATAGAAGCCATGGCTGCTGTGTTCGGCGGCACACAATCGCTCCATACCAACTCTCTTGATGAGGCTTTGGCCTTACCAACAGACTTCTCTGCTAAAATTGCAAGAGATACACAGAAATATATTCAGACAGGTATTGGTGCAACAGAAGTTGTGGACCCTTGGGGGGGATCATTTTATGTAGAGGCGCTCACACAGGCTTTGATAGAGAAAGCTTGGAAAATCATTGAAGATGTAGAACAAATGGGTGGTATGTCAAAAGCCATAGAGCAAGGATATCCAAAGATGAAAATAGAAGAAGCTGCAGCTAAAAAACAAGCAAGAATAGATAGTGGCTCTGAAAAAATAATTGGAGTTAATATTTATAAATCAGACACTGAAAAAGAAATTGATGTACTTACTGTAGACAATTCTGCTGTGAAGAAAGCTCAACTTGCCTCGCTAGCTAAAGTAAAATCAGAAAGGGATGAAGATGCCGTCAATTCAGCATTAGAGGCTCTGGCTCTATGCGCGGCTACAGGACAAGGTAACTTATTGGAAAATGCTATTAAAGCTGCGAGAACTAGAGCAACCTTAGGTGAGATTTCAGAAGCTATGGAAAAGACCTTTGGCAGATACAAAGCCACTCATAAAATCATACAAGGTGCATATATGAACGAGATTTCTAACGACCCTTCATTCCAAAAAGCCAGAGATAAGTCTAATGAATTTGCATCAAGTTTTGGTCGTCGTCCAAGAATAATGATTGCAAAACTAGGACAGGATGGACATGACAGAGGTGCAAAAATAATAGCCACGAGTTTTGCGGACATTGGATTTGATGTGGATGTGGGCCCCTTGTTTCAAACACCTAGAGAGGCAGTCCAACAAGCTGCAGAAAATGATGTTCATATTCTTGGAATCTCCTCGTTAGCAGCTGGTCATAAGAGCTTAGTTCCTCAGGTAATAGAAGAATTGGCTAAGATTGGTAGACCTGATATTGTCACTATCGTTGGTGGTGTCATACCTCCGAAAGATTATCAGTTTTTATTTGATGCAGGCGTGTTGGGTGTATTTGGACCAGGTACTGTGATATCTGAAGCAGCTATAGAGATTCTGGATGTCTTTTTGAAAGAGAAGGCTTAATTATCACTGGTCTACCCCGAGCATTCTTCTTTTGTAGAAGCCCAATAAGGTTTTCACTTCATTATAATTCTCGTTATTGACCTTGATATCTGTAAGTTTTGGTAGGTGCTCCGCAAAAAATATCTGGTTATTAGCCATTTCAAAAAGATTACTAGCAAATGAATGTGGATAAGGAAATTTAGGATCTATTTCTAATATCACATCAGCCACCTTCTGAATCAATTGTTTATAACTCTTGAAGAAGCCTTCTTTATTCTCAGTATCAACTTTCTTAGTGTGATAGGCTTTGGCTGCCTCTTCTATAATAATATGGTGTAGCTTATTCTCATTGACAAACGCTACTGAAGGGTTTTCTATAGTCGCATCTACAAAGTTCTCAATGATGATATCCAACTTTCGGCAAGGGTCCTCTATATTCTTTGAATTATAATCGATGAGATAGGATACCCAATTCCAGTACCAGACAACTAAGTATAATAACAGTAGATGCTTGTTCTCAAAATATCTATATAGAGAAGTCTCATTAGACCCCATATAATTTGCCAATTTCTTGAATGTAAAGCATTCAAAGCCAATATCCTCTATGAGCTCGATGCTATTCTTGATAATACTGCGCCCGAGCTCTGTTTTGAGAGGGTCTCTTAATGAGAGCCCAGGAGGTATATATAGGCTTTCTGCAAGTATCATGACATTAATATTATAAAAACAATACCAATATTAAAACAATATGAACTCACAAGAAGTTAAGTAATAGTTTTTTATCTGTTAGTATTACTAACATACGTGTATATTTGACTAAATTTTAGATTAATGAGTTATATGAAGAATTTGAAGCAAGATTTACCTGCTTCTTTAATTGTATTCTTGGTAGCGGTTCCTCTATGTCTGGGTATAGCCCTCGCCTCAGGAGCACCGTTGTTTTCAGGAATCATTGCCGGTATAGTAGGTGGTATTATTGTTGGGACATTGAGTGGATCACAACTTGGCGTGAGTGGGCCTGCGGCTGGACTTGCAGTTATCGTACTGACTGCTATTCAGGACCTAGGCGCTTTTGAAATATTTTTATTTGCAGTAGTAATTGCTGGAATCTTTCAATTCCTACTTGGCGTCATTAAGGCTGGTATCATAGGATATTATTTTCCTAATTCGGTAATCAAAGGCATGTTGGCTGGGATAGGTGTGATAATTTTCCTTAAGCAAATTCCACATGCATTGGGCTATGATAAAGATTATGAAGGAAGCTTGGCGTTTTCTCAAGCAGATGGACATAACACGTTCTCACAGTTGTATTATATGATGGATGGCATCTCTTTGGGTGCTGTAATTATATCTACCCTATCCATTGCTATACTCGTTCTATGGGAACAAAAGTTCATGAAAAACATCAATGCATTTAGACTGATTCAAGGGCCACTTGTTGTGGTTGCTCTTGGTATTATCCTCAATTTGGTTTTTCAAGGTACTGGAAATCTAAGTCTTGCCGCAGACCAAGTAGTATCCATTCCTGTATCTGATTCAATTATGGGCTTTTTGAATTTATTCACCTTTCCAGATTTCAGTCAGTGGAATAATCCAAAAGTGTATAAAATCGGGTTGACTATTGCAGTGGTCGCATCACTCGAGACGCTATTATGTTTGGAGGCAACCGATAAGTTAGATCCTATGAAAAGGGTGTCCCCTGCCAATCAAGAACTGAGGGCCCAAGGAATCGGTAATGTGATTTCAGGATTAATTGGTGGTCTTCCTATCACTCAGGTGATTGTTAGAAGTTCTACAAATATTCTATCTGGAGGGAGAACTAAGATGTCTGCGATCTTCCATGGCGTGATTCTTTTAGTAAGTGCGATGGCCATACCTCATGTACTCAACTTAATTCCATTGTCTAGCCTTGCAGCGATATTATTCTTAGTTGGTTACAAACTAGCTAAGCCAAGTATCTTCAAAGAAATGTACGGCAAAGGGTGGAACAACTTTATTCCATTCCTTGTCACTATAATTGGTATAGTAATGACTAACTTACTAGTAGGTATCGCGATAGGTATGGCGGTAGCAATTTTCTTCATTTTGTATGATAGTTACAAGAAGCCTTTCAAATTTGAATCTGGTAAGCATCTAGGACCTGACGGAGAAATTGTACTTGAATTAAGTGAAGATGTTACCTTCCTCAACAAGGCTAACATACAGAGAGCACTTAATATTATACCTGACAATTCGCAAGTGGTGATAGATGCATCTAAAACCATAGATATACATCAAGATGTTATTGACCTTATAGAAGAATTTGAAGTGAATGCTGAAGAGAGAAATATTGGGGTGAAGATTAAAGAAAGAAAAATAAAAGGTTCGTCAAGAACAAAGTCACCTTATAAGAACTTAGAGAACTCTGTAAAGGATTTGATTCTAGAGCCAGCAGAAGCTAATTGATAATTAGCTTTTATCTATCTATAAAAGAGGGACACTTAGTTGGCCCTCTTTTTTTTCTACTATACTTGTTGCGACTGTACTCCACTAATTCATTTCCTACACTTGGTATGTGCCACCCTCTTTCGGAATAGAAAAAACTTCTTCACTGATACCTTCCTCACTAAGACATCTCTTTAGCTCCGAAGTAGACGTTTCTGGATTATCATCCGCTAAAGGAAAAGTACCAAAGTGCATAGCTACACTTTTCTCAGACTTAACGTCATCATGCACCTGAACTGCTTGACATGGTGAAATATGTATTGGCGACATAAACCACTCAGGTTTATAAGCGCCGATAGGAATAAACGATAAATCGAAAGGTCCAAGCCTCTCACCAATTTGAGTAAAGACATCTGAGTATCCCGTATCTCCCGTATAGTATATATTTTTTTTCTGGTCAGTCAAACTATATCCTGCCCACAAAGTCTTGTCCCTATCGAATAATCCACGGCTAGAAAAATGGTTACATGGCGTTGCCGTCACCGTCAAGCCTTGAAAATGGATAGTCTGCCACCAGTCTAATTCAGTGACCTTTTGAGCACCCCACTTTGTCAATAAATGTGCCAAGCCAAGGGGCGCAATAACTTTAGGCTGATAATCCTTCACTAATTTTTTAAAGGTGATTTTATCCAGATGGTCATAGTGATTATGAGATATAAGGACTAAGTGAATTGGTGGAAGGTTCTCATAGATAATGCCAGGCGGACGCATGCGTCTGGGTCCTGCCCATTGGAACGGAGAGCAGCGCTCAGACCAAATGGGGTCTGTCAATATATTGATACCATTCCACTGGATGAGAAAAGAACTGTGATTGATAAAGGTATATTGAATTTGATCAGGATTCGGTGTAGGGATTTGCCTTTTGCGCGACTCTGGATCTTCTACATATCGCCACTTGTCAGGTACGCGTTCTCTTCCATACCTACCTACTTCCTTTAAACCATTGGCTGGGCGACGAGAGGGGTTGATAAATTTTTTTCCATTAAAATTTGCTGTAACAGGACCAGTATAGCGTCTGCAAGAAAGCAAATAGCCAATGACAATAACTAACAAGACGAACAGACCAATAGCTGCAAGGACACTTCCAATAATAGCCACTATGATGCTCATATTCTACAGCGGAATATTGCCGTGCTTCTTCTTGGGGAGTTTGACATCTTTGCTCTCAAGTAAGGAGAATCCTCTGATGAGTTTTCGTCTGGTTTCCCTAGGCATAATGATTTCATCTATAAAACCTCTGCTGGCGGCACTATATGGATTCGCAAAGAGATCTGCATATTCTTTTTCCTTCTCTACTAACTTAGCGACTGGGTCATCAGCGGCAGCGATCTCCTTTCTAAATATAATTTCTGAAGCTCCCTTGGCACCCATCACGGCAATCTCTGCTGACGGCCAAGCATAATTGAAGTCTGCACCAATGTGTTTTGAATTCATCACATCATAGGCACCTCCGTAAGCTTTACGCGTAATTAATGATATTCTGGGAACTGTTGCTTCACTTAAGGCATAGAGTAATTTTGCGCCATTGGTTATAATTCCATTCCATTCCTGATCCGTACCTGGCAAGAATCCAGGAACATCTACAATCACAAGGAGTGGCACATTAAAGCAATCGCAGGTACGCGTAAAGCGGGCAGCCTTTTTAGATGAATTTACATCCAAGCAACCTGCAAGACTCATAGGTTGATTAGCAACAATACCGATACTCTTACCAGCTAGCCGCGCAAAACCAACAACGATATTATCCGCATAGTCTTTATGTACTTCAAAGAATGAATCCTCGTCTACTATGCCATAGATAACTGATTTTATATCATATGGTGTTGTGGATGCTTCTGGTATAATACTCTCGAGTTCATCACGATACTCTGTGTCTGATGTATATGGTAACGAAGGTGCTTTCTGCTCACAGTTCTGTGGAAGATAGCTCAGCAGTTGTTTGATCTTATTGATACAATCAAGGTCATTGCCTGCGGTCAAATGGGTAACCCCTGATTTAGTACTGTGGGTGCTAGCACCTCCTAACTCTTCAGACGTCACTGTCTCGTTGGTCACAGTCTTGACTACATTAGGACCAGTTACAAACATATAACTGGATTGCTCCACCATTATGGTAAAGTCAGTCATCGCAGGAGAATAAACTGCCCCTCCCGCACATGGTCCCATGATGGCGGAAATCTGAGGTATGACGCCTGATGCCATCACATTCTTAAAGAATATATCTGCATACCCTCCCAAAGATCTAACGCCTTCTTGTATACGTGCACCGCCACTGTCGTTAAGACCGATGAGTGGCATTCCAGTTTTCATAGCCAGATCCATAATCTTACAGATCTTCTCGGCATGCGTCTCTGATAATGACCCACCGAATACTGTAAAGTCTTGCGCAAATACATATACTGGCCTGCCATCTATGGTCCCATACCCTGTCACTACACCATCGCCATAAAAGACTTGCTTATCCATTCCAAAGTCTCTGGTTCTATGGGTTACAAGTATTCCTATCTCTTCAAACGTACCATCATCCAATAATAAATGAACTCTCTCCCGGGCTGTCAATTTGCCCTTTTTGTGCTGTTTCTCAATTCGGGCTTCACCTCCACCCAACTTGGCTTCTTCCACCTTCTTTTGCAGGCTTACAATTTTATCATCCATTTTTTATATCAATTGATGGTTCATGAGGACACCATACGTATTCACGTACCTTAGGCCTTGGCTTTCTTTATCGCTTCTGTCAACTTAGGCACCACATCAAACAGATCTGCACAAACCCCATAATCAGCAGCTTTAAAAAAAGGAGCTTCTGGATCTTTGTTAATGACTACAATACACTTACTACTGTTAACACCAGCTAAGTGTTGGATAGCACCTGAGATCCCTGCTGCGATATATAGATTAGGTTTGATAGCAACACCTGTCTGTCCTACGTGCTCATGATGTGGTCTCCATCCTATATCAGCCACAGGTCTGGAACATGCAGTAGTAGCACCGATAGCTGCTGCCAAATCTTCTATGATACCCCAGTTTTCCGGACCCTTCATTCCTCTTCCTGCAGATACAACAAGTTCTGCTTCAGGCAATGGAGCAACATCACCTTCTTGTAATTTCCTTTCTACGATAGAGACTTTGCTAGCAGGTACATCTACATCCAATGTCTCCACAGTTGCTGATCCACCCATAGATTCTGGCTGGATAGAATTAAGAGATAAGGTAAGCACTTTTGTGGGTGATTTAATTTCGTATTCTGCGATTGCTTTACCTGCAAATACATTTTTCTTGACCTTAAATCCACCATCAGTGTTCGGTAAAGAATTAGCTGCAGTGACAACTCCTGCACTTAATTTAACGCCAAGTCTTCCTGCAAGTGACTTTCCAGAAGAATTATGTGGCAGAATAACTACAGTAGCATCAGCTTTTTTAGCAGCAGCTGCTATTACATTAGTGTACGTCTGACTGTCAAAGCCTTCTAGGTTAGCAGATTCGATAGTCATTACTTTGGATGCACCATAATCACCGAGGCTCACCGCATCGCCAGCTGGCCCAATAACTACTGCAGCACATTCCACTCCCATCTGTTGAGCTGTTTTATAACCATAGGTAACGGCTTCTAATGAGGCTTTCTTAAATGATCCTCCATGCGATTCTATATATACTAATACCATATTTATTGCATTATCGTTTTTGTTAAATAAAAATAGATTAGAGGACTTTCGCTTCCTCACGAAGCAATCTTACAAGTTCATCCATATTATCAGGTTCTATCATCTTGACAGATGACTTTTCTGCAGGCATAGCGAAGGATACTGCCACAGCCAGATTTTCAACATCTACTGCTGGGACTACATTCAATGGTTTACGCTTAGCCATCATAATCCCTCTCATGTTTGGAATTCTTTGTTCAGCCATACCCTTTGCAGCACTCACAACCAAGGGGGTTGCTACCTTAGCCACTTCAGTACCACCTTCTATATCTCTGTCTACAGTTACTTGATTACCGTCTGTTTCAAGTTTGGTTGCATAAGAGATGTATGGAAGTCCCATATACTCAGCTATCATAGCTCCTACTTCTGAACCATTATAATCTATAGTTTCTTTTCCAGTAAGAATGAGATCAAATCCTTCAGCTTGACTGGCGATCTGCTTAGCTACAAACATAGAAGAGCTAGGATTAGCATCTACTCTGATGGCATCATCAGCTCCTATAGCTAAGGCCTTTCTGATAACAACATCGTTCGTGGAATCTCCTACATTTATTACTGTAACACTCCCTCCTTGGGCCTCTTTGATTTCTACGGCTCTTACCAGAGCATACCACTCATCATACGGATTCATTATAAATTGTACGCCATTGCTATCATAAGCTGTGTTACCATCTTTGAATGCAATCTTAGCGGTGGTTTCTGGCGTCTTGCTAATACAGACTAGTATCTTCATTATTTATAGTTAATATGATTTTGCAAATTGTGTTATTGCCTCCATGGCAATGCATCTTCTTTCTTAGTTACTAATTGCTCCTTATTTTCAAGGTAAATCTTCAGGGCTATCTTAGCAGCAATAAGTCTTGCATTCTCATCGAGTGCAACCATCGATTCTTTATTAAAATATTTCTTAACAAAATGTGTATCGAATTGACCACAGACAAACGCCTCATGTTCCATTACAAATCTTCCAAAAGGCAATGTGGTTTGAGGTCCTTTTATTATATAATCAGCAATCGCTTTTTTCATCATGCCTATTGCTTCCTTTCTTGTGTTGCCATAGGTGATTAGTTTAGCTATCATGGGATCATAATAGATTGGAATATCCATCCCCTGCTCAAATCCATCATCCACACGTATTCCCGCACCCGTAGGTCTTTTGTACTCTGTCAACCGTCCAACACTGGGAAGGAAATTATCTGCGGGGTCTTCTGCATACACTCTTAATTCTACTGCGTGACCTTTTATAGAAAGATCATCTTGTGTAAAGCTGAGTTTCTCTCCTCTAGCAATTTTTATCTGTTGTTCTACTAAGTCAACACCCGTTATCATCTCTGTTACAGGATGCTCCACTTGAAGACGGGTGTTCATTTCTAGGAAGTAGAAATGCGTATTATCCTCTAATAAAAACTCAACAGTCCCGGCTCCAGTATAATCACAAGCCTGTGCTACACGTACTGCCGCCGCACCCATCTCCTGTCTCAGTGTAGGAGTAAGCACAGCGGAAGGTGCTTCTTCTACAACCTTCTGGTGTCTCCTTTGGATACTGCATTCCCTCTCAAAAAGATGCACCGTATTTCCATGCTCATCAGCAAGAACTTGTATTTCGATGTGCCTTGGTGAGGATACATATTTTTCTATAAAAACAGAACCATCTCCAAAAGAAGATTCCGCTTCACTGATAGCTCTTTCCATCTGTGACTCAAACTCATCTGCATGCTCTACAATACGCATTCCCTTTCCTCCTCCACCCGCAGAGGCTTTAACCAGAATTGGAAATCCAATACCAGCTGCAATTTTTTTTGCCTCAGCAATATCTGTTATAGCTGTATCTGTGCCCGGCACCATTGGAATATCATAATTCTTCACAGCTTCTTTTGCAGCCAACTTGCTACCCATGACTGAGATAGCATGCACCTTGGGGCCGATAAATATGATACCGGCACTTTCCAGTCTCCTAGCAAATTCTGCATTTTCACTTAAGAAGCCATAGCCAGGATGGATTGCATCAGCACCTGTATCTTTTGCTGCCTGAATTATCTTATCCATTACGAGATAGGATTCTGACGACGCAGGCGGTCCTAGATGTACCGCTTCATCTGCAAAGAGTACATGAGGTGCATTTCTATCAGCATCGGAGTATACCGCCACCGTAGCGATGCCCATCTCCTGAGCTGATTTCATAACTCTAAGCGCAATCTCACCTCTATTCGCTACTAGTATTTTATCTATTTTTTTCAATTGTAATCTAAACTTTGAATTGACTTATAACATAGAGATGAGAATCTCTCCTTTGTCTACAGAGTCTCCTTTATTCTTATTGATTGTATCCACGATACAATCTGAGGAGGCTTTTATGACATTTTCCATCTTCATTGCTTCCAGAATGAGCATCGGGTCTCCAGCTTTAATTTCTTGGCCTTGCTCTACGAGGATATCCAGAATTAGACCCGGCATAGGCGCTTTGATGTCTTTGACTACTGTCTGAGCAAGCTGATCCATCCCTAACTCAGCTACCATCTGGTCTACGCTGTCCATAATTTCAGCATCATAGGTGACACCATCTACCAATAAACGAAGCGCTTTCCCGTTGATAGACAAGCACTTAGATGTGTGAGCATGATTCTCGTGGATGATATGAAACTGGCCGTTTCTTTCCACTATGTCAAGGCTATCCAAATCAGCTTTGGATACTTCGTACTTGACATTATTAATAGTGACTGTATAGCTTGACAAGGTTGTAGTATAAATTAGACCACAATATAACAAGTAATTGGCTTGACATGTTCAGGCCAAGGTTGAATAATAGATTGACCAATACTCTATACCTCAATCCAGTTTTAACATTCAATAATCTAGAAAACGCCATCAGACTTGTAGATCTCAATACATCCGCATGCAGACACTTTGGAAATTTTAATCAAAAACTGACCCTGATTGATAACTTTTTGCAGCTTCTGCCATTGTCTAATATTGGATTTTATTTTTCAACTAAATATTAAACAATGATTAAAGTGTTTAAAAACACAAGTCTTCTCTTGATTGCTGCATTTTCATTATCGGCATTCAGTTCTACAGTAGATATGGGAGACCCTAAGTCACACGAATTAATTAAAGCCCTTTACAAGGTTAATGGTGGATGGAAAAAACTGGCTTCTAAAAGAACAGTCGAGTTTTCATACCTATATAAGGACTACCAAAAAGGAACCGATATATCTAAGGAAAGATATGTGTTCGGAGATGAAACCTCTTGGGCTGAGTACACACGTCATGAGGCTAATGTCATACCAGATAATACAAGTGGGATAGTAAGACAACTCTACATGAATGGGACTTCAAAGATTGCTCATAATGGCAATATGGTTACTGATCCGGCAGCAGTCGGTGGTACAGGATTCCTTAGAACTGCCAACTACTTTTGGTTTACGATGATGTATAAATTAGATGATCCTGGTACAATCCTCAAATATTTAGGTCAAGAGATGGTCAATGGTGTTAATTATGACAAAGTAAGCCTGTCTTATGATGGTGCAGCGATTGGCAAAGAAGTAAATGATGAGTACATCTTATACTTCAATCCAAAAACAAAACTTGTAGACCGATTCTATTTTTCATTACCTGCAATGGGTGTAAACCAACCTGCAATTTTGATGGAGTCGACTTACGAGAAGATTGACGGGATCTACGTTTCTACATATAGAAAAGCTTCCTTCCCAGATGACAAAGGCAATTATGCAGTAGGTCTAGAGCAGTATACGACAAATGTAAAATTTGGAGCTAGATTTAGTGATTCAAGTCTATCAGTGCAGTGAGCAAAAGATTTAATTAACAATCCGAAGAATGAGGGACAAATGATTTGTCTCTCATTTTTTTTAAAATGACTATTATTTTCTTACTCCACCTTATCAAATTTGGAGGTCCTTACTCTTCCTTCATGATTTATTGTAATCAGATATATACCTGATGGAAGAAATAATCCATCTATAGAAGCATTAGCTGCAGTAGCAAGCTTCTATACTTCTCACACTTTAATAAACAATTTAAAAGAGTTACTTGCGATTCAGCATCTGCTTATAAGAAGTTTATATATTAGGCTATTGGGTAACTTGATGCTAAGTTATAGGATAGCAAAAACATACTACTTAAATCTCTCTAGCCCATGATCCAAGATTTCCTTGAGACATTCTTCATGCATACTTGACTGTACATTATCTGATAATCCCAGGTGGCTACTTATTGAGTTGATTACAAACTCCACAGCCTCTTTTGCTTTCCTAATATCGAAAAACAACCAGCCTGTTCTTCTATCCAGAAAGTCCATTGGATGATAAACCGACTCATACTCAATACCATAGGAGAGCTGACTTTCTAATAGTTTTTGGGAGGTGACTTTTAGTATCTCACCATTTTTTAAGTTTGCACCTTCCAATATTTTAGTGACGGATTTGCCATAGGTGCTCACAAGATAGGAGACTTGTTCTATAGAAAGCCCATAGCCAGAATATTCCTGATAAATTACCTGAATAAATGACTTATAATCTGTGTAATCAACAAAGGATTCATTACTTAACTTAAGGGTCTTTGATTTTGAGTGCTGGAAGGCATGGACGTTGGTTTTATATACAAGATCTACAATTCGTTCTGCCATCTTTCTATATCCTGTGAGTTTGCCACCAGCTATAGAAATAAGACCGCTATCAGACACAAATATTTCATCCTTCCTAGATAATTCTGTTGGCGGCTTCCCTTTCTCATGTATCAGTGGACGTAAGCCTACCCAAGATGATTGTACATCAGCTACTTGTAAAGGTTCGATATTAAAAAATAGATTAATAGCATCCAAGATATAAGTTACATCTTCGTACGTGCACTGTAAGTCATCCTTGTCCTTGTCATAATTGGTATCAGTAGTACCTACGTAAATGGCTTTTCCTCTTGGGATTGCGAAAAGCATCCGCCCATCAAACGCATCAAAGTATGTGGAATTTTGTAGTGGCAATTTATCATAATCAAATACCAGATGCACTCCCTTGCTCAATCTCAGATTTGTATCAGTATGTTTATTGTCTGTGATTCGCAAGTTATCTACCCACGGGCCAGATGCATTGACAATACATTCTGCCTTTAAGATTACATCTTCTCCTGTTATGTGGTCCTGACAGACAACGCCGTTAACGATATTCTCATTGTAAGTAAAGTTCTTGACCTCCATATAATTGAAGGCATCAACCATCTTACATCTCGCTGTCTTTATTAATTCAAGAGTGAGCCTTGCATCATCAGTTCGGTACTCTGAATAGACAATGCCTGATTTTAAAATATCAGATTTTATCAGTGGTTCTTTTTTAAGCGCTTGTGACTTGGATAGGGTTTTCTTTCTGTCCTTCTTAGGCACTTTTGCAAGCCAATCATATACACTGATAGCCATACTCGCTGTAAGATGACTAAATGTTCCATTCTTGACAATAGGTAGAAACATATTTTCGGGATGTACAAGATGCGGTGCATTTCTATGAGCAACTGATCGCTCTAATCCTGTCTCCCTTACAAGTCCAAACTCCAATTGCTTGAGGTAACGTAGTCCTCCATGAATAAGTTTTGTAGACTTACTACTAGTACCTGATGCAAAATCAGTCTTCTCCACAAGTACTGCTTTCAGTCCTCTTGTTGCGGCATCTAATAGAATGCCCGCTCCTGTCACACCTCCACCTATAACTATTAGGTCATAGACTGTTTGCTTGGCATTATGGACTCTCTCTGCTCTGTTTTTATTACTAAAATTTATCTGTTTTCCCATTTACAGTATTTAATTAATAATTAACTGTCTTCTTCTACTTATAGGTCCAAGATACATTTTATGTTTGCACACTTTATAGAAAAAATTAATATAACTTAATTATGCTAGATTCTATAAATCCTACGCAAACCAAGGCTTGGAAAAAGCTAAAAGAACACTTTGAAGAGATCAACAATCTCCACATGAAAGATATGTTCAAAGCGGATCCTATGAGATTTAATCGATTCTCATTATCGTCAATGGGTATCCTATTTGATTATTCAAAGAATAGAATCACCAAAGATACTATCATCCAACTTTTAGAGTTAGCAAAGGAGGTAAATCTACAAAAAGGAATAAATGCCATGTTCTCTGCTCAACCAATAAATGCGACTGAAAACAGAGCTGTATTACACACCGCACTACGACAACAATCAGACAATCCTGTAGAGGTCAATGGCGAAAATATCATACCCAAGATTAGACAAGTACAAGCTCAAATGAAAAATTACTGTATGGCCTTTCACGATGGAAGAGTAAAAGGTTACACAGGCAAATCACTTAGCCAAATTGTTAATATTGGAATTGGCGGTTCAGATCTAGGTCCGGTCATGGTTACTGAGGCCCTTAAGCCTTATTGGGTAGATGGTATCTCTACTTATTATGTATCTAACGTAGATGGTTCTCATATAACTGAGGTGCTTAAGAAAGTCGATCCAGAGACGACCTTATTTATCATAGCTTCAAAGACGTTTACCACCCAAGAAACAATGACCAATGCGCATACGGCCAAGGATTGGTTTCTAAATAATGGAGGAGGCAAGGCAGATATAGCAAAGCACTTTGTGGCTTTATCTACTAATATAGAAAGGGCTCAAAACTTTGGCATCTCTGTCGACAATGTTTTTGGATTTTGGGATTGGGTAGGTGGTCGTTATTCGCTCTCAAGCGCTATTGGGTTATCGATTGCTTTGACAATTGGTTACAATCAATTTGAATCTTTACTAGAAGGTATGGACGCTATGGACCAACACTTCAGAGATACACCATACGAAGAAAATATTCCAGTCATCATGGCCTTAATAAGTATCTGGTACAATAATTTCTTTAAGGCTGAATCAGAGGCTATCCTTCCCTATGACCAATATCTTCATCGGTTTCCAGCCTATTTTCAGCAAGGCAATATGGAGAGCAATGGAAAATCAATGGACAGAAATGGTGGTGCAATTGATTATCAAACAGGGCCGATTATCTGGGGAGAATCTGGCACTAACGGACAGCATGCCTTTTATCAGCTTATCCATCAAGGCACTAAATTAATCCCATGTGATTTTATTGCCACTGCTATTTCACATAATGCTCTTGGTGACCATCACACTAAACTATTGAGTAATTTTTTTGCTCAGACTGAGGCATTGATGAATGGCAAGGACAAAAGGACTGTCATTCACGAATTTGAAAATAAAGGTATTCCTAAAAATGAGTACGAAAAGATAATCCCCTTTAAAATATTTGAAGGCAACAAACCTACTAACTCCATTCTTGTACAGAAATTAACGCCATATACACTTGGGCAGTTAATTGCAATGTATGAGCATAAGATATTCGTCCAAGGTTACATATGGAATATATATAGCTTTGACCAATGGGGTGTAGAATTAGGCAAGCAATTGGCTACAAAGATATTACCAGAATTAAGTAATGAGAAGATGATTACTAGTCATGACAGTTCTACTAATGGGTTAATTAATGCCTATAAGTCTTTAATATCGCTTGAGTCTTAGTTATTGGTATCCTTCATCTAGTGGATTTTATTGCATAGGATTTGGTATGCCACGACTTAAGATATATGTGTTGTAAGATATATATATTTACCTAAAGCTTTTGCGTTAGCTCTCCTGGGCTTTTTTTGATTAAATAGGTATGGTGATATTCGGTAGTTATCTACAATCTGATCTTCGAGATTTAAGATTAGATGTTCCTATTATTTACCAGTTCTACACCATTTCCAATATTAATATAATATGAAGTAGCCTCTATTCCTGTCTGTTGATAATAGGCTTTTGTGATATTATCGATGACATTGGCCTTGTCTTTGGATAAAATGAGATTAAGGGTGCATCCGCCAAATCCTCCGCCCATCATTCTGGCGCCTATGATGGATTGCTCTTGACGGCTGAGCTCGATTAATAAATCCAGTTCCATGCAACTTACTTCATATAAGTGCTGTAATCCGTGATGTGAGGCGTAGAGTAAATCGCCGAGTTTTTGAAAATTTTTAGATAGTAAAGCCTCTTTGAATTCAATGACTCTTTGGTTTTCATCCAAGATAAATTGTGCCCGACGATAATGGATGTCAGACATCTTGTCTTGTAATGAAAGCAGTTGTGCATTGCTGAGTTGGCTCAGGTTGTCAAGATTGATGTTGTGGTTACGAGCTATAGTAACTATCTCTTTGCACTCTGTGGGCCGATCATTATATCCAGAAGTGAGATGGGAATGCTTAACATTAGTATTAATAAGTACTAAAGAATAAGGATGGAGGTCAACTGGATAATACTCAAAAGATTGGCTATTACAATCCATAAGCATAGCTTGACCCTCCTTACCGAAGATGGACGAAAATTGGTCGAGGATACCACTTTGTATGCCTAGAAAATTATTTTCTGATCTATTGCCCAAGCGGACCAACTCCCAATTATCTAAACCACTTTTGATCATTGCATCTAGACCTTTGGCCAATCCACATTCTAATGCAGCAGAGGAACTGACTCCTGCACCTATAGGTATCTCACTAAGGAACAAGCAATCAAAGCCTTGTGGCGTAAATCCTAATTTGTCAAACTCTTGGATAACGCCGATGCAATATTTACCCCAAAGTTTATCCGTATCTAGGTCATGCATCGACACAGAAATGGAAGACGACTTATCATGAGCTACAAGATTGTATCGATTGCTATTATTTTCTCTAAAGGCGAAATACATACTCTTATCTATAGCAGCAGGAAAGACCAATCCATTGTTATAGTCAGTATGCTCACCGATGAGATTTATTCTCCCAGGTGCTCTGACTAACAAGGTCGGCTTGGTATCAAATTGCTCGTAGAATAAAGACTCTAACCGTTCTAGCATAGAAATGTGTAATTATGAGTAATCGATTATCTAATTATAATGCTTTTATTTGGTTTGGTATTCATGCATTATTACAGGACCATCATTACATGCAGCCAAGAGGTATTTTCTATCAGTGCCTGTAATGGTAATAATTTTTCTCACATCATCATTGAGCAATAAACCAGACTCATTATAAGCGATAGGCGTAAAATTGAAATCTCCATCACCTAGAAGTAGTTGTCCGATACCTGCATCTGCCCGGGGAGTTTCTACCTCTGAAACATACAAGTTACCAGCGAGCAAAATATCTAGATTGCCATCTTGATTAAAATCTTCTATTAATATATCGTTAGTAGTAGACAATTGACTGCTGATAGGTAATACTTGTTTGTCATACTGACCTTGGCCTTGATTCTTTAGTATTATGGTTGAAAAATCTTTGACTCTAAAATGTTGGGCAGAATTCAGCTGAGCTATTCCATATATGTCCCCTATAGTTGCATTGGCGAAAGACTCGTAATTTTTAAACTTAGATTTGATACCTGGGATTTGTTCTGCTGAGCATTGTCTTCCTCGGACTGGATATTGCTTGTCTTCATTGTAATATCCTAATACGATATCTGGAGTAGCATTCTTATCAAAGTCGTCCACATAGAGGTCAAATGAGGCATTATCCTTTGCTTGATACTTATAGTTAATTCCAAGATTTCCAATTACTATATCTTCATCCCCATCATCGTCTAAATCTCCCATTTCTATGCTAAACCACCAACCCCTGGAATCATTCAGATCAAACTCTGTTGTTCTGTTTTTGAAGTGACCATTGTCATTTATCATGATAGTTATAGGCATCCATTCACCTACTATTACTAAATCTAAATCTCCATCTTTCTCATAGTCCATCCATACAGCATCAGTAACCATACCTATCTCAGACACTTCAGCCATGGACTCTTGAGTGACATCTTCGAAAAGGAGTTTGCCACTTTCGAGTTTGTTTTCAAGAAGGTAGCTCTGACCTGGGAATGGGTACTGAGCCGGACGCATCCTTCCACCAACAAAAATGTCAATATCGCCATCTCCATCATAATCACAAGGCCTAACACAAGCACCGCTACTCAATACTTCTGGTAATTTGTCATATTGTGTGAAGACACCATGGTCATTGATGTATAATCTATCAGCATAGAATTTTTTATTGTATGGTAATTCATAACCACCACTTACTACAAACAAATCCAAATCATTATCATTGTCTATATCAATAAATTGTGCATCTATTTCTTCCATTATGCTGACATCTGGAAAAGCTTGCAATAATTTAAATTGTCCGCTATCCAATTGCGTATAGATGCCGCTAGTCCCTCTACTCGCAGATCCTAGGAATATATCTTCTTTTCCATCATCATTGATATCTGCTGCTGCCAAGGCTGGGCCCCACTGAGACATTTTGTGTGGAAGTAATACTTGGAACTTGTAGTCATCAAATTGATTTTCCTCATGATGTGGAAGATTAGAATCCTTCTTTAGAGCAGTAAAAACATTTTTCCTTTTTGATACTAAAGATTTATAAGATTGAAGCTCTCCTTTATTCAGTATCATTGTTTGATTAGATGCTACATTACTAGTGTATTCCTTTGATCCGTCAGGCCATGTTACAACGATAGTATCTATGTGAGATACATTACCTAGTCCAAAGTGGATTGTAGGCGATACTGATGACTGAAATCCTCGTGATAAGGTCAACTGCTGATACTGTGGTCCTGCTTCAGAAATAAGATTTACCTGAGCCCCGATAGAGTTCTTATTATCACCCTGTTGCACTAAATTAAGTTTAATGTAATTAGATGCTTCGTTGAGATTATTCTTATAGATATATGCAGGTTGGTCTATATTATTAACGATTAAGTCTAATTGTCCATCATTATCTAAGTCTGCGTAAGCGACACCATTAGAGAATCCTATCATATTGTCTAATCCCCACGCTTTATTGGTCTTAGAAAAAGTGAAATCTTGATTGTTCTGAAATATATAATTTGATATAGGTTCAGATGGAATATTCTCTACTTCTAATTTTAGCACATGATTACTGACTTTATTTAGATTTTTTTCCATGCCTAAAAAGAAGTCTCTATTATTTATATCTCTTCGCGTACCATTACTTACAAATAAGTCTTTCCATCCATCATTATCAAAATCAGCAAACAAAGGACCCCAACTCCAATCAGTTGTAGCGACACCTGCGGCCCAAGTCACATTACTATATAAAGGTAGACTATCTACATTGCCCCTATTAAGTTGGAGTGCATTATACATATACTGGTAATGCATGCCGAAGTCTACGGTACTCCAAAACAAGTTAGGATTCATACTAGCCATATTGGCCTTGGCTCTACGATTATTTTCAGCCGCCATATCTACTTGCATAATATCTAAAAGTCCATCATTGTTATAGTCTGCAATGTCGACTCCCATTCCATAGAAAGATGTTTGCTTAGTAGATTTTTTTATAGCATCCTTGAATGTACCATCTTGGTTATTGATATACATATAATCTGGTGTACTAAAATCATTGGATACATAGATGTCATCCCATCCATCTCCATTTAAGTCACCGACTGTTGCACTTAGTGATAAGCCATACGATAGCAAACCCACTTCTTCAGTCACATTTGTAAACTTGCCATTACCATCGTTGCGATAAAAATGGTCACTATCCTTTAAGGTTACATTGTCCATCAATTTTCTGTATTCCTCATTGGGGGTGGCAAAAGAGGTTATGGGATAGTTGGCTATATAGAGATCTAAATCACCATCCTTATCGTAATCCAAGAATGTAGACTGGACACTTTTGCCTGTATCTGCTATCCCATATTGGGCGGCTTGTTCTGTAAATGTGAGGTCTCCATTATTGATATATAATTGGTTCTTAGTCGTTCTATCTTTTCCAGATACTGACAGATATAAATCCAAATATCCATCAGCATTAATATCTACCATCGTCACACCTGCATACCATCTGTCATCTCCTTCTATACCAGCCTTTGCAGTTATATCTTCAAACTGGAAATTCCCTTTATTAAGATATAATTTATTAGACACCATATTTCCAGTAAAAAAAATATCGTCCAGTCCATCGTTGTTTACATCCCCTACTGCAACACCTCCTCCCATATAGAGATATGGATAGGTAAAATAATTGAGTGAGTCTGTTTCTTCTAGAACATTATTAAAGTGAATCCCTGAATCTGCGGAATCTATTCTGATAAACTTACCTGCAATTGGATGATCCGTGCAAGAAAAATTAATTACCGATAGAAGGAAAAAAAATACAAATAGGATAAGAAGGTTGTTCAGTCTGGTATCGTTATGTTGAGGAAAGTGTAAAGACATAACTTTTAGCTATCGGACAAGCATTATTAAACAAAAATCACCTCGTGAACAGTCCATTCACGAGGTGATATATCAATATGAAAAAACTCTAATAACCTGGGTTTTGCACCAGATTTGGATTTGCTAATATCTCAGCTCTAGGAATCCACACAACTTCATCTCTACCTGCAGTAAAAGTACCGCCTGAGATCGATTTAGGATGTGGACCAGGATGTGCAGAACTCGCTCCGAGGTATGCATCTGCCAGACCCCATCTTACTAAATCAAAGTATCTATGACCCTCACCAGTGAGCTCCATCACTCTCTCGTCTATTATTGCTTGTCCCAATTCTGCCTGACTCAAACCAGAAAGTGGTGCTATCTCTGCTCTTTCTCTTACCATATTTAAGTATGCCTCAGCCTCACCAGTCTGACCACTCAAATTAAGAGACTCTGCAAGCATAAGTAGTACGTCAGAGTATCTCACTATACGCCAGTTAGGTCCATAGTCATCACCAAGGAATCCCGTTCCACCAAGAGGTAATTCTAGGCCTGAATACTTACGAGAAAATATAGGTTCTAAGCCAGCATTAGCTGGATTGGATGCCACTAATGCATTGACTATATCAATGTCACCAGCCATCCCTTCTGCAAAAGGTGTACCTGCATTTACTGTAGCTCCTGGATAATCAAAAGCGATAGTAGCATTTCTACGACCAGTGTCTCCGTTTGTATCAAAGACTTCTCTTACCCATGGATTGATAACATGTCCCTGATCAGGAGATTGTGTAGGTGGCGCATACTCAATTACAAAATTGCCTTGAGTACCTGAATTAGGAATGTCCCTTCCCCAGACAAAGTTTCCATTGCCTATAGGATGATATTGTAATTCGAATACTGACTCGGAGTTATTTTCATTGGTTTGAGTGAAGTTATCACTGTACTGACTTAGTGGGAGAAGGTTATAGTTTCCACTATTGACTACTGTCATTAAAGCAGAAGCTGCTTCAGCATAATTATTTTCTCCTAGTAACCCACTTCTATACAGCAAGCTTTTTCCTCTCATGGCAGCAGCACTAAAGCTCGTAGGACGACCCACATCATCTCCAGTCCATACGTCTGGCAACATATTTTCTGCCTGCTGAAGATCACTGACAATCAGATCCCAAATTGCAGTCCGTCCAGACTGAGTAGGGAAAAGGTCATCGTCATTTGCCAGGTCTGGAGTACTAGTAACTAAAGGTACGTCTCCATATACATTCGTTAAGTAAAAATATGTGAAAGCTCTAAAAAAGAATGCTTGTCCTAGTATACTATTACGAGCTGCTTCATCAGGTACATTTTCACTATTGACATTTTCCATTATGGAATTTGCACGGAAAATAACAGCGTAACTTTCTTGGTATGGCTCTATAGCCCATCTTGAAATTCCTGGTTCTCCGTCAAATGTTGACATTGCAGTATTACTACCATTCGGTAGAATATTCATGGCATCAGTTCTTAATAAGGCACCTACATGGGTGATTCTACCCCAATGAAAAGTTCCTGTAAAAGGATGGTACATACCATTGACTGCTAATCGAGCATCGGTCTCATTTCTCCAAAATGAGAGAGTAGATATTTCGTTTGGATTGACTTGATCTAATACATCATTGCTGCAGCTAAAAGGTAGGAGTAAGCTAGCAAACAAAAAGCCAATTATTATAATTTTAAATTTCATAAATATTTTAATTTGATACTAATTAAAAAGTAAAATCTAGTCCAAAAAGTAAGCTTCTAGCATTAGGATAAGCTCTAATGTCTATTCCTCTTCCTGTTATGGAATTCACCACTGGTCTAAAGCCGAAAAAGCCATCATTTTCATTCGATCTTGCTCCATTTGTAGAAGCTACATCTGGATCATATCCAGAGTAACCTGTTATGACAAACAGATTTTGAGCAGTGACTGAAAGCCTGATTCCTTCTATACCCTTTAAATTAAGTAGATTTCCAATATTATATCCGACATTTAAGTTCTTAAGTCTTAAGTAAGACCCATCTTCTACAAAAAACGAATTAGGAGGTATTCCAATAGCTGATGCTCTTGGCAATGTACCATCTGTATTCTCAGGTGTCCATCTGTCTAAAACATCTACAAGTTTATTTCCATCTGGGAATAACGTATTGAATGCTCTAGCCTGATTATATATCTCATTTCCTTGTACACCATTAAAGAAAACACCAAAATCGAATCTCTTGTAACTACCATTAAAATTGAATCCATAGGTGAAGTCTGGTACCGGACTACCTAGTATTCTTAGGTCTGGTCCATCTTCTCCATCTTCGTCTACAAAAGTAAACTCGCCATTAGATGGGTCTATACCAGTAACTTCAAAACCGAAAAACGATCCAGGAGCTTCTCCTTCTCTAAAAATATTTACACTTTGTAAATCTTCGTTGACAGAAGGACCAGCAAACTCATTAGGTAATGCATCTAATATACTACTCTGCGTACCTAGATTAAATCCAATATCAAAATTGAAATCGCCTTTAATTTTTCTATAATTAATATCGAATTCTACACCTTGATTAAGTAACCCGCCTGCATTTTGAGTTACCGGTAGGCTTGTACCTGAAGAAGCAGGAACTGGGATAGGTACTAATAGGTTGTCGATATCTTTTCTATAGTACTCTATGGACCCGCTTATTTGCCCTTGCAATAATTCGTAATCTAAACCAAGATTTGTCGTCGCAGAAGTTTCCCATCTTAAACTACTATTAGCTATGGTTGTCTGTGCAAATCCAGGAGAAATACCATTTCCAAAAGAAGATGCTGACGTCGTACCGAAGGTAGATTGGAATAAATAGTTACCTACATTCTGAGCACCGAGCTCTCCATATCCAGCTCTTAATTTAAGTGAAGAAATCAATCCATTTTGATTATAAAAATCTTCGTTACTTATTCTCCATCCCACTGATATAGAAGGGAATATATCTGACCTAAATCCTGGGGCAAATCGAGAAGACTCATCTCTTCTCAATGTGGCCGTAACAAGATACTTACTATCGTATGCATAGTTAATTCTTCCAAACTGTGACAACAAAGCATCTTGTTCTAAACGTCCTACGCTTCCAAGTATATTGTCTACTCCTGCTGTCCCAACTGTAGAAATCTGATCAGAAGGCAGATTGCCTACGTAAGTACCTAATACATCAAATCTTGTGATGATTCTACTGGTTCCGAGTACAATACCATAGTTATGCTTTCCTGATTCTCTCTCATACGATAATGTCGGTTCTACTTGAGTACGTAAAAATTCAGATCTTATGTGAGTCAAATCATTCTGTGGATTATCATTAAATCTTGCATCAGTAGAGCTCATAAAAAATGATGGACGGAATGTCTCTCTAAATCCATTTGTATACTCCGCACCCAAGCTAATTTTAGCTTTCAGACCATCTACTATTTCAAAAGCAGCACTCAAGTTCCCTAATAAGTTTCTTTGTGTATTCAGGTTATCTTCTAATGTTGCTAATGCGAAATTGTTCAATCCACCAAATCCAGTCAGATCTCTTTCTGGTGCCTCAAATCCACCAAGGTTGTCTGGATTCTCGAGCCTAAGTATTGGTGCAGTTGCTGCTTCAAAACCAAAGTATTCATTCTCCTCTGTCTCTGTCTGAGTAATTCCTAGAGACTGACTTATTTCTAGTCTCCCAAGATTAAACTGGCTATTACCTCTTATATTGAACCTTTCAAATCCAGATTCAATAAGAATACCATCTTGGTTAAAGTAGTTAGCCGATATGTAATAATTTGAGTTTTCTCCTCCACCATCTACAGAAAATCCAAGATCATAGATACCGCCAGTTTTGAAACTTTCCTCTTGCCAATCGGTAAAAATAAGTTGACCATTTTCTGTAAAGTTGTCTCGGTCGATTTGAAATCCTGTAGCATCGTTGGCCTCAAGATCATCTCTGTAATTTAGAAACTGTTCGCTGTTCAAAAATTCCAAACGCTTACTAGGAGTCTCAAAGCCAGATCGTAGGTTTAGTTTGACTCGTGTATCGCCTGAGTCGCTCCCTTTCTTGGTGGTGATGAGTACCACTCCATTAGATGCTCTTGCTCCATAGATAGCAGCAGATGAGGCATCCTTGAGTACTTCAATAGATTGTATATCATTTGGATTTAGAAAATTAATATTTTCTGCAAATGTGCCATCCACTACATATAAGGGAAAAGAATTAGTAAGTGAACCTATTCCTCTTACAAACACATTAGCTGCAGCCCCTGGCTGGCCTCCAAAACTCTCGACCTGTATACCAGAGAGTTTTCCTTGCAAAGCCGTAGTCGGGTTACTAGTAATAATATTAGTCAATTCTGAGCCGTCTATAGAAGCAACAGCTCCAGTCAGATCACTTCGCTTCTGCGTTCCATAACCAATAACAACGATGTCATCGATCAGTTGTGCATCGCTAGACATTGAAATAGAAAACTGGGATTGGCCATTTAGAGCTAACGTTTGTGTCTTATAGCCAAGATAAGAAATTTCGATCTCATTATTACCCTGTACATCTAGGCTGAAAGTACCATCTATGTCAGTGATAGTCCCTATTTGTGTACCTGGCACTAATACATTAGCTCCAATAACGCTGCCTCCACTCTCATCCAATACGACCCCAGATACAACTTGAGCTTGCACTCCTAGGGCAATCATTGTCAGAAATGATAATGCGAACATTTTTTTTATCCATTTTGGCTTTGCTAGCCTCAACGGATGTAATAGAATTTTCATAGTTGATTAATTTAATATTTATGTATACGTTTATGTAAAAAGGTTGTTTCCATTTTTTAATACTACTTTCATAAAGTACTTCGCATTATTAGTTTAATTGGGATTATTTCCTTTATCAAATTTCTAGTCTCTAAATATTTTGCAGCCTTTCTTGCCATCAGATCAAAGTCAGTAGAGAAGGTTGTAATCCCACCTTCCATTATAGCTTTTACTGGAGAATCATTATGAGAAAGCACACCTATGTCTTTACCTAGGATATAATCAGCCTCTTTGGCATCTTTGATTAAGTTCCAAAGATCTCCATCTCCTACAGTAAAATAGGCCACATCTTTCTGCAATAACTCAATGTCGTACTCCTCATGAATTTCGCAAGCAATATTTTCTCTTGAACAGAATTCTGTAAATGTATTTTTTATTTCTATTGGGTAGTCAGTTTCTTCCTTGAAGAAAAGAACGACTTTCTTATAAGCATTGAATCTGGTTGTCAATGCTTCAAAAATTTCATATAAGGAAACTTCAAACTCCTGTGTTATATGAGCCACATCATCTCTCAAGTATTGGTATCTATCTACAATGAGTAACTTTCGAGAAGGAAATAAGGTCAAGTATTCCGCAGCTTTGTCACTCTGTATTGGAGCAACTATATAGGTACTGTATTTCAACCTAATGTTGTCAAGAATACTTTTATATATCACTATATTGTTGTGGTGAAAAAATACATCAATGTTATAATTAGCACCTAATGATTTTCTCAAAGTGTTGTAGAAAGTCTGTTGGAAGGTCTGAAAACCATACATTACTAAAGCTATGGTCATCTTTGTTGACAGGTCGTCATTTGAGATATAAAAACCTAGTCCTTGTTTTGATTGGACAATGCCCCTTTCTTTGAGAACATTGTATGCTTTTACTATTGTTTCTCTTGCGAATCCTAACTCAAAGGCCAGTTGATTGATACTCGGAATGGAATCTCCTTTTATAAGATAATTGTCTTCGATACTGTTACATACACCTGCTATTATCCTTTCTCGCTTGGTGTAATCAGGAATTTTATCGAGCTTCTTTATTTGAGATATCAGGTTCGACATGTAAGGCAAAATAACTGTACTATACTGTACTTTTATGACATAAATCTATACAAAATTTTAGTATTCAAAGCAAAACAATATATTTCTTTTATCTCGCTACTAAAATTTAATTACGGAATATCTATGAATCTCAATATTTAGTTGGAACTGGTGGTCGACACAGGAATACGACTTCTATAGGCATTATCAATCACATTATTCTAAATTGTCACTGATAAGGTGCTATCGATTAATATTAAATGGAAGATCTACTAACAACATCGTATAGCTGATAATTGATTGTAACCTAGATGAGAGAAACAATAGTGTCTTCTAGATCCAAATTTTCTAGCCCTCCCTTGTTCA
>CAZMMQ010000018.1:0-57464 GCA_964567435.1 uncultured Saprospiraceae bacterium | reverse complement strand
TGGCCCGTTCGTCTAGGGGTTAGGACGCCAGGTTTTCATCCTGGTAGCACGGGTTCGAATCCCGTACGGGCTACTCTTTGAATAAGGCATTGTCCTCGCATTTTCGTCGATGCGGGGACGCTTTTTTTGTAAGCCTCTCTTTTTGCTCACTACCTCAAGTCTTACTATTTCGTGTTCTTTTTGACTAGTAGACTGGCCAAAATTGATATTTTACTTCTCTCTTAAAGACTTTTGATCATGACATGAAAAGACTTATGATTCATGTTCGATCCTTCCCAACTTACTCAAAGCTCTATTAATCGTATCATCCTCTTTAGCAAAACACAATCGGACAATCTGTGATTCAAGTGGATCAGATTGAAATGGTGATATTGGAATAGTAGCGATTCCATATTCTTTGACTAAGTGCTTGGAGAAGTCAATATCATTTAAAGTGCTAATAGAACTATAATCCCACAAGGCAAAGTAGGTGCCAAGACAAGGTAACATGTTAAAATGCAATGAAGTCATACCATCAATTAGCAGGTCTCTCTTTTTTTGAAGAAATGAAGCAATCCTTTCAAATCTTGATTTATCCTGAATGTACTCAGATATGCCATATTGTATAAATGAGTTGACACTGAAGACATTCCACTGATGTAAGTTTGTAAATTTCTCCATTAATGATTGTGGCGCTACTATATAGCCTAGTTTCCAGCCTGTAACATGTAAAGACTTTCCAAAAGAAAATACGGCCATACTATTATCTCTTAATGTTGGATAATCTAATATAGATCGATGCTTTAGTCCATCATATACCAAATGTTCGTATACCTCATCACTTAGTACTACAATATCTGTTTGCGCTACAATTTCTTCTAAAGATTGATAGTCGTGTTTGCTCCAAACATATCCAGTAGGGTTGTGGGGAGTATTAGTAATTATCAATTTAGTTTTTGGTGATATAGCTTGACTAACCTTACCCCATGGAACAGCATTGTAAGGTGCTTTGACATTGATAAGGATAGGCACTCCTCCAGCCTGTTGGACACTCGGTATATATGAGTCATAGGCAGGTTCGAAAATAATCACTTCATCACCAGGACAGATCTGACTTAATATAGCAGTGAAAATGGCTTGGGTGGCACCTGCTGTGATACAAATATTAGAGATATTGAGTTGGCAGTCATAACTCTGGTTCAACTTATCCCTCAGTGACTCTCTTAGAGGTTGTACACCCATCATAGGTGCATACTGATTCTTACCACTTTTTAATGCCTTTTCAATACATTCTATCAGCAATGGGTCACAGGCATAGTTAGGAAAGCCTTGGCCAAGATTTATGGCGTCATGTTCAACAGCGAGTGATGACATTATGGAGAAAATAGATTGTTTCTTCATGTAATATCGATGATAGCCAAAGTTGGACAGAATCTATGACTAATTAGCCGATAAAAATATTTAGGTATACAAAAAAACCCACTTGCTGAGAGCAAATGGGCATAGGTCCAATAATTTGAACTCACATCTAATTTTTAAATATTGTTACCTGTTCTTTGAGTTCTAGAGCTATAACTATACTGAGAAATAGAATTTAATCATGATGATTAGTCCAGAAAGGAAATACCCACTTTAAATCCAAAAGATCTAAGTCTTACATCTCCATTTCCTATTCCATTGATAGGTATTTTCATAAATGGTCCGCCGTCAATGAAGTATCTACTATTTGCGAAAAATTTATAAGAAGCTCCTATCTCTAGATTACTCAATAGAGTAGAATTATCGAAACTAAATTCATCTATCCAATTATTTGCCTCATTGTTTATGAATTGGTATTCATAGACTTCTCTTACCATATTATTTGAAGATAGGTTGAGATGGGCAATTAATCCATTATTGAGCACACCATTAAAATGATAAGAAGCCCCAATTGTAAAGTCAACCATATCGCATACAGCTTGCACTTGATCAGGTGGGTTGCCTTGCCAGAATCCTGATGGAACACTGTAGTCTGACGTCGCAGCTGTGTAACATTCTCTGATATAACTTACACCAGCGCTAAGAACAACTTTGTTGCTAACAACGTAGCCGAATTTTATTCCAAGACTAAAATCTGTATCGCTAATAGTACCCTTAGGTGTTTGAGACACCTCTACTCCACCATTGATGTTAAATAAAAATCTAGGTGTTAGTCTAGATGATTTTACTTCTATTTGGTTTGCTATAGGTAAGATTAACTTATTGTCACTTTCCAGCTTTTTTATATTATGTAGTGGTATCGGAATGATGTTTTCTTGATGCTTACTAATGCTAGGAATCATTGATTCAAATTTCTCTTTGTTGACAGGCCTAGAGTTTCTGGGTTCTAGGGCAACATTATGAGATACATTATCAGTTGATTCTGATAGATATGGCGGTTGATTAGGTTTATTGTCTAATTCTAATGTATTATTCTGGTTAGAATTAATTTGAGTTTCTTGGTTGTTATTTTCACTTGATGAAGGTAGTATACTACTCTCTGAGGGCTTATGAATTTCTGAAGTGGGTGTTACAATTGATTTATTATCAATTATGTCATTTTCTTCTTGAATATTTATGGTTTCATACAGTTTCTCTGAAGAGTGAGAGGTTGTAGAAGATTTTGCGATGCTCTTTTTATTATCCTCTAAGTCAAGACCATTGTATTCAAAGTCATTATTCAAAAATACAATCCCAACTATTAAGCCCAATATTAAAAGCGAAGATCCTAAGAAAATCCATACAATAGGTTTTCTTTTACGATCATCCTGATTCATCATCTGCTGTAGTGCATACCAATCTTCAGGATTATAATTATATGTTTGAGCCTTAGATACTTCTCTGTATCTCAACTCAAATAACTCTAGTTTCTCTTTATCAGACTCACTCATTACGCTAAAATGTTTAATTGAATCATTTTTCTAAGTTTCTGCTTTGCTCTGCTTAGATTCGATTTAGATGTTCCAACACTTATGCCAAGCCGATTGGATATTTCTTCGTGCTTATATCCATCTACGACATACATGTTAAATACAGTCCTGTATGCTGTAGGTAATCGGTCTACAATCAAGAGTAATTCTTCAAATGATAAAGTGGAAATGGCCTCCGCATCTATAGAAACATTGCTAATCTCATCCAATGACAACTGATTTTTAAATTTTTCGTTCTTTCTTAAATAATCAAGTGCACAGTTAATCATGATCGTTTTAAACCAAGGCAAAAATGCTAGTGTCTGATCATACTTTGTCAGGTTTCTAAATATCTTATAGAATCCTTCATTAAGCACAGTTCTGGCTTCTAGTTGGTTTTTAACATATCTCATGCAGATGGTTAAGCCATATGAGTAGTATTCTTTGTACAACTCGTTCTGGGCTTTACTTTGTCCCTGTATGCACTTATTGATTATAATATTTAGATGTGAGTCCTTCAATCAATAAAGGTTTATATACAACCATACTCTTCAAATAATGAAATGGATGCGTGGTTTAATAAAAATATTTAATTAATAAAATTAAACGTATCGAGGGACAATACTAGGCTTTATTTCTTATTCTTCTTTTTCTTTCTGGATTCAAAGCGCTCTATGTCTTCAAGAAGTGCATTGATATCTTTTGTCCTGTCTTTTTTGATTTTGAGGGTATCTGAATAATCTGACTTAGATAGACCAATGACTTGTATTTCTTTTTGAAGATATTTAGTAATTTCCACAAGGACAGTCTTCTCATTTTCTGAGCAGAAACTGTAAGCATAGCCCCTTTTACTTGCACGTCCAGTCCGACCTACCCTATGGACATAATTTTCTGCCTCTAATGGCAAATCATAATTGACAACAATCGTAATATCTGGAATGTCTATTCCTCTGGCAGTAATATCTGTAGCGATGAGCATATTGCAGTCACTATTTCTGAAGGATTCTAGAATTTTAGATCTTTCTGATTGCGTTTTATCACTATGCAAAGTCAAAGACGGTATATCCACTCTTTGCATTGCTTTTGATACACGTTCTGCTCTTACTTTGGTTCTGACAAAGACAAGAATCTTAGCCTTTGGATTTTCAACATATACCCTTTCCAAGAAAAAACGTTTGTCATCCATTTCTACGTACAGGACAAAATGTTCAATTTTACTTGCAACTGGGTCTTTAGGTGATAATTGAATTCTGATGGCGTTCTGTCGGACAATTTTATAAGCTATCTTTTTGATCTTGCTATTTATAGTTGCAGAGAAAAAAAGCGTTTGTCTTCTTTTGGGAAGCTTTCTTATTAAGTCCTTTATATCTTTTATAAAACCTAAGTCCAACATATAGTCGGCTTCATCTAATACAAGTATTTCAATTTGATGGGTCTTAAGATGTCCCTGACTTATGAGATCAAACATTCTACCTGGCGTGGCTACCACTATATCTACCCCTTTGTTTAGGGCACTTATTTGAGCATCTTGTTCAGTCCCGCCAATAATAGCTAAGGTCTTTATTGTGGTAAACTTTGCGATATCTCTAAAAACATTTGAAATTTGGTTAGCCAACTCATGTGTTGGTGCTAGAACCAGACATTTGACACCTGTTGCTCTGCGTTGATCTATTTTGCTTTTATAAATAATATCAATGATTGGAATGGCGAATGCTGCTGTCTTACCTGTTCCAGTCTGAGCAATGGCCATCAGATCTTCTCGATTAAGAATATTCGGTATGGACTTGAATTGAATATCAGTTGGCCTTCGAAAATCCAACTTAGCTAAGCCTTTCTTTATCTTTTGATGGATATTATAATCTTCAAATTTCATGTTTCTTTTAAATAAAGGCTGCTAGTGATTCAATCTGACTAATTCTCTTCTTATAAGTAAAGTAAGTACTTGAGATATAAATACAATACAAGCCCATTTAATGCCAGTAAGCAACCAAACTAGTAGAAAGCAGAAGATAAACCAAACAGGAAACAACAACATGGTAGATGCAATCTTTATAGATCCTGTAAATATCTTCTGAGACACCTTGGTTCTAATGATATATTTGGTCAAAAAGATGGGTGGCCAATTCAAGATGACAAATAATTCGCCTATATGTGCTAAAAATTTGTAACGCTTTTGATCTGCTAGGTACTTTGATTGACTAATATTGGTCCTCAGACTTTCAAAACTTTGATTTTCATTAGACCTCTGGAATATTCTTTTCTTCTTGAAATAATCATCTGAGTCATTAGGAATAACCAGCGTTTTTTGCATCCCTTCAGAAATACCCTTTGTGATACTAACCAGTCCTTTATTCTTATGGTCATTATAGATGTCAATGTAATCATGTACTCTAAGTGGCTTTCCATAGTTAACGATAAGTTTATGTCCTGATGAAAAGTGATCAAAGTAGTTGAGTCCTACAGGTATTATTTTAATGTCATCATCAAGTTGTACTTGTGCCTGCAATGATATCCTTGCTAAGCCTTTTGTTAGTGGTCTCAGATAGTACTCTAGTCCATGGTTGCCTTCTGGAAAGATAAGCAATGCCTGTTGGTTGGCCAATATATTCTTACATGTGTCAAATATAGCGTCGTTCTTAGTCAGTGACTTATAGCCATCTCTGATACGATATATGGGCATCATCTTGAGCGCATCAAGAAACCAATCAAATGGTGGTTTAAAAACATCAGACCTTGTCATAAAATATGTTGGTGTAGATGATAATGCGCCTACTATAATAGCGTCAAGAAAAGCGTTCTGATGATTAACGGCATATATATATGGGCCTTTTCTAGGCACATTTTCTTTGCCAACTATATCTAAGCCGCGAAAATAAAATCTCAAGGCAATATTAGCTAACAATTTCACCACTCTGTATATCATACTCTTCAATACTTTCTCCATAACAACGCTATTGTAAAACCAGATATAATATGCCATATGGCCCACCAAGCAGTCACTATGGCCATCCCGCCTAAGCCTTCAAAGAAGGTAAAAATGAGCAATAAGCCAAGTCCTGAATTCTGAATACCTGTTTCTATACTTAATGACTTTCTATCCTTGTATGGTAGGTTGCCGAGTTTTGCTGTCCAGTAACCGATGAGCAAAGCGCCACCATTATGAAACAATACTAAAAAAAACACGACAGATATACAGGCAAGAAAGTTATCTACATTGGCGACAAAGGCTGCAATGACTATTAATAAGAACATTATCATAGAACCTACTTCCATAGGCTTAAATAATTTTAGAGCTAGTAGGTTAAAATGTTTCTTTGTGAGCATACCAAGTAAGATTGGTATAATTATAATTATCCCTATAGTTTGAAATACTTCTAACCAATCCAACGTAATTTCTCGTAGAATTTTTTGAGCTGGTGGATACAAATTACCGTAGAATAGAAAATTCAGTGGAGTAAATAGAATTGAAGCCACTGAAGTTATTGATGTCAGACTTATAGATAATTCAACGTTTGCTTTAGCCAATGAACTGATAAAGTTTGAAATATTACCACCTGGACAAGAAGCCACCAGTATCATTCCTAAGGCGATTGAAGGACTTGGTTTTGCAATCAGGATTAATAGAAAAGTAAATACTGGAAGTAATACTAACTGAGAAAGTAAGCCAAGAATTAACTTTCTTGGGGTTCGGAACACAAATTTGAAATTCTCGATTGTCAGATTGAGTGCTATCCCAAACATTATAAAGGCTAATGTAATATTGATATATACAACATTGGCCTTGTTAAAATTGAGGACTAGATCATCTATCATTTCCTATGATTGAGTGACAGCTAATATAAGTCTGTAATTACAAATGTGGATAGCAATTACTAGATGGTGAACATTTGGAGAGAAAAATGTAAGGAAGATTATCTAAATACTGTCACATTTCCAAATTCCAATCTTGTATCGAAAAACTCAGTTATTTCAAAAAGATAGACATAGACGCCGGGCTGTACATTAAGTGAATTCCAACCTGAAGAAGAGTCATTTATTGAGAGGCCTGATTTGTCAAATTGTAGATTTCCCCATCTGTCATACACTTTGAGACTATAAGTGACATCAATTAGTGCTTCCTCTATAGTTTGCAGGTATAGAAAACTATCATCAGTTAATATATCAGAACTACCCAGAATATTTGGGATAAAATACCTATCTGGGACTGTTACGAAATTAACTGATATAGTGAGTGAATCTGCACATCCAATACGATTGCTTGCCACTATATTGTAAGAAATGTCTTCATTGGAGTTGATGGTAGGGTTAGGACAATCAGTGCAGCTCAAACCATTTGGTGGCGACCATAAAATAGCATCAAATTCACCTTCTATTGACACCGGTAATATATTATCTTGATTGGCTGTAAGGATAATATCAGATTGTTGAACTACCAATACAGGGATATCAAGTACTTCTAAATTAAGCGTGGCAACTATGGAATCACACCCAGTTAGTACAGAAGGTATATTGTTGATAAATACTCCAGAATTGCTAAAGGATTGATTGAAGTAAGACACTGTCTCTCCTTGACAAATCACTGTATCTAGTGTAAATATTGTCGGAGGTGACAAAAAGTCAAGCGTAATTTCAAAACCTGCGGAATCACATCCTGTTTCTACAAATGGTATAACTTCGCCAAACGTTCCAGGTTCTGTAATCCACACGCCATTGATTAGTATAGAATCATCAGCACAGAGTACCGTATCTATGCTCAATGAAATAAAACCAGAATGTAATGGGCTATAATCTACTATCTGACTAACAGTATCCATGCATCCTAAATCATCTGTAACAATAAGGGTGACTTCTCTGATACCTGTCTGTTGGAATTCTATATTTAGATTTTGATCATTGCTAATATTGTTTCCATCAATTCTCCAATCCCATTCTGTGACCGCGTCATTGGTTGTTGTACTGCGATCTACAAAATCGATCGGTGTTGCAAAACAGGTATCTAAGTTTTCTATATCAAAATTGGCTTGAGTCATGCCTGCCTTAATCACACTAAAGCGAGCAGTGTCTCTGCAATCAGTCCCATCGTCCACAACAACAAAGCCTTCATAAGTACCTGCGTCAGGTAATTCAAGACTCAACTCAGTTAAATTTGAGTCCCTAATCATAATGAAATCACTTCCATCCGGCGCAGTAATAGACCATTCAAAATTATTAGCTGATCCTTGGTTTGAAGTGTTTATAGTCACCGTTGAATCAGTACATACATTCAATAAGCTGATTTGAGTAACACCATCAATTATAATTTCGTCTGCCTCTACCTCTACAAGAGCTCTTTCTACACATGGCACTACATTGAATTGGAAATCTCTAGTTAGCCTCGTTAACAGTTCGCCATTACGAAATTCTTCTACGCATACGCCGACGACAAATTGCCCTCTAGTATTAGGAACCCCACTTATAATTCCAGTCATTGGATCTATTTCAACCAAAGGAGAACCTAATAAAGGTCTCTCAGCAGAGAATGGTGGCAAAAAAGTAACTCTACTAAAAGGTGGCAAGCATCCATCTACAGGAGGTTCTAGTAGATCACATGGTTCAGGGCCATTAGCAAATCCACCTCCAGATCTAAAGGGTGCACAAAAGGAATATAGAACCTCATCGCCATCAACATCTGTTACACCTAAACTGACATTTAAATCAAAATTCTGACACACAAATATTGGAGGAAACCGTTCAAATATTGGACTGTTATTTCCTGTTCTTTGAGCTTCTGGGGAAATAATAATATTGAAAACACTACCAACAACATTGTTGTCTATATTGCTACTTGATCTATTGCGACAACATAGCTGATAAGCGATCATATAATCTTGATCAACTATATCTAAAGTAATTTCAAATTCGTAAAAAGCTGATTGGACGCCAACATCGTCTAGTTCGTCAAGACAGGGATTGTCATCTTGCACAATAACACTCGCATTTAGAGGATCCGCTATTCTGCTGTCAAAAAAAATCCAACTTCCATCAGCTTGTCTTTGGTAAACACCAAATTCAGCTTGTTCTTCAAATTCTGCCCCTGAAGCAAAATTATCAAGGTACATATTGAATCTTACTCTAAAAGTTACCTCGGTATTGTTATTTGAAAAAGAGACAAAAGTGTAGGATACATCTCCACCAACTATATGAGATGCAGCCAGTTGACCTATTTGAAAGGTCATGCAAAAAATAAATAACAAAATTGTATCTATAATCCTTCGCCTCATTGATCGACATTGAAATTGTTGTTATCTGGTCAAAGTTATTGTTCCTGAAAATTGTCTTGTTTCAAAGAATTCTCTAACCTCTATAGTGTAAACGTAAGAACCAATGCTAAGATTATTATTTGGATTCCAGCCTACAGTATTATCATTAATGTCAAGATTAAGCCCTTCGAAAACAAGTCCACCCCATCTGTCATAGACTCTTAAATCATACTCTACTTCTCCAATTGCATTCTCTTGTGTTTGAAGATAGAATGCTCTATCTCTTTGATCTATCGTATTGCTATTGATGATATTGGGGAAGTAATAACTTTCTGGGACTACTACGAAATCTACGAAAAAGGAATCTCGTACAATACAATTAATCTCAGTAGTAAGTGTCAAAATATAAGTGGTATCTATTTCTCCATTTAATATAGGATTAGTGCATTGGTCACAATCTAATCCAGTGCTAGGTGTCCATTCTGCAAACTCGTATTCTCCATTTATTCGCAACGGGAATGCATAGTCTCTGTTAGCTATTACAAAATCTGATTCCTGACCAAAAATAATTTCAGGTTGGGTCTCAAAAGATAATTCTAGGAAGTGCAATAATGAGTCACAAGCTACAAACTCGTCAAATGAAGTTAATGACTCAGTAGTATGAAAGTGACTTCCTGCTTCTGAGTATACAACACCAAAGTAATCTACTGTTTGACCTGGACATAAGATAGTATCAAGAAATGTAGATCTTGGTTCTTCATGAAAATCTAGTGAGAGAAAAGTATGCAAAGAATCACAACCACTTAGACTGTTGACTACAGTATCAGAATAGAATCCTGTTTGTGAAAGCCATCTGTTTCCAAAGAAAATTGAATCACCGAAGCAAAGAATTCTTTGGATATCATCAGTAAGCAAAGAGTCTAATGGCGGATCATAATCAATAAACTGTGTGAAGGTATCTATGCACGTATTCCTGTCTTCCACAATTAAAGACACTTCTTTTATTCCTCTTTCTGTAAACTCAAATGTAATATTAGGTTCGGTCAAGACCTCTTCACCATCCAACTCCCATGCCCAGCGGACTACTTCTGAAGCCTCTGCAAAAGAAGCATCTGTAAATCGTATAGCATCAAGATAACAGGTATCTAAAGTTTCAAAACTAAAATCTGATTCCAAGTCTGGCAATCTTAATACTCTTAGTCGAGCAGTATCAGTGCATCCTTCAGAATCTAAGACTGATAATGTGCCTTCATACTCTCCTAGTTCATCTAAGACTACATTAATATTTCTTGTGTTATTACCAGATGTGTCAACTACCATGTTACCATCTGGGTCAAAGACTATCCAATGATAATTGATTATGGTGCTGTTATTGTCAATAGCACTAAAGTTGACAATGCTATCTCCGCAGGCCTTAATAATATTAATTGGTAGAGTACTTGTTGAATTATCTATAATCTGTTCATCAGCTATAAGGTCTGCTGATAATTCCTTGATGCACGTCAAGGCATTAAATTGAAAATCTCTTCTTAATGTAGATAACAATTCTCCATTTCTAAATTCCTCCACACATACACTAATTATATACAAGCCACCTACTTCTGGAGTACCAGTGATAAGCCCAGATGTGCTATTAATTTGGACAACCGGATTTCCTGCTAATGGTGCAAGATTTGAAAATCCTGGTCGAAAAACAACTTCTTCGAAAGGAGGTGGACAACTATCAGGATCAGGTACTGGGCTATCGCAAAGGTTCGTAGGATTAAAATTGGCACTTCCTGCAGACAAAGGGGTACAAAATGAATATCTAATTTCATCACCTTCTGTATCGGTACATTGTTGGCTTACATTTATAGGGAATCCAGCGCAAATAAATATTGGCGGGAACTCATTAAATGTTGGACTGTTATTTCCTGTCCTTTGAGCTAGAGGGCTGATTAGTAAATCAACGACTGCACCTGTTTCATCTCCAAATATGTTATTGATACCATCATTTCTGCAGCATCTCTGATAGGCTATAAGATAATTTTGATCTATGACAGGCAATGTAATTGTTTCCTGATACCTAGCTGTTTCCACAGAGACTACTGATGGTGGGGGTTCTTCTCTGCATGGTTCATCAATTCCAGGTATAATTTCCAGTTGGCCTCTTATAGCATTAAATGATTGTACAGAAACCCAACTTCCATCCGGTAGTTGTCTATAGACGCCAAAATTTTCAAATCTATCTAATTCAGCCCCTCCACCAATTCTATCTCTATATAAATTGAAGTTAATCCTAAAAGTGACTTCTGTTGAGTCAGCATTAAATCGTACAAATTCATATGTCGCATCTCCACCAACTAGATGTGCCCCATTCAACCCATTATGAATAAACATAAAAAGACATAGTAATAGAATGAAAAAGACAGATTTTGTTTGGATTTTCATTTAAAATGTTAATATGAACTAAAGATACCAATATCCATATTCAATTATGCGGTTATGCTCAGTCAATTAACACTTACAAGTTTCTAAGACAATTGTTGTGTCTTTGCAGCTGATTCTTATCTTTAATAAATAATGAAAAGCCTCAAATCGTTCTTATTTATCACTTGATAGACTGTCACAAGCATTGTCCTATGAAATATTTTGGAAACACTCTTTTATTTCTCTTATTCATTGGATGTCATTCTAAAAACATCTTATTAGATGATACATCTATAGAAAATAGTATACATCAGAGATTAGATAACCAGCAAAAAGCTTGGAATAAAGGAAATATCGAAGAGTTTATGAAGACTTATTGGAATGATCCTCAATTAACTTTTATAGGTAGTCGTGGACCTACCTATGGATGGAACCAGACTTTAACAAACTATAAGAAAAATTACCCAGATAATAAAGCGATGGGAAGACTCCAATTTGATATACTTGAAACTGACATATTGGCTCAGGATGCAGCATACGTTTTGGGTAAGTACACCCTATTCAGAGAGAACGATGAACCAAGTGGATATTTCACCTTACTTTGGAGAAAATTTGATAATCAATGGTATATCGTATCAGACCATACATCTGGTTAAGTGAAAGGTAGTTTTCCAATATCCAAAACTCTTATTGGATACTCCAAACAATATTTTAGAGATGATCTGTTCTCAGGATTAACTGTAGGGTCGGTTCTAATACCACAAGCAATGGCATATGCTATGCTGGCAGGTTTGCCACCTATATATGGATTGTATGCCTCCCTTATTCCTTTGATCATATACAGTGTTTTTGCAAGCTCAACAAAAGTGGCTATAGGACCAGTTGCCATTAGTGCATTGTTATTATTTTCAGGTATTTCAACAGTGGCTACTCCATTTACTGAAGAATACATTTCGCTCATTATTTTAGCTGGAAGTTTGATTGGCACTATTCAAATCATGCTTGGCGTATTGAGATTAGGATTTTTGGTCAACCTACTGTCACATCCAATTATTGCAGGCTTTACTTCTGCAGCCGCAATTATAATCGCAGGCACACAGTTACCTGATCTTCTGGGATTAGATAAGGTGCAGGCAAGTAATCCTTTTTATAATTTCAAATATGTAATCCAAAGTTTAACAGAGATTCATATCGGAACAGTCATTATCAGTATTATCACAATAGCTTTTATTGTTATAATAAAACGGATAAAACGATCGATTCCTGGACCTTTAATCGTAGTTATTTTTGGTATTGTCATATCCTATGTTTCTAACCTAGAATCTACAGGGATTCAAATTGTTGGAGCCATACCTCAAGGCCTACCCAAAGTCCTTTTTCCAGAATTTGACATAGATAAGATATTGCTAATATTACCTACTGTGTTGACAGTTACAATCATTGGTATAGTGGAGAGTCTAGGAATCGCAAAAATGTTAGAATTAAAGCATCGAGATCATGTACTAAAGGCAGACACTGAACTGATGGCCTTGGGTTTGTCCAAAGTGGGAGGTGCATTTTTTCAAGCTATGCCAACATCAGCTAGTTTTAGTAGATCCGCCATTCAAAGTGAATCTGGTAATCGTACTCAAATATCAACCTTGGTTTCCGTTTCATTGGTTTTACTGACATTGCTGTTTCTTGCAAAGGCTATAGGATATTTGCCAAAGGCGATTCTTTCTTCAATTATCATTCTCTCCATTGTGAAGTTATTTGACCTCAAGGAGATAAAACACCTTTGGAATACACATAAAAGTGATTTTTGGCTTTTAGTAATTACATTTATCTGTACTCTTGTTCTGGGTATAGAACCAGGAGTTTTATGTGGTGTTGCGTTATCAATTTGTCATGTGTTGTATCGGTCGTCTAGACCCAACATCTCAATTCTAGATCAAGTGCCGGGTACTCATTACTATAAGAATATTGATAGATACGATACTGAAGGTAAATTGTCAGATTGCTTAATAATCAGATTTGAAAGTCAAGTATATTTCGCAAATGCCGATTACTTGAGGACTGAACTTTATAAGCGAGTCGAATATAATCCCGATATTAAATATGTTATAATTGATAGTTCTGCTATTACAGATATCGATAGTACAGGACTACATTTATTGCGTAATATAGATATGGATTTTGCCGAGAGAGGTATAGAACTTCATCTTTGTGGAACAATAGGAATTGTGAGAGATGCTCTCCATCTATCTGGACTTATGACCGAACCAAATAAACATCATGTGACTATCCATGATGCTATATTATCTATAAAAGATGAAAATCATAAAATCGATAGAAGAGTCCACGATCCACTACAAACAAATAATAGATGAAAAAATCTCCTAAGATTGTAAATGAAATCTTGGAATTGACTCGTCGATATTTTGATGAGGAGAAGCTCTACAGGATTAAATTATCAGGGCCATTTGATAAGAATTCTGATATTTTGGAAATATATGGTAGACCAGTATTAATTAAAAGTAGCAAAATCATACAATTCACATTAAGATATTTAAGTAAAGACATTACTAAAAATTTTGAGATAAATTCTGCATTAGAATATATAGAATCTAACTTAAACTTATATAAGAATGTAAGCGTCCAAAGTGATTCCCATTCACATCAATTAAACCCAAAAAAAATGAGATTAGATATAGCTCAAAAAACTCAATCTAATCCAATCAGTCTAAGTAATAATAGGATAAAGCAAAAGAAAATATCGGAAAACCGCCCTTTTCTAAAACAACTTGGAATCACGTCTTCTCAAGGAAAAGTTTTTGCGTCAAAACAGTCTAAGTATAGACAGATTAATAAATATCTTGAATTAATTGAGCCATTGATTAAGAAGGCAAATTTTCAAGATGAAGTGAAAGTCATTGACATGGGTTGTGGAAAAGGCTATCTAACATTCTCTTTATACGATTACTTGTCTAATACATTGGGTATGACTGTGGATGTAATTGGTGTTGATATCAGAGAGGAAATGATGGATCAATGTAATGCGCTTTCCAAAGAATTAAATTATAGTGGTTTAAGGTTTGAAGGGTCAAGTATCGGTGATTACAAACACCAAGCTGATATACTTATAGCCTTGCACGCCTGTGATACGGCTACAGATGATGCCATTATTTCTGGTCTTGAAGCGCAATGCAAATTGATTATATGTTCACCTTGTTGTCATAAGCAAGTTAGAAAGAATATGAAAGCCACAAATTCTAATCAATCTATTGTGGGACATGGCATACTAGAAGAGCGCTTGGCTGAGATTCTTACAGATACTATTCGGTCACTTATACTGCAAGCACATGGATATAAAACTCAAATAATGGAATTCATTTCTACTAATCATACCCCAAAAAATCTTCTTATAACAGCGGTGAAAGTAGATAACCCAAGAAAAAAAGACGAGTGCATGGTCGAAATTGAAACATTAAAAAAACAATATGGAATTTCTGAGCATTACTTAGAATCAGTATTTTCAATTAAAAAATAAAATGAGAAATGAGTGAATGGATAACAGCGAAAGAATACGAAGACATCACATATAGAAAACGTAACGGTGTCGCTAGAATTGCTTTCAACAGACCTGAAGTCAGAAATGCCTTCAGACCAAAAACAGTTTTTGAATTATATGAAGCATTTGATGATGCCCGTGAAGATAGGGACATAGGGGTGGTTCTACTTTCTGGGGAAGGTCCTTCTCCCAAAGATGGTGTATATGCATTTTGTTCTGGAGGTGATCAAAGAGTCAGACGTAAGACTGGATATCAAGGCGAGGATGGTATAGGACGATTAAATATTCTAGAAGTACAAAGACAAATACGATTTATGAATAAAGCTGTCATTGCCGTTGTACCAGGTTGGGCAGTGGGTGGTGGCCACAGTTTGCATGTTGTTTGTGATCTGACAATTGCCAGCAAAGAACATGCTATATTTAAACAAACAGATGCAGATGTAGCTAGTTATGATGCTGGTTACGGATCTGCATATTTGGCCCGTCAAGTAGGACAGAAGAGAGCCAGAGAGATATTCTTTCTGGGAAGAAATTACTCAGCTCAAGAAGCATTTGAAATGGGTATGGTCAATGCCGCCGTACCACATGATGAATTAGAAGATACTGCCTATCAATGGGCACAAGAAATTCTAGGTAAAAGTCCGATGGCTATTAAGATGCTCAAGTTTGCTTTCAATCTTATAGATGATGGTCTCATTGGTCAGCAGATATTTGCAGGAGAAGCGACAAGATTGGGCTATATGACTGAAGAAGCTGAAGAAGGAAGAAATGCCTTCCTCGAAAAGCGAAAACCAAACTGGGAAAAATTTCCAAAGTTTCCTTAGACCTTTTAAAGTAAATATCATGATAAATAAAATAATTCTAACTTTTCTTGTCTTGGTTCCAATTTACATTTTGGGCCAATCACCTGCGATAGATGGTCGGATGTATGATATTATCGAAGATATATCAGCTGACAGGCTGGAGCAAGATATCAAAAAGCTTGTATCATTTGACACCAGACATACACTGTCGGATACTGTATCCAACACCAGAGGAATTGGTGCTGCTAGGCGTTGGATAAAATCTGAGTTTGATAAGATTTCTAGTAACTGTGGAAGTTGTCTAGAAGTATCGTTTCATAGAGGAATGGTAAAGCAAGGAGAATCTAGAAGAATACCTGATGATACCTGGATAGTAAATGTCATGGCGATCAAGCGTGGAACTGAATTTCCAGATCGATATATTATCATGTCTGGAGATATAGATTCTAGGGTAAGCAATCCGTTGGATGCAACTTCTGAGAACCCTGGTGCCAATGATAACGCAACAGGAATGGCAGGTGTAATGGAGGCAGCTAGGGTGTTATCTAAGTATGATTTTCCAACAAGTATAATATTCTTAGGTCTGTCTGGAGAAGAGCAGGGATTATTTGGTGGAAAGCTCTTAGCTAAAGATATGGTAGAAAAGGGCTGGGATGTTGTTGGCATTATCAACAATGATATGATAGGCAATATAGAAGGCATAGATGGCATCGTTGATAATTCAAGTTTCAGAGTATTCTCTGAGCCATCAGCGCCAAAGCCAAATGAACAACAGCTTATTTGGAATCGCTTCTATGGTGGGGAAGTAGATGGACCTTCTCGTCAACTAGCCAGATATGTCGAACGTATGACGAGTACTTATTTTTCAGATGTTAAGGCTACCATGATTTATAGACTGGATAGATTTGGAAGGGGTGGACATCATCGACCTTTTAATGATGTAGGAATACCAGGGGTAAGAATCATGGAGACACATGAAAACTACAATAGACAGCATCAGGATATTCGAACGGAAAATGGTATAGAATATGGAGATGTTATAGAGGGAGTTAATTTTGATTTCGTAAGGAAATTAACAGCTGTCAATGCCATTTGTCTGGCGGGGATTGCTTGGGCACCTCCCTCTCCTACTACCTTAATGATTGGAGGTGCAGTACAACCGTCGACCACACTTAGATGGGATATCGTACCTGCTGAAAATTTGGCTGGATACAAGGTTTATTGGCGCAATACTACCTCTCCACAATGGGAGTATTCGAAATGGGTAGGCATCGAAGAGCAAATAGTACTTAAGAACATTATAATCGATAACTTTCTTTTCGGTGTGGTAGCAGTAGATAATAATGGTAATGAAAGCATTGTCGCATATCCAAGGACGCTAATACCAAGACGATAATTTAATATAGATAGAATTGCGCTTGGTCATTATTATTAGCTATGACTAAAAGGTTGGCGTTAGGTTGTTTTACAATCTTAACTTGACGTACGTCTTTGTCCGCTGAAATGCCTGTTTCTAATGTGCTTTTGACTGAGAATGTTCCATCATCTTGATATGAAAGCAAACACCCTTTTCCAGCATCACTTCTAGTAGTCTCTACTTCTCTCTGATACATATTACCAGCTAAGAATATATCTGTCTGACCATCCTTGTCAAAGTCATCCACTGCAATACCATACACAGGAGATATCTGGGCTTCATTTGGTAATATCACTTCTTTGAATTGATTCCCCTCATTTAGAAAAATTGTATTAGAAAAAGTATGGACTTGATGTATAACGGTGGTACTAGAGATATGATCTTCGAGTACTTTATCTATAGTAGCTAAACCAAAGTCCTGGTAAGTTGCGAATTTCTTCTTGACAAAGGGCATTTGTTCTGAGGAACATTGTCTGCCTCTTACTGGATAACATTGACCATTTTGGTAGTAGCCCAGATAAACATCGTTGCTACCATTCTTATCAAAATCATCTACATATACTTTGAAAGGTTCAGATCTAGAGGCCTTGTACTTAATATTATGGCCTAGATTTCCAGCAATTAGATCCAAATCGTTATCACCATCTATATCTTCTAAGGCTATAGTATTCCACCAACCATTAGTTTCTTTGCTAATAAAATCAGAAGAGATGTCAGTCAAATTATTTTGAGTTGAGAAGACCTTAACTGGCATCCACTCTCCCACTACAACCAATTCTTGATTGCCATCTCCATTTAAGTCTCCAAGTTGTGCATCTGTCACCATTCCAAATGCCTTAAGGAAAGGCGCTAATTGTGAAGTAGCATCTTCGAGTTTACCAGCATTGTTTGTAAGTATATAGCTGTCGACAGGAACGCCATATTTACCAGGCATTTGTCTCCCACTTACAAAGAGATCCATATTCTTATCTCCATTAATATCTAAAGAAACTACTGTTCCATTACTGCCGACAAGATTGGGATGCTTATTAGACTTTTTGAAATTACCAGATCCATCATTGATATATAATCTATCCCGATAGTTTTTGTTGCCTATACTAAATTCATTTCCTCCACTGCTTACATATAGGTCCAGATCACCATCACTATCAATATCAAAGAAAGTTGCTCCGCCATCTTCATGGACTTTGTCTGATTGAAATGCACTCACTTTTTTTTCAGAAAATAAATTTCTGCCTTTTCCTATGTGTAATTGAGAAGAATGACCTGAAGCTCCTCCGTAAAATATATCTTGTATGCCATCACCATTAACATCTCCTGTTGCCATCACTGGACCTAGAGTAGACGTTCGATATGGAAGTAGGATTTGCTTTTCAAAATCATCATATGGATTTTCAGTATGCTTTATAGACGGTTGCCGCATTGCTGTAAATATTACACTTTGTCTTGCATTGTCACGTGTATGAATACCCGTTGCTTCTGCATGCTTTAATAATAAATTTTGATTTGTTTTAATTCCTGTAAGAACCGTTTTCTTATTGTCTGGCCATATTACAGAAACTTCATCTACTGTAGAATGAGCACCCAATCCAAAGTGAAGTGCCGCTTGCGATGATGACATATATCCCCTGTAAGGTGTCATTTCTGCTGATTGTGTTTTGCCTCCAGCATATTTGATAGTTACTTTCGCATTTATCCCTTTAGTATTATTTTTAGGTCCATTAAGTTGTACGAATAAGTAGTTATTTAGGCTATTTTCGTTAGCCAAATTCTTATACACATCGGCCTCCATATTCATATTACTGACGACCATATCCAAATCGCCATCATTGTCAAAATCTGCATAGGCAGAACCTTGTGACCAGGTTGGCTTTGCAAAACCCCAAGAGTTACTGACTTTTTGGAATCCTAAATCACCAAGATTTCTGTAGGCGTAATTAGGTATTTTATGACTAGGAGCCGCCTCAGCCAACTCAAGTGGATTTAAGTATAATTGTTTTGTCGGAAGTGCCTGTGCCTCCTTCATTTTTGCTTCGAAGGTTTTCTTTCTCCATATCTCATAATCCTTATTTCTTACATCTTTAATAAGGCCATTCGTAACAAATAAATCTCTATACCCATCTTGGTCTAGATCTACAAATAGCGGTGACCAACTCCAATCTGTGTTCGAAATACCAGAAAGTTGGGCAATATCACTGAATGTATTATCACCATTATTCAGCTGCATAGTATTGAACATGTATTGGTAGTGAAAACCAGCATTCGCTAAGGCATGGAATCGCTCAGGGTTCATGCCACTCATGTTGGTTTTCTGCCTGAGATTATCTTCTGCAACCATGTCAACAATATAGATGTCCGAATGACCATCATTATTGATGTCAGCTACATCCGCCCCCATAGAAAAATTACTGATATGTTTCATAGCAGTGTTAGCAATATTGCTAAATGTCCCATTTCCATTATTACGATATAGAATGTCTGGTTCGTCATAATCACAGGCTATGTATAAATCGATCCAGCCATCTTTATCTATGTCCAAACTTGTAGCACTTAGACTATATGTATAGTTGGTTATACCGGCTTGCTCAGTGATATCTACAAACCGACCATTGTTGTTTTTATACAGTCTATCTGTATATTTCAAATCAATCTTACCATCTAATTGCTTCTTTAGTTGAAGTGAATTTGGTGGTTGGTTGGCTACATATAGATCCAAGTCTCCGTCTCTGTCCATGTCAAAGAAATTGGCCATTATGGAATAACCACTATCAGCTACTCCCATTTCCTTAGCCTTATCAACGAATTGTCCTTTTCCATCGTTAATTAAAAATACATTTTGTCTTTGTTGTGGGATATCATAAATAAAGCGACTTATGTATATGTCGTCATAACCATCTCCATTAATATCAACTATGGCTATTCCAGTAGTCCAACCTTTTTTCTGATTAATACCATAGGCAGCAGAAGCATCTTCAAACTGAAAATCACCTTTATTGATATACAATCTGTCCGGAACCATGTTGCCAGCAAAATATATATCGATAAGTCCATCATTATTAGCATCAAGCACAGCAACTCCAGCTCCTTGCAACATACCATCTTGTAAGATGGTATTGAATTCTTTTGTTTCTGTAATGCTATTATTGAAGTTAATTCCCGTAGAGCTGCTTGGGAGCAATTCTAATAGCTTCATACTGGAACTGTCTTCGACAATGTGTCTATCTTCTTTTTGAGGTTCTGAACAACGTGTTAGAATACTTAGGAGAAGAAATGCGCCGATTGGGATAATGTAGTTCTTAATCATTCCAGAATAGTTATCGTATTTAGACTCGTTGCAAGATAATTGAAAATCTAAAATCCACTATATGTCAGCTAATTTAGTACATGTGATTCTTTAGGAAATAACATGTTCAATGAAAGTGGTACTACTTTAAAGTGTAATTCTGTTTCAAACTGATAACTTTCACCATCTACATGATAGTAATAAGGCTTCTCTAGTGAAACCACTACTTCCTTAGATCTAACTATATTGACAAGTTTGCTTTTTTCCAATGAGTTATTGAGCATGCGCCATGAATTCAAGAAAGTACGAGCTAGTGAGGCATCCTTAATAAAGACAATATCTAACAGACCATCTGTTAGGTTAGCTTGAGGGGCAATAGTGAAGTTGTAACCATACATTGCTGAATTGGCTACAGCCACAAGAGTATATGCTCCCTCAATTATTCCAGAATCAGTCTTTACTGTAAAATTCTCTGCCTTAAACTTCAGCATCTCCTTTGATATCGTATTCACATACATTTGAAGACCTCTCTTTCTACCATTCTCGACTTTGTATGCTATTAAAGCATCGAATCCGACGCCAGCAAGATTCAAAAAGAAATCGCCATTAACAGTGCACGTGTCAATTTTTATTGGCCTTGATTCATTAAGTTTTAAAATGGCTTTCTGAGTATTTCTCCCCATTCCAATGTGCATCGCAAATCCATTTCCAGATCCATTAGGTATAATGCCGAAGTTGACATTTGTGTGTACAAGAGACTTGGCTACCTCATTGACAGTGCCATCCCCACCACATGCGATGACGGTTTCATATCCATTAGACACAGCCTGGGAAGATAATTCAGTTGCATGCCCTTTATATTCCGTCTCTACATAATCGTAATCAAACTTTTCATTATCCAAATGCTGTTGCAAGAGGGCATTGATATCCTCATTGTTATTGTAACCAGCAATTGGGTTTACTATGAATAGTGCTTTCTTTCTACTTCCCAAGGAGTGACTGCTTAACCAATTTGAATTAATGTGTCAAAGGTAACAATTAGGTCTTAGTAGATAAGGTCAGTGACTATCATTATCTATCACTTTGAAGGTGTCACAACTATGACAGAGTAAAAAAATATTTAATACACTTAAAATCCACGTAAACACCTGAATATCAACCTAATGCATGCTATTAAAAACTAGTTAAATGCTTGGCAACATGTCGTCACAATAATTTTTAATGAACACTGTTAGTTAATTATCATTTAATGATTGCACAAATCAGCGTTTCTCATGGAATGGAATATATTAGAAAGCACAAAACAGATATCCGAATTACGAACTCTATCGCATGATAAGCATGTTGTTATTTTCAAACACAGCACCTCATGTTATATAAGTTCAATGGTGCTTCGACAATTTGAAAGAGGATTTAATATTGACTCAGTAAAAGAAACAGCTACTTTTTATTTTCTTGATCTAATCAAGTACAGATCAGTATCAAATCATATTGCCAATGAATTTGGTATAAGACATGAGTCTCCTCAAGTCTTAATATTAAAGGATGGAAAAGTAATCCACCATAGTTCTCATTCCAGTATTCAACCTGAGCAGATAGAGCCTATGCTTGTGTAGCTAAGACTGATTATGTTTTTTACTAAATATTTTAATAAGCATACCAGCTGTTACATTGTCTGTCAACTCCATGCCATTTACGATCGCTAACTCATTCATGTCTCTATTGGAAACTCCAAGGTTTTGAAATGCGCTTTGTAATGTTCCTGTTCTTTGGACACTAGCAACCTTAATTCTAGTAGGTTCAACATTTATTTTAGAACTGTCTGTTAGCTTGGCAAACCCAGTCATTGTTCTTTTGAAGGTGTTAGAGAAGGCATTAAAATCCTTGACCTCAGTTAGCCCGTGGAAAATGTATATGAAATTATCTTTCTGAATTAGATATGTCAATATTCTTGGCCCTGCAACTTGTTGACCAGTTTGGTCTTGTCCACCAGGTACATCAGAGACCATCGCTATAGCAGAATATCTATTGACCGAGGTTCTTTGCGACTCAAGAACGTTCATACTGAATTGCTCTACCACTGCTCGTGATGCTGCATCAAGAGTGGTTTCTGGGCTGAGAGTAAATATCATTAATGCTTTCCCGTCTTGAGGAGCCATTTGCACCTGGGATGGAGAATTTTGATATTGCCATCCTTGCGGAATTGGATATTGAAATTTGAGTTCAGGGTGATAGAATATATTGTTTTCTACATATCCTTGTCTTGGGTCTTCTCCATACACTAATCCATCTATTCGCCTTAAGTACTCATTTCTGTTGACTTTAAGGTTTCTAAGTCCTAAGGCATTCTGTGTCTCTGTTGACATCTCATGTACCTTCTCAAACCTATTGACTGGATTGGGGTGTGTGGATAGAAATGTTGGAATAGATTGACCAGATTGACTTGATAATCTACTCAATGTTTTGAAAAAATCTGCCATTTCGTGGGAGTCATATCCAATCTTTGTGCTGTATTCAACCCCTAATTCATCAGATTGGCTTTCATGATCTCTACCAAATTTCAAAAACACTAAGCCTAGTCCTTGTCCAGCTTCATTGGCGACGTTTCTAAATTTTTCGCTTGCGATCACTCCTCCAATAAATAAAGCTTGTCCTAGCATTTGTTGAGTTTGTTGTTTTGCAGAATGTCTCGCTGTGATATGTCCTATCTCATGCCCTAGTACTCCTGCAAACTCAGCTTCATTATTAAAGTGTGCCATTATTCCTCTAGTAAAATAAACGTATCCACCAGGAACGGCAAAGGCATTGACCACAGGGCTATCCAATAACCTAAAGTTATAAGTAAGGTCAGGTAGGTGTGATACCTTACCCATCGCTCTGCCTTTCTCATTAATAAAGTCTTGGAGAGACTGATCATCATATAACCCATATGCAGCTATGATACTTGGGTCCGCCTGATCTCCCATAGCTTGCTCACCAGCGGCGGATAATAGAGAAATTTCCTTTTTACCCGTTATTGGATTTCTAGAACATGAACTGAACAAAAATGTCATAAACAAAAAACCAACTAGGTAAAATACTGGTAACTTTAAATACGAAACTATCATGGATATTAATTTTTGACTCTAATCAGTCTTATCATGACCTAATAATAGATTAGGAACGACTTTATTTGTATTAAAAATTAAAAATATGGATTCATATCATTATCTATATTTAACTTTATAATATTAACAAATTGAATTCTTGAAAAGAAAGATTCCTTCATTATTCACAACAATGAACTTATGTTGCGGATTTGCTGCAATATTAGTAGCAGATCTCCATATTAGTGCATTGCTCCTGCTTCTAGGGATGTTTTTTGATGTAATAGATGGTCTATTAGCCAGAATGCTTAAAGTTCAAAGTCAATTTGGCAAAGAATTGGACTCTCTGGCGGATTTAGTCAGTTTTGGCGTCGCACCAGCCTATCTGTATACTTTAGTATCTCCCGTAGATCATTGGTCGATGTATATTCCCTCTTTTTTGATTCTGATTGGAAGTGCTTTACGTTTGGCAATCTTTAATTTGAGACCATCCACCAAGTATTTCACGGGCTTACCCACTCCAGCTAGTACATTTTTCCTTATTGGATTATTTATAGGGGTAAGATTTGATAGTGAAGTAACTAATACATTGATAGATAACCCTTCTATATATGTAGGAATCCCATTTATAATCATGTTGCTTAATTTGAGTAAATTGAAAATGTTCTCATTCAAACAACTTGGTTCAAATATCAATTATAATATCTTCATTCTTTGCTGTCTTATCACTTTTGCATGCCTTACCTTTGTCAACTATAAATTGTCGATGCCTATAGGCGTAATCATTTACGTTCTGCTGTCAATAGTGTATAGTGTGAAAGTCCCTAAATAAAAAGAAGAGTAATGGCCATCAAAATAACAGATGAGTGTATTAATTGTGGTGCATGTGAGCCAGAGTGCCCTAACAACGCCATATATGAAGGAGGTGTGGAATGGCGGATTGCTGACGGAACCTCTTTGATAGGTGAGTATAAATTGGAATCAGGACTTGTAGTAGATGCTGCAGACAAACAGAATCCTATCGACGAAGATGTATATTACATTGCTCCTGATAAGTGTACAGAATGTCAAGGTTTCCACGAAGAGCCACAATGTGCTGCAGTCTGTCCTGTTGATTGCTGCGTGCCAGATGAAGAAAGAGTTGAAACAATAGAGGAACTCTTAGCCAAGAAAGCTAATCTGCATTTATAATTAGTGCCGTTATAGGAATGGAAGTAATTACTGGGACTAATAGTGAGATGTCCCAACTGGGGTAAGTAGTAAATTTTTAGAAGAAGGTTAGAATATTATATGCCTAACCATCCTTCATACTCTTCATCAAGAACCTTAAAGTTGCTTTTTGGTACAACATCTTGATTCTGCCTTTTGAAAAGTCTTTGAATAAAATTCCAGAATTTGTACATGGGTAATAATTTGCTTGTATATATAGACGAATAAATATGCCAATTGGTTGGTCTCTACAATCTATTTTAACATTTTGTAAAAAGACTTACACAATTAGTTTGGGTAGTACAAAAATATAGTAACTACAAGCATTGTACAACTTATATTAAAAAAAAGTCTAATACATAATTCCTTTTTATAAATAATTTCAGACCTTAGTTCTCTAAAGCTGAATATCACAGTTCAAATATGTACAAACTTACTATCGTCGTACTTTCTATTTTGTGCTTTATAATGTGCAAACCATCTTCTAATTCTAGTAGTACTGAGATTAAGAATATAGAGGCCGAATCGGTATATAAGAAGCTATCCAATAACAATACTATTCTGATAGACGTAAGGACGCCTAGTGAAATCTCTGAAGGAAAAATTGAAGGTGCTAAAGAGATTGATTATCGCTCTAAAGATTTTAAGACTCAGATCGCTCAACTAGATAAGACTAAGGAATATATAATTTATTGTCGTAGTGGGGGTCGAAGTAAAAAGGCAACAGAAATAATGAATGAATTACAATTTGAAAACGTCAGCAATATGATTGGAGGCTTTGAAAATTGGAAATCAAAATATATATCTAAATAATTTTCGATAATCTGAACTACTATAAAATATGAAAAGGATATTACTGAGTGCACTATGTATAGCACTTAGCTTTGGGATAACAAATGCTCAGAAGCTTGATTTCTGGTTGGATGCAGGTATTAAAGTCCAGTACGGCTTTACCGCACTTTTTAACTCTAATGCGACGACAACCAATGCAAATGGAGATCGTTGGGATAACACCTTAGCAACTGGAACAAAGTTCGGTGGTAAAATTGGAATCAACTTTAATTATACAGGTATAACATTAGATGTTTTGACTGGTAGACACTCAGCAAGATTTCAAAGGTTAGGGACAAACCCTCAAATTACAGATCAGATAGATGTAAGTGTTACTGACATATATCTCCTTCTTAGAAATGCAAAGTATAAAGGATACTTTGAGATTGGACCTAAACTATCACTTGTAGGAAATGTCAGTGATAGCGATGGTACAGCTAACTTAAATGACTTGTATGAGTCCAATAATCTAGGAGCAGTCCTAGGATTTGGTACTTATATATTGGGCCCAGAGGATGGAAGATTCAGTGGTATCTTAGGCATAAGGCTTGAATATGGCTTTCAGGATATAGTAAATGAAACAGGAAGAATAGAAGGTGGAGAGAGATCTCGTGTACCAGTGAATTATGGTGGGGAGGCCGCAAGCACTAACCCTATATTTGTAGGTCTTGTGTTTGAAGCTAATTGGGGAATTGGAGGTGTTGGCCAAGCGAGATGTGGTGAGCGATCTAAGTTTATCTGGTTTTAACAAGACGACTAACTATATAGTCTAGAAATAGACCAAAAAGAAAAATAGGCTGTCTTTCTTTAAAGACAACCTATTTTTTATAACACCCTTTGTATATAAGACATATTTTTCATGTGTCACCCCTACGTCATATATAGATTGATAGGTATGTTTTTTCTTACCTTATTGGGGTAGCCTCTCCAATCTATTGTAATACAATTCATTACATATTACACCCCCTTTTGTATTTTTTTTGATTTTTTTTTCTAAACTGTCAGAATGGGAATGTGTTTATAATATATGCCTACATATGTACTTGAGAGAACACAGACCATAAAAGCGACATTAGACCAAACATGGGATTTTTTCTCATCCCCTGAGAATCTTAATAAGTTGACTCCAAACAACATGGGATTTGATATCATGACGCCTAAGCCAATTCCCAAGATGTATGAAGGTCAAATTTTAGAATATAAAGTAAGGCCAATCCTTAATGTGCCTATCTACTGGAAAACAGAAATTTCCGAAGTAAGGCCTAAGTATTTCTTCATCGATAATCAAATTAGAGGTCCCTACAAGCTATGGAAACACAAACATACCTTTGAAGAAATTGGAGATAAGGTAAAGATGACTGATCATGTCACTTATATCATTCCTATGGGATTAATAGGATCCTTAGCACATTGGCTATATGTAAAGCAAAGACTAGCCGATATCTTTGACTATAGATTTAAAGTTGTAGATGAGATTTTTAACTAGAATGAAGTGAGTATCTTTTTAAAGGATTCGAATTTCAAAGATGCGCCTCCAACTAATCCACCATCAACATCAGACTTTGCAAATAGTTCCTTTGCATTATTGGGTTTTACACTTCCTCCATATAGAATCGATGTATCACTTGCTACGGTGGTTCCATATTGTTTTTTAAGTAAAGATCTAATATGCTTATGCATTGATTGAGCTTGTGAAGGAGAGGCAGTCTCACCTGTTCCAATAGCCCATATTGGTTCATAAGCAATTGTTACCTGTGACATTTGGACTGCCGTCAAATGGAATACACTTTCCTTCAATTGCTTGTAGACATAGTTGTCTTGAGATTTTTTCTTACGAATAGTCAATGGTTCTCCACAGCAGAAAATCACTTTCATGCCGCCGTCGATCATTGCCGTCAGCTTTTGCTTAAGCAATCTATCTGACTCTTTATTGTACTGTCTTCTTTCAGAATGGCCTAGAATAACATGATCTACGCCTATAGACTTGAGCATAAGAAATGAGGTTTCTCCGGTAAAGGCACCTGAAGGTTCATGGTGTGCATTCTGAGCAGCTACACTTACTTTCTTATTGGATTTGACCAAGGCATTAACCGCATCAAGGTAAGGGGCTGGGCAGCCTAATATTATTTCAGTATTACTACCAATTTTCAATTTTTCGATATGACTCGCCAAATCTCGAGCTTCATGATATGTGAGGTTCATCTTCCAGTTTCCAGCGAGAATCTTTGTTCGACCCATGTTATTTATTGTTGTTGTTATGCAATTACAATATTAGATTGCGAAATTAGCAATACTATTGGAAGAAGAACGTATGAAGAATAAGACACCCTATGTGCACAGAGATATTAGTTGGTTATCCTTTAACTATAGGGTTCTTCAAGAGGCCAAAGACCCAAGTGTACCACTATTTGAGAAAATAAAGTTCCTGGCTATCTATAGCTCTAATCTTGGTGAATTCTATAGGGTCCGTGTTAGTAACCACAAGAATTTAATTAGAGCTGGCAAAAAGACTGTTCGAAATGTAGAATTTCAGCCTAAGGAAATTGTTAAGGAGATAATGTCTCTTGTTGAGAAGCAACAAGAGGAATTCAGCCATATATTTCAAAATCTGATAATTCCAGGACTTGAAAAAGAAGGTGTTGTTATTAAGCGGCTAAATACCCTTACTACGGAGCAAATTGATTTTGTTACAACCTATTTCAGTGAAAATCTTATTCCGTATATCGTCCCTATCCTCCTTAAAGAAGATAGAGTCAAACCTTTTCTACAAAATGGAGCCCTTTATCTAGGTGTTCATATGAAGAGCAAAGGGTTAAAAGATAAAGGCAAGAAGTATTATGCCTTACTCAAAGTCCCATCTGATACTCAAGAAAGGTTTGTTACACTGCCGTCAGATACAGGACATGAACTGATTATACTTGATGATTTGGTAAGACATATTATACCTAAGATATTTCCTGGATTTAAAATACTTGGTAGTTATTCCATCAAATTGACTAGAGATGCAGAACTATACATAGATGATGAATATCAAGGAGACTTGATCCAAAAAATCAAAAAAGGATTAATAAAAAGAGATAAAGGACCTGCGGCAAGATTGGTATATGATAGAGAAATGCCAAAAGATTTTATCAATTATCTAAAGTCGGTATTCTCAATTAGTTCGCAAGATTTACTCCCAGAAGGCCGATATCATAACAACTTTGAATTTATCAACTTTCCAAAGTTTGACAAAGGACACCTAACTGACATAGGTATTCCACCTATTCATTACACCCCTTTGCATGACAGCAAAGACTTTTTTGAAACGTTGAGAGAACGGGATCACATGTTATACTTTCCATACCATAAGTACGACAGTGTTGTCAAGTTTTTTGAGGAAGCAGCAGTGGATGAGCATGTGACGCATATCAAGATAATCCAGTATCGAGTAGCAAAGCACTCCAAAATAATGGATGCCATTATAAAGGCAGTGAAAAATAAGAAACAAGTTGTAGCATTTATTGAAATAAAAGCCAGATTTGATGAAGAAGCTAATCTTAATTGGGGGGAGAAACTAGAGAGCAAAGGTGTGAAAGTATTTTATAGCATGCCTGGCTTAAAAGTCCATTCTAAGTTAGCTATGGTTAGAAGGCTTGTCAATGGTAAAGAAGAGCATTATGGATATTTAAGCACGGGTAATTTTCACGAGAAGACAGCAGAGCTCTATACTGATTTCGGTCTTTTTACCTATGAGAAAAAAATCATGGAAGAGGTTAAGAGAATATTTAAATATCTGGAGACCAAACAGAAACCTCTGGTTCCTTTCAAACATCTTGGTGTAGGTACATTTAATCTAAAAGAAAAACTGAAGGACCTTATTCATCGTGAGATAGAAATCGCTCGAAAGGGCAAAGAAGCCTACATCACTATCAAAATGAACAGCCTCCAAGATAAGGAGATGATAAATCTCTTATATAAGGCCAGTCAGGTCGGGGTAAGAATAAACATGATTGTACGTGGAATATGCTGTCTTATCCCAGGTGTAAAAGGCATTAGTGAGAATATAAAGGGAATTAGTATCGTCGATAGATATTTGGAGCATGCTCGTGTTTTTATATTTGGGAATAATAGTGATGAAAAAATATATCTGTCTTCTGCAGATTGGATGGTGAGGAATTTGCATCACCGTGTAGAAACTATGTTCCCAATATTTGATAAGGAACTCAAGCAATTTGTTAGAAATATCATCATGATACAGCTCAATGATAACGTCAAATCCAGAGTGATAGATGGTTCACATAAGAATCTATATAAAAGAAATGATAATCAGTCAATAAGGTCCCAGTATGATATCTATTACTACATAAAGAGTAGAACATACTAGAACTGTGGTTCAACATAATATCAAAATTTGAAATATCAAATTATAGTAATATTTTGGCACCATGAATGTCGAATTGGATATTGAAAGGGAGATTAAAGAAAAGCTCTCTAATTGGAAATCACTCATTGCAAAGTATCAAATACCGAGCACGAAGAAAGCTATTCTTCAAATGTTGACGACTTTTCTGCCTTATTTAGCAATTTGGATATTGATGTACCTATCCTATAACTTATCGGTTTGGATTACAATCGGGCTTGCATTTATAAATGCATTCTTCTTAGTGAGAATATTTATCATTCAGCATGATTGTGGACATCAATCATTTACAAAATCGCAGAAGGCCAATAATTTCATTGGGACAATTTGTAGTCTTTTTAGCTCTATTCCTTATAAATATTGGGCTAAGGTGCATAATCATCATCATGGACATACTGGACAGTTAGAAGAGAGAGATATAGGAGATATTAATTTTTTGACGGTCAAAGAATTCAAAGCAAGGAACAAGTGGGGCAGATTGAGGTATAGATTTTTTAGGCATCCAATCACCTTGTTTATAATAGTTCCAATATTCTATTTTACGATCTCCAACAGAATACCTACCATTAAAAGCTTTAGAGGGATGGTATCAAGGATTAGGATATCACAGATAAAGAATAACCTTATTATAATTACCATCTATACAGCATTAGCGTTTTTATTAGGTTGGAAGCAATTTCTTGTAGTTCAACTATCTATCATCTGTGTATTTTCAATAATAGCTTTCTGGTTTTTCTATGTTCAACATACTCATGAGACAAGTTATCATACATGGAAGGAAAATTGGGATTTTCTTATAGCCTCAATTCGGGGATCTAGCTATTATAAACTTCCAAAGCTATTTCAGTGGCTAACAGGAAATATTGGATTTCATCATATTCATCATCTAAGCAGTAGAATTCCAAATTACAATCTGGAGAATTGCGTTATAGAGAATCCAATTTTGAATAAATATGCTAACATTTTGACATTCAAAGAAAGTTTAAAGTCAATGCATGTCAAACTATGGGATGAGCAAAGGCAAAAAATGATTTCTTTTAAAGAATTCTATAGATTGGATAAAATGAATGCATTTGCATAGATAATTTCACATTTTTTGTATTAAACTGTACATAACTGATGATTTTTTTAAAAAGTCATTTAGATGTTAAGAAATACATTAAATTCGCAACACATTATAAATAAGGTAGGCCATCCCAAAAACACCGACCTTTCATTCTCTTTGCGTATTTGATTTTATACTTCTAAAGTATTCGCGCAGAATTTTAGCATTATCTTTGCGTGGAGTAAAAACTTCAATTAGGATTTTTGCATGCTTTCTCTCAATTAACTCGATATACTTTGATCTAAATTCTTGTAGATTATTTGTGCGATAATAGGTTAACCCATACATTTTTGAAAGATGTGAAGCATCCAAATGATGATGTGCCTCAAATGTGTCCTCTAATTGACCTGTAGTGTCTGGGCCAGGAATAAACCTGAATATTCCTCCACCGCCATTGTTAATCAGAATTATAGACAGATTAGATGGATACTGACTAATCCAAAATGCATTGGAATCATATATGAATGACATATCACCTGTAATGAGAATATTGTGTTTCGAATCCATTTGAGCGATGCCAATAGCTGTACTTGTACTTCCATCGATACCACTCACTCCCCTATTGGAGAAATAACTAACTTTTTCTTGTTGATTAAAAAGTTGAGCATATCTTACGGGAGTACTATTAGCCAGATGCAGATTACAATCTGGAGGGCAATTAGAGAATATTTCTGCCATGACTTTCAAATCACTATATGGCAATTCCTTCATGTATTCCTTGTGGGCATTTTCTGTAATAGCGTCGAGTTGGTTCCAATAGTTCTGAAACTCTTTGGCATTAGAACTATGTAAATCCTTAAGTTGATTAAAAACGGTAATTGGATGTGTCTTTAGATGTTTTGGTGTTGCCCTAAATGTATCCTTAAGCTGACCTTCGTCGAGATACCAATGATGCGTAGGATTATTTTCTCTAAAAAAATGTTTGATAATTTTAGAAATAATAGGACCACCTATACTTATAAGTAAATCAGGTTGCATAAGTCTGTTCGTATGGCTCACCCCATGCAATGCACGATCAATGGATCCTATATTAATCACTCCCTTGATATTTGATGTCGTTTCCGTAATCAAGATTACATCTTCCCTGCTCGACAACTCAGATAGGATTTGACTTAATTCAACATTAGGATGCAAAAGACCAACCAATATCACTTTGCGGTTACTGTCATTCCAGATGGTTCTGAATTCTTTGTCTAACTCGAATTTATAATTGTAGGTAGATGTCTCCACCTTTAATGGCGGGCTATGCTCTTTATGTATTGTAGTCTCATAAAGTGGCTCGTAGAATGGAATATTTATGTGTGCTGGACCTAATGGTGGCATTAATGTTTTAGAGATAGATTCATTAACAACTTCATCGTTGTACAATAACTCAGTTTCGCTTATTGCATTTTCTTTCCATTTGCCTGAAAACTTGATATAATTACTATATACCTCCTTTTGGCGCATACTTTGTCCAATACCTTGATCAATCCATTCAGAAGGTCGGTCTGCGGTAAGAATAAGCAATGGTACTCTTTGATAGTAAGCCTCTACAATAGCCGGTGCATAATTAAGAACAGCACTTCCGGATGTACAGCAGATAATAGTCGGTGTATGCGTAGCTATACCATGCCCTAATGCAATAAAAGCTGCAACTCTTTCATCTGCCACAGTTTGACATTCGAACCCCCCATGAGAGGTAAAACCAATGACCAATGGCGCATTTCTGGAACCAGGAGAAAATATCACTCTTCTCAGACCTCTTTTATAACATATGTCTACAAGTCTTACTATACTTTTCTTGGTCGTAGTTCTCATCCTCCTATTGATTTGTCAGCTCATTATCTTCCAATACAGACAACAAGGTATCAGCTTTGTGATTGGTTTCTTCCCATTCCTTTTGCAATTCAGAATCTTTAGTTATACCACCCCCTACATATAGTTTATAACCATTCTTGTATATTTCCATACACCTTATCATCACGTATAATTCCAGACTATCTAAGTCAGTAATACTTCCCAGATATCCACAATAGTATTTTCTGTCATGAGGTTCAATTTCAGATATTCTTCGAACTGACCTATCTCGAGGCATACCACTAAGTGCTGGGCCTGGATGAATGATATCTATTACTGTATCTAGTGAGGTTGATGATTTTATTCTTATATCTGAGCAGATGTGTGTAACAGGTCCTGCTTCCAAATTGAAAGTTGGCATAATATCATGTTCAATGTCAGCTTTTGTTAGTGATTCTCTTAGATATGTCTCTATATATCGATGTTCTTCTAACTCTTTATCACCCCACTGTATAGCCCTAATATGTGACTGACGAGTGCCAGCAATTGCCCTAGAGGTATATCCATAGCTATTGGATTGTATAAGGAGTTCGGGGGTAGACCCCATCCATGTTCCCCAATCAGGAATATGTATCAAGAAGGTATAGCTCGATATGTATTTATTTTTTAACTGGAGAAAGAGCGGATAGATATTATCCACATCACAGTAAATATTTTTCAATCTTGAAATGACAATTTTGTCCAACTCATTGGCTTCTATTGAAGCAAAAGCCTTAGCATAACTGGTTTTGTATTCATCTATCGAAGTATTGTCTTCCGGCAATATACCTTGGGGATAGCAAGAAAATTTCATACTGGTTGCATAACTGGCAATATGTATACCTATCCTAGAATGTATGGATTTATCAAAGGGTGCAATTAAATAGTCATATTTATCTAGAGATTCACCTTTTTCTACAACCTTGGCTTTGTCTATAGTAGCTAAGGTGAATTCTTGGCTACCCGGTGCTGAGTATGCAATAATGGCCTCTTCTTTAGCATCAACTCTCCTATATATATAAGACATATTAGACTATAAACTGATACCAAATTTAATTGTTTGCAAAATACTTCTCTGCAGTGACTCTTCTTTTGATTTTACCGGTAGAGGTTCTTTGAAAAGATTCTATTGTATAGATATTATCTGGTATCTCATATTTTTCTAAGGCTTTAGAAATTCGCAGAATTAGATCATTTTCAGCCATCTCACTAGATTCTATAAATAACACAGGTCTCTGCCCAAGTCTTAGATCACTAATTTTGTAAATAAAGAATGGATTTTTAATTATAGATGCTAGTTTTAGTTCTATTTGCTCTGGAAAGAGCTTGACACCACCACTATTAATTACATTATCACTGCGACCCAACCATTTGAAACTTATTTCTCCTGAGAGTTTGACAATGTCATTTGTATGAATGACTTCGCCTAGATGATCAGCATGAATACTTAATCTGCTTTGATCATCAACATCAAACCTGACCCCAGGTAAACCTTCGTACAGGCTATCTTGATCCTCAGCCAATTCTCTTATGGCGATATGAGTGATAGTTTCTGTCATTCCAAAACCATGATAAAGCCTCGGTTTGATTTTTGGAATAAGTACATTAATGTTTTGAGATAGAGGCCCACCTCCTAAGAGTATCTTTTTTATTCGATTCAAATTATTTGGGTGTTTTTTATAAGATTCTAGTAACTGAAATGGCGTCATAGGTATAAAGTCTAGATGCTCATCTGGGTTCATGACATCCAATAAATTTTCTGCTGAGGGCTTTGTGAGAACTATATCCATATCTGACTCAATAGCCCGAACAAGCATCATTATACCGGCAATATACTTCACAGGTAGTCCTAGTAAAGTGCGCTGACCTGATTTAAATTTGAAGTAGGATGCTGATTTTTCTGCACTCTTTATCATTGATTTTTTTGATAAGGAAATTTTCTTAGGTGTTCCAGTACTACCCGAGGTAGGTACTATAATTTCGCTTAAGGTCGGATCATACCAATGATCTAGAAAGTCCAAAATATCTTTTATATAAGAATTACCGACTACAAAATTTTGTAATTGTGAGTATCGTTTGAAGGGAATTTGTTGAGATTGAAAGATGATCATTCTGCAAATATTTGCTGCCAAGAATTTTGTCCATAGTAAAGATGCCCTTCTTCAATATATAATGGAGAGTCTACATTATTAGTAAATAATTGTCCTGTTCCAAGACCTTGATACATAGTTGTATTCAGTGACGCTGCCCACTGTGCAATAGCATTAAGCCCAATGTTGGCTTCTAGGGCAGATGTAATCCACCACCCTACATTAAATTTTTCAGCTAAGGAAATCCATTCTTCTGAAGCCTTGAATCCTCCAACCAAGCTTGGTTTTAAGATGATATACTGAGGGTTTATCGCCTTTAACATCTCTTCTTTCTCTTCAAAAGAAGTGACACCTATGAGTTCTTCGTCTAAGGCAATATCTATAGGTGATAATTCACATAGCCTTGACATTTCATTGTATTGCCTAATTGCGATTGGTTGTTCTATTGAATGTAAGTCATACTCACTGAGTACTTTTAGTTTTTCCAAAGCTTGAGACACATCGAATCCTCCATTTGCATCTACCCTAATTTCAATCTCTGCTGATGAAAAATGTTGTCGGATATACTTAAGAAGAGCTATCTCATCATTAAAGTTAATGGCTGCTATTTTTATCTTGATGCATCTATATCCGTTATTAATTTTTTGCAGAATTTGATCATACATATATTGCTTATCACCCATCCAGACTAAGCCATTAATAGGGATTCCAATAGTATTTTCAGTAAATGCCGAAGGAAATAGAATATGCTCAGGCTTGCTTTCCAAATCTTTCATCGCCATTTCTAAGGCAAATTTAATGGCAGGGCGATCCTGAAACACCTCTAATGATATATTCTCAATATTTGCTTGTGCTATCTTATTAAGTGTCTCTGTGACTTGCTGTGGTGATTCCATACTTAGACCTTTGATAATAGAACACTCTCCTATTCCGATTTTGCCCGCCTTACTAAGTTGTAGAAACCAACTATCTTTTGCCTTAAGAATCCCTCTTGATGTTCCACTTGGAATTTTGAATATCAGCTGCCGATGTTGGTATTGTATCATTCACTCAATGTTATAAAAAAAAGACTAGGTCAACTGAATGACCTAGTCTTTTAAAATCTTTATTTAACAAATATTACTTTATTTGAAATAATGCTTCGTCAATAGATTCATCAATTTTTACTTCTCTTAAAACCATCTCTATCGGTGCTGGACCCATACCTGAAGAAGCAATTTTCCCAGCAAACAATAAACCACCATGTTCTTGATAATCAGAAAAATCCTGAGTCACGGTAATTGTTTGTCCTGGCGCGACTTCTTCACTATTTACACTTCTTAATAAGAGTCCTGACTTTGTACTATAATACTCTGTCGTCTTACTCCCTGAAGGGCTTTCAATAGACATTTTATAGCATGACTCCCCATTAACATTATCTATTCCTTTGACTTCCATCTTATACCCATCATTGTTGTAAAGTGACTGATCTACCATGACACCTAATGATTTTATCTGGTCAAATACAGGACCCTCTGTGACTACTTGTTGCTGCCCTTGAGCACTGTTCATTGCTTTAGTCCCATCAAAAACCTGTTCTTGAAAAGTCATTGCATCTGTTCCTACTTTCATGGCAGCCATATTCGGTGCTTTCTTGTAGATGTCAACCCCAGCTGCCATGCCCATAATGTCCATACCATAGTGTATTTCCATTGTTTTGACATTGTTCCACTTGTCCTCTCCTCCAATCTTGTTGAAATAATTTGTTAGAATACTTTGTGGTGTTATATCACTAGGAAGAGCTTCATTGGATATTTCTAATTTCTTACCAAAAGCATCATAATAGTCTATCTCTCCATCTCCATCAAACCTTAGTAGTTTGTCTGCAACTTCATCTTTATTTCCTACTACAATAATATTCGCATTGTCTGCTGTAATATACTTTCGGGCTATGTTTTGGACATCAGCGATTGTTACCTTATCTAATCTTTCCAGATAAGTTTCATAATGGTCTTTAGCTAAATCAAAGCGTACTATGTTCTGCGCATATCTTGCAAGAGTCTGCGGTGACTCCAATGATCTAGCAAAAGATCCAGCTAAAGAATTTTTTGCAAGTAACAAGTCGTTATCAGAAATAGGCTCATTAACCATTCTATCCATTTCGTAAATGAATTCTACAATAGAACTATCAGTTACTTCATTTCTAACACTAGCAGATGCATTAAAACTACCAACCAGTCTATTTGGACTAATGCTCGATCTAGCACCATAAGTATAGGCTTTGTCTTCTCTTAAATTTTGCATCAATCTTCCTAGGAAAACACCTCCTCCAAGCACTGAATTCATAACAGATGAGTGTAAGGCTTCTTCAGATCCAGGCTTCATTTCAATCGGATATGTTAGTCTTACAACAGATTGAACTGCGCTTTCTTTATTAGAAAAAGATACTTTTGGCTCTGATGGTCTGCTGGGCAAATTATATTCCACTTCTGGGATATTACCTTTCTTCCAATTACCAAAGTACTTTTCTGCAGTCGCTTTAGCTTCAGCCAAGGTGACATCACCTACTATTGTTAAGTAGGCATTGTTAGGCTTGAAATAGGTATTGTAATACGCCTTACAGTTTTTTAATTGAATGGCATTAACTGTTTCTTCTGTCACAACCTCTCCATATGGATGATCAGCTCCATAGTTAACAATGCCTGCTACATTTGCTGCTATTGTATTGGGGTCGTCCTTTGATTGTTGTATGCCGGAAAGTGATTGCTTTTTAACTTTATCAAATTCTTCAGCTGGAAATGACGGATTTAATAGCACATCTGACATTACATCTAAAAGTTTGTCTTGGTGCTTTGTTAATGAGCTACCAAAAACAAAATTTGAGGACGTACTTAATGAGGCACCAATCTGATCGATAGACTTATCTATTTCTGCCTTGGTTTTAGTCTTAGTTCCTCTGGATAGTAGATCACCTGCAAAACCAACATATCCAGCTTGCTCTCCTTCATACAGAGATAGGTTATTAAAAGATACCTGATAAGAAACCCGCGGTAATTTGTGGTTCTCCACAACGATGACCTTCAGTCCATTATCCATGTCAAATTCATTGTAATCTCCCATTTGAATTTGTCTGGCAGGTCCAGATGAAGGAGCGGCTGACCTCCATGGTTCGGTCACTACTGGTTCTACCATTTCTTCTTTAACTTCAGAGACAGTCTCTGCAACTTTAGGTGTACAATTAGAAAGAAGAAAAACACCTATAGCTATTAAAAGTATATTGTAAAATTTCATTTTTAAGTCTTTAGATTATGGTTGTTCAGTTGGTTTAGGCATATAATAAAGAACAACTCTTTTATCCTTTGAAAAATAATTCTTAGCAGCATTCATGATGTCTTCCTTAGTCACATCCAGATATCTATTTATCTCATTATTGATGAGATTAGCATCACCAAAGTACATATGATAATTGGCTAAACTCTCAGCAATTCCTGCAACTCTAGAATTTGAACTTACAAAGTCATTCTCTATTTGATTTCTTAACTTTTGAAATTCCTCATCAGAAATAAGTTCGTTCTTTACCCGATCTACTTCAGCATCCATAGCTGATTCCACTTCAGAAGGATCTGTGCCAGCATTACATATTGCAAATGCTATACTTACTCCTGGGTCTTCTAATTCGAACGGAAATGCCCCAACGAACAATGCTTTTTGTTGCTCGTCAACAAGTGCCTTATTAAGTCTGCTTGACTGACCTTGAGAAAGCAAAGTTGCTAACATAGACACTGCGTAAAATTCTTTAGTCCCTTGGGCAGGTATTCTATAAGTTTGAATAACTGCTGGTAGTTGAATATTATCATATATAGTATCCCTTATCTCTCTTGTCAATTCAGGTTCTGTTATGGAAGGTCTATATACTTCTTTGGTACCCTTTGGTATTGTGCCAAAGTACTTTTCAACCCACTTTTTCGCATCGTCTATATCTAGGTCACCAGCAATACTGAGTACGGCGTTATTTGGCACATAGAAGTCATCATAGAACTGCTTATAATCTTGTTCTTCTGCTGCATTAAGATGTTCCATATATCCAATTACAGGCCATTTATATGGATGCTGCTTATACATACGCTTCATCGTTTCTTCGACTACGCTACCATAAGGCTGGTTATCTACTCGTTGTCTTCTCTCCTCTTTTACAACTTCTCTTTGAGTTTCAACTCCAGTGATATCAACTCTGGCATGTAGCATTCTTTCAGACTCTAGCCATAAGCCTAATTCCAGTTGATTAGATGGTAAGATTTCGAAGTAAAAAGTTCTGTCATAGGTGGTATTCGCATTAAGTGTTCCTCCTGCATTTTCTACATAAGAATCATACTCACCCCTTTCGATATTTTCTGATCCTTCAAAAAGTAAATGCTCAAAGAAATGTGCAAAACCTGTTCTGTCTGGCTTTTCATTCTTTGATCCAACATGATACATGACAGACACTGCTACTATTGGTGTAGATGCATCTTGGTGCAATATAACATGCAATCCATTGTCTAGATCATACTCTGTAAATTCAATTTTGTTCATCTGCCCATGAGCCAAAAAAGGCAATAAAAGGAAGAGAAGCATACATTTTCTCATAGTATAAATTTGTTTTGTACGAAGTAAACTAATTAATGACTAATTGAGCAAAAAACTATATTAAAATTCTACTAAAATCAGCTTTGCAACGATAAGCAGTTATATCTATATACACATGTCTGCACAGGATGAACTGGCAAATGCATCAGGCTTAGCTTTGAACACAAAGCCCATAGACAAAATGTAGCCCATAGCTTCTCTTAGAGCCACATTTGATTTAAATGATGGGTCTGTATTTATATCAGCGTGGACTTCTAATTCTATATTATATTCATCTAATAAATCACAGAGTGAGTAAGCGATTTCCACAGAACGACCGACTTCCAATATCATCCTTTCCTTAATAGACATCTTTTGCTCTAGTCTATCATTGCTTATGTACATAAAGCCACCCTTCTTTTCTCTTAGAAATACAATGACTGTTGCAAACTCAACTATACCAGCTCTATCGAGGGAATCTGTTCCAATACAAACTTTTAATTTGTGTCCGAGTGCTGACTCTTTTATAATGACGTTCTTGACAGCTTCATAGATGTCTATATCTATGCTATCACCGTTTAATCTGCGCCAATTATAAGCTGTTTCATATATCATGATTTGTTGTATGTATGGTTAGTGAATATAATACTTCTAGCTAATAATCTTACTGAATAGACCATTTTAGGCTACACGATTTTTATTGATGGATAGTTGATTGTACGTCCTTTAGCCATTGCAACTAAGGAGGTTTTAAATGGCGTTAAAACCAATGGCCGTTATTTGACAACTGGAAGGAGGAGTTTGGCGCTTGTTTAGCTATTTAAAGATGAGTTAGCGTTAAGAAATGGGTAGAGCCTAGAATTTTGTTTCTCGTTCGACTTTATTCAGGTCAGGCTTTTACAATGAAAAAGAAAACCAAAGGTAGGCAAGTACGATTAGCTAGATTCTAAATGTGGAAACTGCTCATTTTCGATAATAGTCTAGCATTACTATCTATGTTAATCTGTTGATCCACGGTGCATCTTAGATGCGCTATTCAGTAATCTTATTTTTTTAAGTAGTCGTCAGTTAGGATATGACATCTTCAAAAGTTCATTACTACTCAATATCAGTTTATAGCTTTGTTAATTTTAATTTGCAATCTATTTAGCGAATTTGCCTACCTTCATCCAGTACCTATTTTAAAGAAATGTCTCGAAGATTATTATTCTACCTTGTTTTTATTGCCTGTTTTCTTATGGCTGCTTGCTCAAAGAACCCCAAAAATTTAGGCGGGCATTCAAGTGAGAAAGCTAACCAACTGATTGATGAATCGAGCCCTTACTTATTGCAACATGCGTATAACCCAGTAGATTGGTTTCCTTGGGGGGACAAAGCTTTGAATAAAGCTAAGACAGAGAATAAGCTCATGATAGTATCTATAGGATATGCAGCCTGCCATTGGTGTCATGTCATGGAGCATGAGTCCTTTGAAGACTCCCTTGTCGCCAGCATAATGAATGAAAATTTTGTTTCAGTAAAGGTAGATAGAGAAGAACGGCCAGATGTCGATGATGTATATATGACAGCAGCCCAGTTAATCAGTGGTAGAGGTGGGTGGCCACTCAATGCTATAACTTTACCAGATGGGAAGCCAATTTTCGCAGGTACTTATTTTCCAAAGGAGCAATGGATGGGCATCCTAAAACAGTTTGTCCAATTGCAAAAAGATGACCCAGAGAGATTGAGAACATCCGCGGAAGAACTCACAAAAGGTATCACAGAAAGTAACCTAATTGAAGTGCAGACAAATCCCTTTTCTTTTGATATGGGACAATTAGGAGGTGTAGTTAATACTTCACTCAGTAATTATGATATGAAGAAAGGAGGGCGACAAGGATCTCCAAAATTTCCTATGCCAAATGCGTATGAATTTTTACTTAAATATAATTGGTTGACTCAAGACGAATTATCTTTAAAGGCCATACTAGTAAGTTTGAATAATATGGCAGATGGTGGCATTTACGATCATTTGGGTGGAGGATTTGCCAGATATTCTACTGATGACCAATGGTTAGCTCCTCACTTTGAAAAAATGTTATATGATAATGGTCAACTAGTTAGTGTTTATGCTCAGGCATATCAATTAACTAAGGACAACAAATTCAAGGCGGTTGTAGAGGAAACTATAGAGTTTGTAGAAAGAGAACTTATGGATAGGAATGGTGGATTTTATTCTTCATTAGATGCCGATAGTGAAGGAGAGGAAGGCAAATTCTATGTTTGGTCAGAAGAAGAAATAGATAATATTCTTGGAGATAAACCTGAGGTAGACATCTTTAAGAAATACTATGATGTAAGTAAACGAGGAAATTGGGAGCACAAAGTGATTCTGAGAAAGGTAGATGATATCAATGAATTGGCTAAGAAAAAAGAATTAAATCCAGAAACGACTTGGGCAAATTTAAAGGTCATGCGTGACAAGTTATTGGCTGAAAGAGCTAGAAGGGTAAGGCCTGGCACAGATGATAAGATTTTGACTAGTTGGAATGCACTAATGATTACAGGATATATTGATGCTTATAATGCTCTTGGCAATAATTCTTATCTAGAGACTGCAAAGAGTAGTATTGATTTTCTATTAAAGAACCAGAAGCAGAAAAATGGAAGATTGCTTAGAAATCATAAGGATGGTAAATCTTCTATCAATGCTTTCCTAGATGATTATGCACTTACCATTAATGCGTTACTCAAGTTATATCAAGCTACCTTTGAAGAAAAGTGGATAGGTGAAGCTGAGGAATTAGCAACTTATGCAATAGAACACTTTTACAATAATGAAACGAAAATGTTTGACTATACATCAAAATTAGATCCACCTCTGGTAGCTAAGAAGGCTGAATACAATGATAATGTGATACCTGCTTCTAATTCAGCGATGGCAAGAGGATTATTTACTCTTGGAACATTGACGTATAATAAGTCTCATCTAAACATGTCGAAACAAATGCTCAATAACATGATGCCACAACTTGAGCAAATGGAACATTTGAGCTTTTATAGCAATTGGTTACAACTGCTGTTGGATCATTTAATGGCACCTTTTGAAATAGCAATAGTAGGTGAAGATGCGATTGAAAAGAGAAAGGAATTAGCTGTAGAATATTTAGGAAACTCTATCTTTTTGGGTGGAAGTGATGAAGGTAGTCTCGCCTTGTTAGAAAGCAAACTAATTCCAGATGCTACTATGATATACGTATGCCAAAACAAAGTGTGCAAATTCCCAGTCGAAAATATTTCAGAGGCTCTACCCTTCATTAAGCCATGATAGGATTTATTCTATAGTTCGTCCTGGATAATTCTCATTGAGATGTGTTGAAGATAAATTGGATAAGAAAGTAATCCCTTTATTTTTAACCAAGTCATAGATAGTCGACATAATATGATTATACACTGATTCGGATTGAATGACTGTGCTATTTTCATATAGAATTATCTCTGGATCTTTGCTTAGTCCTATAGCTATCTGTAATAGATGCCTTTGTAAAGTGTCTAGGTCCTCAACATTTTGATTCCAATCAATATTTAATTGACTTATATACTCCTGATGACTATTTGTACTTAGCCTAATGCTTTTAAGATATAATTCTACATTTTGCTTGGCTGATTGTTTCTCCCATAAATAGTTATTATCAGAAATGTAAGCTATGTTTTTCCTGATGTTAGATAAACTAACCGCTGAATTGCCAGCTAAGATTAACTGACCTTGAAGAATCTTATTAAAGATGTGTGCACCTAATTTTTGATTTGAAAAATAAACGATTTCTCCTTTCCCAAATTCAATACTTGATCCATAAATATCATCAGCAGGTATACTTATAAGTGTATTTATTGCCTCAGTCATAATGTTAGATGGTTTTAAATGAAACTATATCACAAGGTTGACCCCAATTATGCATTGTCATTACATCTTCTAATATTCTAATGGTACATTCTACTAGAGTTCCATTAGTCTTCAATTGTTCAGGCATATTAATAGGAAGATAGTCATTGTTTTCAGTAACAATACCCCAGAATCCTGATTCTAATTCTACATAAGTTGATGTTCCTTTAATGACCATTAGTTACGCATCGATAATTGTCGATTTTGTTTAAGCATTTTCTCTATAGTACCATTAAGGCTTTGAATAATTTTGCCCTGTTCCGAAATAGTTTGTCTCAGGCCATTAACCTCCTGATAGAGACCATTTCTAATATTAGTAGGAGAAGGCATAAAGGGAGCAATTTTATGTGTGACCTGCCAGATCTCCTTTACTTTTGAAACATCTATATGATACTCATCGTAAAATGAATTATCCGAGATCAAACAGAAGGAAGAACTTGATTTGAGTTTATTGACAATTCTTTTTACAACAATACCAGAAGTGGTTACAACTACATAGACGAAGTTGTTTTTTACATTCTCCAACCAGTGTTCCTTCTCAACAAAGCTACATACTAATGTTTCACCCGAATAAAGCGTAGGTTCCATACTGTCACCAGAAATATCAAATGCTCTAAAACTACCAAAGGAGAACCTATCTCCAGGCAAGGAAAATGTTGGTAACTCCTTTAGATATGTTGTATCAAGAAACTGTTCAATGTAACCAGCCTGAGCAGCATAAGGCACATGCAGAATTTTTTCAGTTCCTTCTTTATTAGTGACAACTGCAATTATAGGATTGGTTGGCTTTGATTCTTCATTATCCGGAACTTGGTTGTTAAATACAGGTCCAGAACCGGTGAAAATATAATTTGTATTGATATCATAAGTTTCGGAAAGCTTTATAATCATATCAAGACTAACCTCTCTAAGTCCTCTGAATATATCACTAAAGCACTGATGATGTATACTGGTTTCTTTAGCCAGTTTTCTAAAAGAAGGTATATTATTGTTCTCTTTGATGAGTTCTATTGTCTCTCTAAATCTCTCTGTTAGCTTTGTTTGCATTAGGGGTCGTTAGTTTTATACCTCTAAAATAATCAGATAATATTATATTTTATTATAATATGTAAAATAAGATGTTAAAAACTCACAATATTTCATAATGCATTGTAAATCAAATGTTTACCGAAATTTAAGACCTACTTATCAAAAGCTCTTGTACATTATATTTTTTTCTATATGAAATTTTTACACTGAGTTGTCTTCTTTTATAATTTTAGTTGCTAAACCAAAGTGGTCCACAAAACTCCGCATCTGGTTGGCGAGTACTTCATTTTTTGTAGAATTAAAGTAGGTCTCAGAAAGGGCTTTTAAGGTGTGAAACATGAACCTATCCATCTCTGCGACTTGCATTTCTGTTGTCCACAAGTCGATCTTAAAGGTCTCTAGTGTATCCTTATCAAAAAAGGACAGTAGCATAGCCTTCGATTCTCTGGTATGTTTACCATCTTGTGCTTCTGCAGTCCAATGTATCTGCTTAGGTTGACGCATAGCATCTAATTCGATTTGGATATTTATTTCTGACTTCATTTTATAATCCAATTATTTTAAGATTTTGTCTTTTAAGTTTGGTGAGTATGCCTTTATTACCATACAAATGTGCAGCACCTACTGCATAGAAAGTTCTTGTTTCTGACAATTCATGGCCTATTCTACTTGCCATTATCTCATTTCTTTTATAAAGCATATCTTTTCTAAGAGAGCCTAAGCTCATTTTTGTCATTTTGTACAAGCGTTTAATATCCTGCTTAATATACAATTCTCTCAAATGAGTTACTGACTTCTGAAACTTGTTGACATCCTTACTTAAGTCTTTCAACATTTTTACTTGAATCTCGATCGGTATTTTAGTTAAGATATTTATTTGCTCCTCTACGGTCTCTATGCCATGGCAATTGAGTTTTAGAGATTTTGCCTCTTGCCACAAGAATGCATCAAGAGATTTAATGTAATTCTTACTTAATACACATTCTGTGATTTTATTGATAATAAGCAAAGGTAGTAGTGGACTATGTTTTTTTAAATCAAATCCAAAAGTCTTATCTAATATGAAACTCATTTTGGTCAATTGCTTTTTTGACATATAATCCTCTAATGTAGTCCCACTCGGAAATAAATAATTAGAAGGTGAGATCTTTGACATTTGATCAATATCAATTTCACACTTAAATGTTTGACACTTATAAAGTGCATTCTTAGCTCTTTCTATATGCTCAAATGCAGCTGCGTCTCGGACATGCATTGTGCCGAAAATAAAAGAGGACGATGATTCAGAACCTATTTTACAAATCTCCCAGAGAAGGGTGTTTTTAATCATTTAGCCTCACTTGGAATTAATATGAAAGATATCCTAAAATAAAATGGCTGCTTCTCCGTAAAGAAACAGCCACTTTTGGAGGTAAAAATTCATCTTTATTCATATTCATAAGGAAGAATTTTGCTCTTCTTCACTTTCGATAAAGTCATGAATGTTTTTAGTCTTTCAACTTCTTCTATTTGAGATAATTTCTTGAACAAGAGCTTTTCATAACTTGGAATATCCTTAGTGATTATCTTGAGTAGGAAATCTCCGTCTCCAGTTATTATGTATGCTTCTGTTACTTCATCTATTTGAGATAACTTTTCAATAAAGTTTTCTAGGGCATTCTCCTTATTCCACGCAAGAGTTACTAAAACAAAAGTGCTTACATTTAATCCAATCTTTTCTGCGCTTACTTTTGCATGGTAGCTCTCTATAATTTGAGTAGTCTCTAACTTCTTTACTCTCTCTAGAGTTGGAGCTGGAGAAAGGCCAATTTTCTTCGAAAGGTCTAGATTGGTTATCTTACTATTTCCCTGTAAGATTTTAATAATCTTAAGATCTATTTTATCTAGCTTGTCTGCCATTTTCTTTGTCAATTCAGTCTCTTATGAAATGATAAATTTAGAATAAAATTTTACAAATATACCTTAATTGTCACATTATATTTTTAAATAATGGCATTTAATTAACATTTATTCTTAAACTAAAAAGTCTTAGGCACTGCCTAAGACTTATGAATCAACTATGAAAAAACTCTTTACTTACGAAGTTAACGTGAGTAAAGCATTAATTATTATGCAACTAAGGACCTAAGGAAAGATACCCATAGTCAAATAATCATTGGCGACTTTATCTAATGCTGTAACAAATGCAGCTGTTCTCAAATCAGTGATTTTCTTACGCCTGTTATAGGTTTCTCGAATCTGACTATATGCTGTAATCATCGTCTCTTCCAATCCTGATCTAACTAGGTCTATCTCGTCAGCACCTCTTGTTATAAAGGACTTTCTTTTTTCAGACACGGATTTACCGGTCATTGACTCTATCAAATTCACAATATTGGTGTATGCATTCTGATCAAATCTCTTTTCAATTCTACCATATCTCACATGAGATAAATTCTTGAGCCACTCAAAATAAGAAACGGTTACACCTCCTGCATTCAAGTACATATCTGGTATGATAACACATCCTTTTTTCAGTAGTATTTGTTCTGCATCAGCAGTTACTGGTCCATTTGCTGCTTCTGCAATAATTTTTGCATTAACCAGTTTTGCATTTTGTTTAGTAATCTGACTTTCAAGTGCGGCAGGCACCAATATATCACATTTGATCTTTATCCAGTCAGCTCTATTTTTCATTTTCTTAGTACCAGGGAATCCAATTATAGAACCTTTTGCCTTACGATACTTAATCAGTTTCTCTAGATTTATCCCTTTGGGGTTGTAAATGGTACCTTCTCTTTCGGAAACACCGACAACAATAGCACCACCTTCTTTCGTAGATATCAATCCTGTATAGGATCCAACATTACCAAGACCTTGTATGACCATAGTCTTACCTTCTATGCCTGGTTCTATTCCCCATTTTTCACAATCTTTTTCATAGCTCAGTAATTCGCGAAGGCCATAAAATACGCCTCGACCTGTAGCTTCTGTTCTACCTCTTATGCCATTTTGGTTTACTGGTTTGCCTGTAACACAAGCTGCACTGTCCAATTCTCCATTGTTTAATTGTTGGTAAGTGTCTAGTATCCAAGCCATTTCTCTTGATCCTGTCCCATAATCAGGGGCTGGTACATCTATACCTGGGCCAATAAATCCTTTTCTGACTAATTCAACAGTGTACCTTCTTGTAATTTTTTCTAATTGCTCCTCATCGTATAACCGAGTGCTCACTTTCACGCCTCCCTTAGCTCCTCCAAATGGAACATCTACAATAGCACACTTATAAGTCATAAGTGTTGCTAAAGCCATCACCTCTTCTTGGTTGACCATATCGCTAAACCTTATTCCTCCTTTGGTTGGCAGCCTGTGTTGACTGTGCTGGACTCTGTATGCTTCTATAACTCTATATTCATTCCCAATCTTGATTGGGAAATTCATTTGATAGATCGCATTACAAGTTTTAATTTGATGAAGAAGACCTTTGGGATGTTTGGTGAAAGATGCCGCTTTATCAAAATTTCTATCTACACTTTGATAAAAATTGGCTTGTTTAAGACTCATTTGTTATTTGTTTTTCTAGCTTATTTAATTTCCTATCTAGCCTTATAAGAAAATATAGTAGGACAAGAAAGAGTATGATAACAACAGCCAATACTGTGTAAATTTTACCAGTACTTCTGAAGAAATCTTCACTTGATTGTCCAAATGACTCAATGGCAAGAAGAGATAATAATGTGATTGTGACTATTTTTTTCAGATTCATTTGTGGCGGCTAAATTGGTTATTTTTTTTGTCTTGCAATTTATGATTTAGTCAAAATTTCCAAATTCAAACTTATCTTTCAAAACCATATATTTCGAATAAAGTTGTGCCATCCAATAACCGATAAGGCTATAAGCAATTATTGCAGGATAAAATACTGTTCTCAAGGTATTGTCCAGATCCTCACCTCCCAGTGCTGGGTTACCACCATTGCCTGGATGCATACTGTCTGTCTCTGACATACGTGGAACAACCATCACTAAAAACATTAGACAAATGAAGGCAAATACATTGTAAACAGATGATAGTCTTGCTTTTGTATCTCTATCTGAAATCGATGCTCTTAATACCCAGTATGCCAAATAAACGAGCATCGCAGTGGCACTCATATTTAGTTTAATATCTGTAGTCCAAAAGGTACCCCAGGTGAACCTTGCCCACATACTCCCTGTCAAAATCCCAGCTATTCCAAAATAGAGTCCTACCGTAGTCATAGAAGAAGACTTGATATCTGCATAGATATCCTTTGTAATGAGGTATTTGATACTATGATAGCATGAGATTAATAGAAGAATAAACATCGCAAACCAAATGGCGACATGAAAAAAGGTGTTTCTTATGGTTTCGTGGAGCAGATTCAGATAAGGAAACGCAAAGAGTTCTTTGTTTTTTAGTTGACTTATAGGATAAGTTGTTATCTGAATTTCATTTGTTGATGTCCCCTCCAACTTTACGGCATCTGGGTAGAAAATATACCCATCTACAGAATTATCTATAATCAGTGTGTATTCTGTGCTGGCTTCAGTATTTGGTATGTATCCAGATTGGTTGAAGGTAGCCTCTATCATTGAATGATTGACAACATTAACATTGGACGCCTTAATCAAATCGTTATTAGGTGTTTTAAGCCAAACTTGATTATCGGAAGCCTTATCCAAATGTGCATTGTAGGTCTGAACAACTACTTTGTTACCTGTATTATCGCCTAGTGTAATTCTTCTTGGGTTAATATCATATATACCAGGCTTAAGCGGAATTAAAAATCCTGCAACCAGAACATAGAGCATCAATATTACACCTAATATCTTCCACCAATTTTTCATAACTATGATTTCCATGTTAATGAGATAAACACCATTCCTAATACCACCATAATCAAGTCTATGCCAAATAACATCAATAAGTTACTGTTTACTGCAGTATCAAAAACCATTTTCTCTGCTATCATTGATACTCTTATACCTAGATAAAGTATTGGCAGGAGCAAAGGTAAAGACAGAACAGTCAATAACGTATTCTGATCAGACGAAAATACTGTCAATGTAGACATAAGAGTTAATGCTGACGTTATGCCCAAAGAAGTAAGTACAATAGATTTTCCGAATAGCAGTAGGTCTTCAAGAATAAAATTTCCAAATACTCTGAATAGCAAAAGAAGTATACCGCCTATTATTATTGCTTTGAAGAAATTTGCTATGAATTTGGCTATATAAACTTCGGTAGGTTCGTATAGCTGATAATAATATAGTCTCCTCTTAGAGCCCATCAAAGAAAAACTGCTGCTGATGAATGAGATTGTTGTAAATAAGAGCAATATCCAAAAAATAGCTATTTGCATGGGCTTAGACATCGAGCCAAAAAGCCTAAAGACAACAAAAGTTATTGTTGTCAGATATAGAATAGAGGTGAGGAAACTCTGTTTTTCTCTCTTGTCAATAAGAAAGTCCTTCTTAATTATATGGAATAACCGATGCCACATGGCGTTGTAAAGGTAATCCCATTGTTCTTCATAGCCCAAAGAATCAAGTAATGATTCATATTATTAATTTTTGCAATATGTAATACTCTCATTTTGACTTTTTTATACTAAATATATACCTTTATACTACATTTCAACACCTTAACCAAAAGCCGGAAATGAAATATTATATAATCATAGTATTCACGCTACTCGTATCTAGTCTTTTTGCCTTTGAAACATATTACTTCACGGTATCAGCAAAACCTGGAGATGGTGTATTTTCACTACTAAGGCGTTATCATTTGGATAATCATAATTGTAATAGACAGCATTTTCTAGAATTAAATAGTTTGTCTATGTCTGATATACTAGTCCAAGGAAAGGAATACAAGTTACCTATTCATATATATAAGTATAACGGAACTAGTATTAGAACGACAGTAGGTATAGACAGCTGGGAGCAAGCAGTTAGGATTCAAAAGTATAATGACATAATACTCAACGCTAATCTCAGGAAAACGAAATACAGTGAGAGTAGAATATTATGGGTTCCTCATCATGAGATTGCTTGCTTAAGTGATTCTGCTTCACTTGTCAAAGAATATAGGGAGAAAGCCTCAGATAAGACTGACAAAGCAGAAGATTCAAATACATTAAGAGTAGATCTTTTTGGCACCAAACATAGTAAGGTGAAAGTAAAAGATCAGGAATTAAAAGGAAGAGTATATTATATAGTATCCGGTCATGGAGGGCCTGATCCTGGTGCAATGTGTAATTGTAGTAACACTCTTTGTGAAGACGAATATGCCTATGATGTTTGTTTGAGATTAACACGAGAATTGATGAGTCATGGGGCTACTGTCCATATGATAATACAGGATAAGAATGATGGGATTAGAGATGATGAAGTATTAGAATGTGATAAAGACGAATTCTGCATGGGTGCCAAGATTCCTTATAATCAGAAAAAGCGCTTACACCAAAGAGCTGATGCTATCAATAAACTATATAAAAAATATAAGAGGCAAGGTGTTAAGGATCAGGTTGCGATAATGATTCACGTAGATTCTAATGTAGAAGATAAACGTCAAGACGTGTTTTTCTATCACCACAAGTCTTCTAATAGTAGTAAGCGATTGGCTACAGAATTACAGCAGACCTTCAAAGAGAAATATAACTACCACCAAAAAGGTCGAGGATATAAAGGATATGTCAGAGAGAGAGGCCTATATATGCTAAATAACACACTTCCAACAGCCGCATATGTCGAGTTGGCCAATATTAGAAATCCACATGATCACAAGCGATTATTAATGAATTCTAACAGAGAAGCATTGGCCAAATGGCTTAGTGAAGGTATAGCTTCTTATCAAAGTGTCGAATTGAATTAGTAGATGACTTAAGGGACTTAAACAATCCTTTAAGCTCTAATTTTCACCTAAAGGATTTTTACTATCATATAACAAATGACAGCCTCTCATATCACTATTACTCAATCGACCTAGAACTCTAAAAGTGCTGTCTGAGTTAATTACACCCAAATCATCTGTCAGAATAAATGAAAGTGTATCAATATTTGCTAAGTCAATAATACCTACTTGACCCAGCTTAGTAATGGATCTATTGGTTAATGGATCTTGAAGTTCCTTTATATATATTCTTAAAGAAGGAGACTTGGTGAAGTGACCTTCAATATTGGTATATGATTGAGATAACATCTCTGTCATGCCATATTCAGAATGAATGGTTGAATCAGGAAAATTCATTTCCAATCTTCGTCTGATCTCTTCAGGGTCTAATTCTGCTCGTCTATTTTTCATACCACCAGTATATATAATAGATAACTTTCTATCATTAATACCATACTTTTCTGCAAAATCAAGTAGAGCGAATGTAACACCTATGAGGATTACAGGTTTACCTTGATCGAGTGAGGATCTTATTCTTTGATATAGCTTATCGAAGTCATACAGGAATGAAAATGGCTTTTCTGTGTTGGAATATTGCTGTAAGTAATGCACCATTTCAACCAATGAAGAATCACCATTCTCTATGTATGAAGGCAATACAGAGATAATTTCACTTTCAGATAAGTTGATCATTTTTGATTTAAAGATTGAAGAGCAAATCAAGTAATACCATTCTAGTGACCTAATATGGTGCTGTGACCTTACACCATTAATCATGGTACCACTACTAAGAAAAACTTTCTCAGTCTTCCACTTATCAGTCTTAATAATATGTCCTTTAAAACAACTAATTGGTAATAATGGAATTTGATTTACATCAATTATTTTAGAGGGTGCACACTTTATTAGAGAAAGGAAACGCTTATATAATGGGTTGTATTCAGCTTGGTGTCTGAATACCCTTAGAGCAACTTCTGAGAATAATTCTTCAGAATCATCTTCAAAAAGATGTAATATTTGTTCTTTTAAGTTCAGTGTTATTTAGAATAAAATACAAATGTAATGCAGGATAAAGGATACTTAAACCTATCAACAGTTATTATTTTCTGCCTTTGTCTATATTGCTCATGTAATATAGGTCCTAGATTTAGTATTGTACCCGAAATAGCATTTGTTGGATTAAGTACAGATTCATTGGTCCAAGGCAGTCTCTTTTCCGATTCACTATTTGTAACAATTAGTTTTAGAGATGGGGATGGCGATTTAGGCTCAGGAGTTGATGGCGTATTTAGAAATATCATCATGACTGATAACAGAACTGGAGATGATTTAACTCAGTTTAAAGTACCTGATTTGGATTTAGCTGGTGCAATGACAGGAATAGAGGGAGAAATCGTATTGAAATTGTTCACTACGTGTTGCCTCTTTCCACAAGAAGAGGAGATTCCTCCATGTTCATCTCCTTCTGAATTTCCTACAGATCTGCTCACAATAGATATTCAAATGGTAGATGATAGTGGTAATATGAGCAATATCGTTACCACCTCAGAAATTACTTTATTCTGTGAATGATTCTAAGAATGACCAGCCCAATTTATATCCTTTTTCAAACTATCCAGAGTAATTTGTTCAATTATATTAGGCTGAAAACGGTATGTCCAACTCACATTAGGAGGTAGACTCATCAATATAGACTCTATATTTCCTCCTGTTTCTAATCCAAACTTTGTTCCTCTATCCCACACCAAATTAAATTCTACATATCGACCCCGACGATGGAGCTGCCATTGTTTTTCTCTCTCAGTATATAATTTTTCAAAGTTTGTCAGAAATTGTGCCTCGTAGATTGGGAGAAAAGTCCTTCCCACATCAATGACAAAATCAAATAACGCCTTTTTGTCTCCTCCATCACGACCTAATCTATCAAAGAATATTCCCCCGATACCTCTTGTTTCATTTCTGTGTTTCACATAAAAATAGTCATCAGCCCATTTCTTGAATTTTGGATAATATTCCTTACTGTGCTTATCACAAGTTGTCTTCAATTGTTGGTGAAAATTCTTTGCTAATGTATTATCTATGAAATGAGGGGTAAGATCTATGCCTCCTCCAAACCACCAATGGCCATTATCTGTTTCGAAAAACCGCACGTTCATATGTATAATAGGCACATGTGGGTTGCTTGGATGTAGTACTATAGAAACTCCAGATGCAAAGAATTTATTTTTTCCTATACCTAAGCTTGAAGCGATATTATCGGGCATGTCTCCATGAACAGCAGAAAAATTTACTCCACCTTTTTCTATATGTTGACCTTTAATAATTCTAGTTCTACCTCCACCTCCACCAGGACGATTCCATAAGTCTTCTTGGAATAAGCCTTGGCCGTCTAGACCTTCTAATCCATTACAAATTTCATCTTGAAGGCGCTTGAATGCCTTGACAATTTCCTCTTTATTCATAGTCTGTACGCTTTATTTTGTGAGATGTGCTTTCAATGACTCAACGACTTTTTTACTATTACCAACGTAAGAAAGATTACCTACTATAAAAACAGGTCGTTTGAGAAAAGTGTATTCCTCTATAATTAGTCTTTTGTAATCTGCATCAGTCAACGTCTTATTTTTCAAGCCCATAGATTTATACTTCATCGCTCGTCTGCTGAATAATGTTTCATACGAGCCATGATTCTCTTTTAATCTATCTAGCAGTTCAGCAGGAACTCCTTCATTTTTAATATCATGTATTTCTCCTTTCCAGTTTATTTCTTTTAAAATCCTCTGGCAGGTAGAACAGCTAGGTAGTACGTATGCCTTCATATTGATAAAATAATTTGTGTACTTTTCAAGTCATAAAATATAAGCGTCGAAGATATGTTTATTCCACCATCAGAGTTGATTATTAATCCTGATAATAGTGTGTATCATCTCAAAATCAAACCTGATGAGATCGCCAATACTATAATAACAGTAGGAGATCCTAATCGTGTAAATGAAGTCATTAAGCACTTTGATAAGATACATTTAGAGAGAGTAAATAGAGAATTTAAGACAGTGACTGGAGAGCTAAGTGGCCAAACATTTACTGTGATTTCTACTGGCATAGGAACAGATAATATTGATATTGTTTTGAACGAACTTGACGCCTTAGTTAACATAGATTTTGATACAAGAGAAGTTAAGCCTATTAAAAGAGAGCTGACCTTTATACGGATAGGAACCTCAGGTGCTATTCGTCAAGACATTCCTACAGATAGTATAGTTATCTCAAAGTATGCAATCGGATTTGAAGGATTATTACATTTCTATGAGTCTGATAGCGTCCGTATTGCTGATATAGAAGTACAATGTTCTGGTCCTATACAACCTTATGCAGTAGGCACAGATGATAGATTGATATCAGATTTTTCAAAACTGGGTCGATTAGGCATCACATGTACTGCAAGTGGTTTCTATGCACCTCAATCAAGGCAATTGAGATTAAAGAGTCAATTTAACTTTACTGAATCTGTGTCGAATGTAAGCTATAAAGGATTGTCTCCTACAAATCTTGAAATGGAAACGGCGGGTATTTATGGCTTAGCTGCACTTCTCGGTCATAGAGCTATTTCACTCAATGCAATACTGGCTAATCGTGTCACGAATGAATTTTCTTCACAGCCCAGCAAAACTGTTGAGCTACTTATTACTCAAGCTCTGGAAATCTTAGGTGATTCAAAGAGTTGAAGTCAAGCAGGATTACCTTTCTTATAATCTGCAAGAAATTTTTCGAGACCAATATCTGTAAGTGGATGCTTAAGTAACCCTAGAATGGTATGGAGTGGACAGGTTGCGATGTCTGCACCCGATTTGGCAGCCTGTACGATGTGTCTTGAGTTACGGATAGATGCAGCTAAAATTTCCGTTTCATACATCTGGACTGCATATATTTCTGCTATTTCTTCAATCAAAGCAATACCATCCCAATTAATATCATCTACCCTACCTACAAACGGTGAAATATATGTAGCTCCAGCTTTAGCCGCAAGAATAGCTTGGCCAGCAGAGAAAACTAGGGTGCAGTTAGTCTTTATGCTCTTAGAACTGAAATAGCTTATTGCTTTAATACCATCTTTGATCATTGGTACCTTCACCACAATATTTGGAGCTAAAGAGGCTAAATATTCTCCTTCACTTATAATACCCTTTACATCTGTAGAAATAACCTCTGCACTGACATCACCATCTACAAGCTCACATATCCTTTTGTAATGGCCTTCAATGTTCTTAGCTCCAGTGATACCAGACTTTGCCATTAAAGAAGGATTGGTAGTAACACCATCTAAAATACCTAAATCTTTTGCTTCTTTGATTTGATCTAAGTCAGCTGTATCGATGAAGAATCGCATATAGTGTAGTTGGTTTGGTTGTAGAAAAAAAAATAGTGAGGAATCATGCCTAGCCGCTCAACCACCTACCCTTGCTGTATTTCTACCCTGGGGGAGTTCAGCAGGAGCTGGCCGCATGACCCTCACCATGGGCAAATGTACTTACCTTTCATCTTTAATTCAAAACATTATTACCTTAGTCATATTTGATATTACCAACATGAGTAAACCAACAACTGTACAAGACTATATAAAATCTGTGCCTGAGGAGAGAATCAAGGCATTCAAAAAACTACGCAAAACAATAAATACTAACATTGATAGCAGCTTCAAGGAATGCATTAACTATGGGATGATAGGATGGGTAGTACCTCTAAGTACATATCCAGATGGGTATCACTGTGCAAAAGATGCACCTCTACCCTTTATGAACTTGGCTAATCAAAAAAGCTATTTAGCTGTCTATCATTCAGGTGTTTATGCTGATGAGAAACTTCACAAATGGTTTGTAAAGGAATATCCTAGTCATGCAAAATATAAGTTGAACATGGGTAAAAGTTGTATACGGTTCAAAAGGATGGATGATATACCATATGATCTAATTGGGGAGTTAGTGGGTAAAATGGATATGAAAACTTGGATTAAAACCTATGAAATAGCACTAAAGAGGTAATCAAAATATACTCCACCAAGCTCGCTTAGGATAAGCAGCTGTCACTCTGATTGGTTCTTTTTTGACAGGGTGAATGAATTCGAGAGTTCTGCAATGCAAAGCAATAGATTTATCTTCAAGGGGTGCTTGAGGATAATATTTAACATCACCCAAAATTGGCATCTTTGCATAAGCTAATTGGGCACGAATTTGATGAGGCCTTCCTGTTTTCAAAGAAACTTCAACTAAACAACTATTACTTATAGCTCCGATCAGATTATAACTTAGCACAGCTTCTTTGCTACCAAAAAATTGCTTTTTTGAGGCTTTAGACCTATTCTTTTTAGAATCCTTTTTGAGGTAGGTTACTAACCTTCCATTAGTAGGTATTGGTCGCTCGAGAGTAATTGCATGATATATTTTCTCAATCTTCCTGTCCCGGAATATCTGTGTCATTCTTGATAGTGCTTTACTGGTTCTACATAATATAATGGAACCACTGACAGGTCTGTCCAAACGGTGTGCTGGAGTTAAAAAGACTTTACCAGGCTTTTCATACTTCAATTTAATGTATTGCTTCATTATTGAAGTAATGTCATTATCACCTGTGATATCACCTTGAGAAAGTATGCCTGATGGCTTATTAACTACCAAAAGGTGATTATCTTCATAGAGAATCTTTATTTTTTTATAGAATTCTTCCAATACTAAATAATTGATATTCAGATAATTATACATTTTATAAAATCATAATTTGTAAATAACTGTAAAATAGTCACTTACATATTTGCTTTTTATTTAATATGTATTATATATTTGACTTGTGTAAGTTTTGGTTATTAAATTGTAAAATTCGTTTTTGCTCGAGA
>CAZMMQ010000017.1:4470-57718 GCA_964567435.1 uncultured Saprospiraceae bacterium | reverse complement strand
AACTATTGTTCTGAAAATAATACTGTAAATTTTCATATTCCAAATTTAGCGTAATTTTGAACAAAGCAATTCTAGTTTTTGTTTATTTATATGCCTTTGTCCTTTGTAAAGTTTCACTCCTAGTTTTTCAGCAATTTCATAATACTTTATCAATCTTTTTTTAGTAATCCTTGTATGTAAGATACTTAGAAAAGTATTATATCTTTCTACATGATCAATTAAATTAAATTGCACATTTCCATGACCGTGTTTTTTATTGTAGTCATAGTGAGCTACTTTTTTTGAATTCTGATATCGAATTTCATCATTTTCCATGCTTTCAAATACTTCTTTTCCGTGCGGAGTTGATTCAAACCAAAACAAATCATCATCGTTATCTACAAGATTTCTCCATTTATCGAGATTAAAGTCGTGCTGTTCCTCTTTTTTCTTATAATGTACTATATAATACATAATATCTATTTTACAAAATCTTCAAGTTGATTAATTGTTACATCAAAATCCGGATGTTCTTTTTTAATCTCATCCTTCCATATCTTTTTCAAATCATCGCTAAATTTGTCTTTAGTATATATGTCTATTCTAGGATTGGTGTCATACTTAATTGTCTTTCCATTCCATGTTATACCTCTTTGTCCACGACCAAGCTGTAGGAATCCAAAATTTTTACTACTGCTGGTGATTTAAGCCAATCAGATACTGAGGTAACTGTTGTTGTTTTCATACTTACAACAAGATCTGCTTGTACAACAGCACCACCTACAGATGATCCAGATTTCGGTTTGTAGTTGTCTATTGCTTTAAAGTTCTTTGCGATTGGATTAGTAGATAGTAGTCCTTCTGCTTTATATCTAAAATCATCCATTAAATCTTGAAAAAATCTTCGGGAAGCAAAAAATGGAGCAACATCATCTGAGCTTTTTATCACTCTTTCCCATCCTGTAGACAATTGCATTATACATTTAGTGCACTGATTTTCTAAAGTAGCAAAATCTTCTCCTTTACTATATTGAGCTACAAGAATTTGCAAATTATGCATAAAAATGTTGCTATTTGCTATATAGTATCTCTCTATAGGTATAGATTGTTGTTCCATACTTTTCTCAGATGTAAGTACTATCGATTTAATGTATTTAATGAAATTCTTGAAATATTTCTCATTTGATACTAATCTATCTCTCATATATTAAAAGTTTAAGCCCAGTTACCTGCGTTTCGTCTTATTACATAACCATCAGCAGCTATTTTCCTATAAGTAACGCTTCCATCAGGTTTAACTTTCGCCAATATTCTTTCGAAATTGCCTGAATTTTGAATTGATGTTCTAAGCGATGCTCCACCATTAACTACACTATCCCAAGCTCGACTAAAAATCCAAGCATCTTTTGTCTGCTAGATTTTGACTAAAGCAAAACTTCCTATTATGTATATAAGACACTGTTATCAATCAATATTTCTATCTCCTAAAAGTCATACAAAAGAGTAGATACCTGATCCAACTCTTCTTCAATTGTCAATAAATTAAGATAAGTCTGTGTAGTTTTGAAATCACCATGATTTAGCAGTTTTGAAATGTCTTATGTTTAAATATGTCTGGCAATACGGGCAGTTATATTTTTATTTATCCCTAAGCTAGCAACAATTACTTTTAATTCACGATTGAAAATAGTGGTCTCAGTTATCATAAAATAAGTGGAGCCGCAGAGATTGCCTGTGGCCATCTCAGCTTTCCCGTAGTCTAAATCAAATCTTTGATTTCTACCGAAAACTATCGCTATCGCTCACAAAATGAAAAAGGCCAAATATCAAGCAAGCTTGAATTTGACCTTAGTTTTCATTTTGAATCATTTGATTCTTAAGTGGAGCCGCAGAGATTGCCTCTGGCCATCTCAGCTTTCCCGTAGTCTAAATCAAATCTTTGATTTCTACCGAAAACTATCGCTATCGCTCACAAAATGAAAAAGGCCAAATATCAAGCAAGCTTGAATTTGACCTTAGTTTTCATTTTGAATCATTTGATTCTTAAGTGGAGCCGCAGAGATTCGAACTCTGGTCCAGACAAAGCATTCATATGCTTTCTACATGTTTAGCTTGTTCTTGAATTTTCGATGTCAAGCAGGTGTACAAGCAACCAACTATCAACTTAGCTTCTTAATTTTCAGAAGGTGCCCAAAGCATGCGCCTTCCTAGTCCGAGTGGCAGCGCGAAGCATACCGGTCATTATACACTGAAAAGTAGGTCTATCAGACTTCCTCCCACACAGTGCAAAAAGCTATGCTAATTCTAAATTAGGCAGCTAATGCGAATCTGTTGTCGCCAATTATTGTTGTGATCTCTATTTGTTGCGGAGTAATAGATCAATGCTCCGACATGCTTACTTATAAATATTCTTTCCTGTCAATACCATTCGGCCCCTAAAGTAATGAGCACTATGAAAGTGCACCTCCTATAATACGCTTCCCTATTTATTAAGAGGTCGCAAAAATACCAAATGATGCAAACATATGGTTGGCTAAGAGTTTTTTAGGAAAAAGGGTCTTGTATAAAACCTAGTCACCAGGACTATCCTGGAATATATTCCTTGGATTTAGGATGTTTAGTGGATCTAGTGTTCGCTTTAGTAGTTGCATGGTTTGGATTTCACTCTCAGTCCTACATAATTCTAGATAAGCCCTTTTATGCAAGCCTATCCCATGCTCTGCTGAGACTGAACCCCCTATATCTTTCAGAGGAGCATATATAATTTCATTTATAGCTAGAGTGAGTTCAGCTGCATCAGTGTCTTTGCCGATTATCAGGTGAATATTACCATCAGCGACATGTCCAAAAGTGATTATCTGCTCTACGCCTTTCAGGTTTTTGAGTGTAGCCAACATTGTGTCTATCACCTCCCCTATCTTGGAAATGGGTAAACTAATATCGAAATGCTGATCCACTTTCATTTGTGATACAGCCGCTCGGACATCTTCTCTGATTGTCCAAAACCAATTCATATCACTCTCGCTATGTGCCATCACCGCATCTTCTATAAGGTTCTTATGCAATGCCGATTCCAGCAATCCGGTCATCTTATCTCTGTCAGAATCGTTATCACTACCTAAGCTCTCCACTAAGACATAGTACGGATGCTCCTGAGGTAAAGGCGGCTTTACTAAGGATGGTGATGAGGTCGCCATCTGGTAATAATTATTCCACATTAATTCAAATCCACTCAGTAATCCAGCCAGGCCGGCATCCATGTGTTTCATAAAAGCAACAACGGAATCATAATCGCTAACTGCAGCCATACAACTCTGTCTGCTAGTTGGTTTTTCGTAGAGTTGGAAAACCGCTTTGGTTACAATTCCTAACGTACCTTCTGACCCTACAAATAGCTGATTAAGATTGTATCCTGAGTTGTCCTTTACTATCTTCTTTAATCCTGAGATGATAGTGCCATCTGCTAACACAACTTCCAAACCTAACACCAGTTTTCTGGTCATACCATATTTCAATACACGCAAACCTCCTGCATTGGAAGAAATAATACCGCCTACCTGCGCCGTGCCTTTTGCACCAAAGTTGAGTGGAAAAAATAGGTTATGTTCGTCGGCCTTGGCATGTATAGCTTGAAGTATGACGCCAGCCTCTGCTGTAATCGTCCTACTCATGGAATCTACCTCCTCTATTATATTCATTCTCTCTAGCGAGATAACTAGATCATTTCCTTCTGTTTCGGTACCACCAACCAAATTAGTTAGTCCACCGTGTATGACTACCTTTTGCTTGAGCTTATTACAGATTTTAAGGATCTCAGAAACATCTTCAGTTGATTCTGGAAGGACAACTACTTTAGCCTTTAGCCCTTCATCCATCTTCCATATATGGGTATACCTTGACATTAAAGCATCCTCCAGAAGAATCTGATTAGAGGTTAACTTCTTATTTAAATATTCTAAGAGTTGCATGAATACTAATGCTTAGAAATGAAGTTCAAAATATTTTTCTCAATTCGACCAAGTACATCTTGATCAGCATTTCTAGTCAATGATTGCCCTGTTAGCTTAGTATACAAATCCTCATACCTGTCAGTTACTGTCGTTACAAATTCATCTGGCATTTCTGGCATAACTTGGCCTTCCTTACCTTGAAATCCATTGGCCATGAGCCATTCCCTCACAAATTCTTTGGATAGTTGCTTTTGTTTCTCGCCAGCACTTTGCCTTTCCTCATAACCGTCCATCAGATAATACCTTGAGCTGTCAGGTGTATGTATTTCGTCTATTAGGATGATATCATCGTCATAGTATCCAAATTCATACTTAGTATCTACGAGAATAAGACCTTTGTCCTTAGCCATCTGAGTACCAAGATGAAATAACTGGAGCGCATAAATACTCAGCTTATTCCATGTAGTCTGAGTGACGATGCCTTGACTCAAGATCTCTTGCATGCTTATATCCTCGTCATGACCTTCTTCTGCTTTAGTTGCAGGCGTTATAATGGGCTCTGGAAACCTGTCACCTTCTTTCATACCCTCAGGCATAGATACACCGCAAATGATACGTTTCCCCGATTTGTACTCTCTCCAAGCATGTCCTGCCAAATATCCACGTACCACCATTTCTAGTTTAATAGGATCAGCTTTCTTACCTATGCTGACATTGGGGTCTGGACTAGCCTCCAACCAATTGGGAACAATGTGTGCTGATGCCTCAAGGAAATATGTAGCAATTTGATTAAGTATTTGACCCTTATATGGTATTGCCCTTGGTAAAATATGATCAAAGGCTGAAATCCTGTCGGTTGCAACTATAACTAGGAAATCAGTTAAATCATACACATCTCTTACCTTACCGTAATAAACTCCTTTTTGACCAGGAAACGTAAAATTGGTCTCCTTAATACCTGTCTGCATAAATCGATAACTCTTTGTCTTCGAAATTACTCAATGCGCATAACATATAATAGACTTTATCATATGTACAGCCTGTCTTACCGTAATAATTTTATTTTTGGCTCAAATTATATTCTATGCAAGCCATAATGCAACCTTGGCCATGGTATGTAGGAGGGCCTTTATTAGCAGCGGTTCTTTTCATCATGCTCTACTTTGGCAAAACCTTTGGATTCTCTTCTAATCTGAGGACCTTATGCACCATAGGCGGTGCAGGTAAAGTCGCTTCATTCTTTGATTTTGATTGGAAAACACAAAGATGGAACCTACTATTCATGGTAGGAACAATAGTTGGGGCTTTTATAGCCTCGGAATTTTTAATGGAAAATCATCGTGTTGACCTTAATCCCAATACCATTGGTGCTCTACAAGCATTAAATATCAATGCTAACATAGATAGTTATGTACCACATGAAATATTTGATCAAAGTCAGCTGGGTTCTTGGAAAGTACTTTCTATTCTAATAGGTGGTGGTATTCTGATAGGCTTTGGCACAAGGTGGGCCGGAGGATGCACCTCAGGTCATGCCATTACAGGCTTGAGTAATCTTCAGATACCGTCTCTTATCGCTACTATTGGCTTTTTCATTGGTGGACTAATAATGACTCACTTATTCCTTCCTCAAATTTTTGGATAGATGAAAGCACTAAGATTTTTAATTACAGGCATCCTATTTGGGATAATTCTTACCAAAACGCAAGTTATTTCTTGGTTTCGTATATATGAGATGTTTAGGTTCGAATCATTCCACATGTATGGTGTCATCGGATCAGCTGTTGTGCTAGGAGTCATCATTACTAGAATGATCCTTCGTACTCAGATGAAAGATATCAATGATAAAAATATCGTCATTCCAAGCAAAGAGAGAAGCTTCATGAGGTATATGATGGGAGGTATTTTATTTGGATTAGGCTGGGCGCTCGTAGGTGCCTGTCCAGGACCATTATTTGCATTGCTTGGCGCTGGATATTGGACAATAATCCTGGTGATTATAGGTTCAATACTAGGAACTTTTCTATATGGAGTATTCAGAAACAATCTTCCTCATTAGTCAGTTATAATTACACAAAAGTACTTTAGTTAAAATATGCACATTGAACAAATATATACCAACTGCCTAGCTCAAGGGGCTTATTATATAAGATCCAATGGTGAGGCGGCTATCATAGATCCTCTAAGAGAATCTGCTCCTTATATGGAAAGATTAGATAAAGATGGTGTCACCTTAAAATATATTTTCGAAACACATTTTCATGCGGACTTTGTTAGTGGACATGTATCATTAGCGGACAAGACAGGTGCCAAGATAATATATGGACCTGGTGCTCAGACTTCATTTGAGAGCAAAAATGCTAGTGATGGAGAATTATTTAAGATTGGTGATATAACAATAGAAGCTTTACACACCCCTGGACATACACTTGAAAGTACTTGCTTTTTGTTAAGAGACAAAAACAACCAACCGTACTGCATCTTCTCTGGGGATACTTTATTCCTTGGTGATGTTGGTCGTCCTGATTTGTGCCAGAAAGGAAGTGATATAACTGAGGCGGATCTAGCAGGCATGCTATTCGATAGTCTAAGGAAAAAAATCATGCCTCTGCCAGATGAAGTACTTATATACCCAGCCCATGGAGCGGGTTCTGCTTGTGGAAAAAACATGATGAACATTACTGTAGACAGCTTGGGCAATCAACGATCTAGCAACTATGCTCTAAGATCTGATATGACAAAAGAAGAATTTATTAAAGAGGTCACTACAGGATTGACTTCTGCCCCTGCTTACTTTCCTTTAAATGTAAAGCTGAATAAGGAAGGTTACGAACATCTCGACAAAATTATTGAAAGAGGTACAAATGCACTAAGTCCAGAAAAATTTGCTGAACTCCATGACAGCGGCGATACGTTGGTTTTGGATGTTAGAGGAAAAGATACATTCGCAAAATCCCATATCCCAAAATCAATATTTATTGGACTTGATGGAAGCTTTGCCCCTTGGGTAGGAGCCATTCTCAAGGATACTAATCAAAAAATATTGATTGTTGCGCCAATGGGCAGAGAGGAAGAGGCAGTTACAAGGCTGAGTAGAGTTGGCTTTGATAACACCCTAGGCATTTTGGAGGGTGGCATCCCTGCATGGCAAAAAGCCGGTTTTCCCATAGATCATATAGAACAGGTAGAAGCTGATGACTTGCTTATAAGAATGTCAAATCAATCTCTATCAGTTACAGATGTGCGCAAACCTGGGGAATATAATGCCAGTCATGTCATTAATGTTAAAAGCTTACCACTCAGTTTACTTTCTGATAGGATGTCGGAACTTGAAGAAGACCAAGTCTCTTATTTACATTGTCAGAGTGGTTATAGATCCCTAATTGCCTCTTCTGTTGTCAGAGCACAAAGCAATAATCAAGTGATCAATGTGTTAGGAGGTTATAAGGCTTTGGTAGAAAGTGGGGCAAAATTAGAAGAAACAACTTGTTCTCATTCCATCTAAATAATAAAACAATTAACTATGGCAATTAAAAGTATCACAGTCCAGGAATTGAAAAATTTGAGGGATAATAATGAAAATCACATACTGATAGATGTAAGAGAACAACATGAATTCGACTTTGTTAATCTTGGTGCTGAACTGATTCCTGTATCTATGGTTCCCTCTAGGATAGGTGAATTCGACAGAGATGAAAAGATGGTAGTTGTACACTGCAGATCAGGAGCACGTAGCGCAAATGTTATTCACCAATTGCAAGAACTTAAGGGATTTGACAATCTGTATAATCTAGAAGGAGGTATTCTGGCCTGGGCGAAAGAAATAGACACTTCGCTCCCAACTTACTAATCAGGCAATTACCAGATATTTACTTCTGGCTCTAAGTCGATATCAAACTTTTCCTTTACTGAAAGTTGGACATCAGTGCTGAAGTCTAAGATATCCTTACCTGTTGCATTACCATGATTAACCAGTACGAGTGCCTGATTTTTGAATGTCCCTGTGTCACCAACTCGTTTACCTTTGAGTCCACATTGATCTATAAGCCATCCGGCAGAAAGTTTTTTCTTTCCTTCTCCTGCATCATAAGTAGGCATATTTTGATAGGATGCCAATAAACCGACGGCTACACTTTCAGGTACTATTGGATTCTTAAAAAAACTTCCAGAATTGCCAAGTTCCTCTGGATCGGGTAACTTTTGTCTACGAATATCACTAATAACTTCTCCTAAGTCGGATATGCTTGGATTAGATATTCTTCTATCTTCTAACTGCTTGGAGACTGCACCATAACTGGTATTGAGATGATGATGACCTTGTGTAGTCAGTTTCAGGATGATACTAGTAATTATAAGCCTGTCTTTCCACTTGGTTTTGAAATAACTGGTTCGATATCCAAATCCACATTCCTCATTATGGAATACCAACTCACTATCTGAGTGAGTATCAAAAGCAGTAACTGAATGCAAGACATCTTTTATTTCGACACCATAAGCACCTATGTTTTGCATTGGTGCCGCTCCACATTTACCAGGAATGAGTGAGAGGTTTTCTATGCCTCCAAATTTATTTCCTATTGCCCATAGCACAGCATTATGCCATATTTCGCCAGCACCAAATTGAGCGAGAACATAGTCTTCCATCTCCTTTATCACCTTGATCCCTTTTATATCTATCAAGATAACTGGGTATTGACTAGGCTTTACAAGTAATATATTGCTTCCTCCTCCAAGAATTCTTGTATTGGATTTCTTTAATACATCTCTTAGGTAAAATAAGTCAGAAACTTTATCTACCCCAATCAGTGTATTAAAAGTACTGTCTATACCAAAGGTATTATATGATTTGCTAGAAACGTCGTTTTGTATCCACATAGACGACTACAGTTCGCTCTCTGGTTTTCTAATCTTTTTAAGTTGAATTATATTGAATCCAAACTGGAGTCCAACATGAAAGTTATTGGCTCCATTCAAATCTGGATTAAATCCGTATCGACCAAATAATTCTGCTGTAAAACCTGATACGCCTATACCACCTCCGAGTTGCACATTATAAGTTCTAAAGTAATCTCTTACAACTCCCAGATCGGTGAACTCTTGCGTGAGGCCATAGATTTCTGTACGATTGTATTGTACGCCACCTCCGACGGATACCCCCACTGACATCTTATCATTCAACCCAGATAATCCTCCAAAGTTGAGCTTTCCCATTACAGGAAACGATACAGCACCTAGCCCTTTATAATCCCTAATGGCCAACCCTAAGAATGATAAATTGGCTTGCGATTCAATTGAAACCGAGAACTTTTCTCCACCTACCCAAATTTTTGGTCCTAAGGCTAGATTTAATAAAATACTCCCATTTCGTCTATGTGCTAAACCATCTTCTGGGTTACTATATATATTATACAAATCATTAGACACTGTCAATCCAATACCAAACTGAGCTTTTGCAGTCTGAATATTAAGCGACAGCAAAAATCCTATGCACAAAAAGCAGCTTAACAAACTTCTAGAAAAATTCTGCATTCAATGGTTCTTTTGATTATTGAACTTAGGACTTAGTGTCCTGTAATTTGGAAATATATAGACCCACACATTTCTGGAGTAGTTGAATTCTTAAACCAAAATTCCCTTGACTTTCTTTCTGCAAGCGAAATAATAGCTTGAGTGTTCAACGTAGATTCAGCAGTATTAAAGTTAGCATCTGTAACTTTTCCATTATTGTTCACGCATAAGTCAATAACAACAACACCAGACGTCTCTGAAAGCATAAGGATACTAGGCTGCTGCAAAATTTTTCTTGAGCCTAAGCCATTCTTAATTTCCAAGGTTAAATCCTCATCTATAAATATCTTATTAACTGAATCGTCTACTTTAGGCTCCTCTGGTTTTGGTTGGAATATAACTGGATCGTCATTACTTGAACTACTATCTGTTGTCGTTCCTCTATCTTCAGTACCACCTTTTGTCTGGCTCCTTGTAGAACCTGATTCACTGCCCGTGCTGCCTGTATCAGATGGACTGTCCGTTCTGGTTGATCCAGTATCCGAATCGGTTTCCGTTTCATCTGACTTAGTATCTGGTAATATATCTCTTAATATATCAGAAATCTGATCCTTGATATCCTTTGCCGCATCATTAACTTGATCTCTAGTGGAAGGACTGTCTTCCTGTTCTGAACCGTTAGTCTCAGAATTTCTATTAGTCGGGGAATTCAATGTGAGATTATCATAAGTCTCTAGTGTCATTTCAGATGCATCAATCTTACCCAGTGCCTTCTGAGCTTTTCCAAATAATTCTAATGCCCAAGGTGACACACCTTTATTTTCGAATATGGAAAGTACATCATTATATGTTCCCTGATAAGCCCCAACATTGTACTTAGCATCCGCTCTCTTATACATTGCATCTCTGAAATTTGGATCTTTGGCTATTATCTTTGTAAACTCTTTAATAGCTTCCTCATATCTTCCTGTTTCCATTAGGTAATCAGCCTTGACATAGATAAATCCTAATTCTTCATCAAGCGTTTGACTCCAGGCCGTAGCTAGAATGAAAGTGAGTATAAATGTTGTGAATATCTTCATAGTTACAATTATTCTAATATGTGCAAAAGTACTGTCTTATTAACATTAAGACGGAGACTTTATTAAAATGTTATCTATTACAACGGTGTGAACCACTTAAATTATAGTTAAACATTATACAATCAGTTCAGAATCAAGGTAATTTATCAAAAATCAGAGACTGTCAATTTGTCATACTCACTTCTATTTTGATTACCTTTGCACCATTATTAGTGATTTCAAATAACTGATATGACAAAGGATAGAAACATTAAGACATTGAGCAAAGAGATTGATAACGCTAGACAAGGAGAAGTTTACGGTAGTCAATATGAGAATAAAGGTAAAAAGCAATTTTATATAGAGAGTTATGGCTGCGCCATGAATTTTAGTGACTCTGAGATTGTGGCTTCTATACTTAATTCTGAAGGATATACGGCCACTAAGGATATGAATCAGGCCGATCTCATCTTAGTCAATACATGTTCTATAAGAGAAAAAGCGGAGGATACAGTAAGACATCGCTTACAAGTATATAACAGTGTCAAGAAGAAGAGAAAAGGAGTACTCATAGGAGTGCTAGGCTGTATGGCAGAGAGATTAAAGGCTAAGTTCCTAGAGCAAGAAAAAATAGTAGACCTTGTTCTTGGTCCAGATGCATACAGAGATTTACCCAGACTTATAGCAAATGCTCAAGATGGCGAAAAAGGGGTTAATGTGCTTCTATCCAGAGAGGAAACATATGCTGACATCTCTCCTGTGAGGTTAGATCAAGCAGGGATCTCTGGTTTTATTTCTATTATGAGAGGCTGTGACAACATGTGTTCATTTTGTGTTGTGCCATTTACAAGAGGGAGAGAAAGGAGTAGAGATGCACTCACGATTGTAGCTGAAGCGGCTCAAATGATAGATAATGGGTATAAAGAGATTACTTTACTGGGCCAGAATGTCGATTCATACAAATGGTTAAATCCAGAAACAGAAGAACAAGTCAGCTTCGCTAACCTTCTAGTAATGGTAGCTAAGATCAACCACCAAGTAAGAATTAGATTCTCTACTTCTCACCCGAAGGACATTACTGAAGATGTTATGTATGCTATTCGTGATTACAACAATATCTGTAACTACATACACTTACCAGTTCAAAGTGGTAGCTCTAGAATATTGAAACTAATGAATAGAACTTATGATCGTGAGTGGTACATGAACAAAGTCCAACAAATAAGAACTATAATTCCAGACTGCGCCATTTCTTCTGATATGATATCAGGCTTTTGCTCTGAGTCAGAAGAAGACCACCAAGAATCCTTGAGCATTATAGAAGAAGCAGGGTTCATCATGTCATATATGTATTTCTATTCAGAAAGACCTGGCACCCTGGCTGCTAGAAAATATGACGATGATGTGCCATTAGAAACCAAAAAAAGAAGATTAGCTGAGGTCATTGAGGTTCAAGCAAAAGTGTCACTCAAAGACAATCAGAAGGATGTAGGAAAGACTTTTGTAGTATTGATTGAAGGCAACTCTAAAAAGTCGAAAGAGCACTTTAAAGGTAGAAACAGCCAATACAAAACAATCGTGTTTCCCAAAAAAGATCACCTCGAGCCAGGTGATTATGTTTCTGTTACGGTTAGCAGTGTTACAAGTGGGACCTTACTAGGAACAATTTCAGAACCTTCCAAAGTACTTCAAACATCATGAATTTACAATCAGTTAAACAACGATATGGTATTGTAGGTCGGTCAGAAGAACTCGACAATGCACTCAGTAAGGCGCTAAGGGTTGCGGCTACAGATTTGACAGTACTGATATATGGAGAAAGCGGTGTAGGGAAAGAGGTTATTTCAAAAATAATCCATGAATATAGTCATCGAAAACATAGCCCATTTATAGCAATCAACACAGGGGCCATACCTGATGGCACAATAAATAGTGAATTGTTCGGCCATGAGAAAGGTGCATTTACTGGTGCCAGCAGTGAAAGAAAAGGATACTTCGAATCCACAGATAAAGGCACCATATTTCTAGATGAAATTGGAGAAATGCCTCTTGATACTCAAGCCTACTTGCTTCGTGTACTTGAGTCAGGTGAATATCTAAAAGTAGGATCATCTAAAGTCATGAAAACAGATGTAAGAGTTGTCACCGCAACCAATGTAGACTTACATCAAAAAATACAAGCTGGTAAATTTAGACAAGACCTATTCTATAGACTCAATACTGTCCCGATTAGAATTCCTGCCCTCCATGAGAGAAGAGACGACATCTATCTGTTATTCAGAAAATTCGCTAATGACTTTGCAGAAAAATATCGAACAGAACCCATAAGACTGGATGCAGATGCTCAAAAAATAATAGAGAATTACAGATGGCCAGGAAATATTAGAGAACTCAGAAACATAGTAGAACAATTATCTGTGTTGAGTGAAGATCACTTATTGAATGCTGATGATTTAATCAAAGCTGTTCCTGATCTTATGAAAAGAAATTTACCAATCCCAAGCGGGTCTGCGGCAAAGTCCGATTTTGAGGAAAGAGAAATTCTATACAAGTTTCTTTTTGATATGAAAAGTGATCTTCATGACCTCAAGCGTATGTTCTATGAGATGGTTCAGCGCAATGATTTGGAGATGCCAACACAGAGGGCAGCATCGGCAAATACCTATTCTAGCTCTATGGAAGCCTTACCTAGCCTTTCTGACGAAATGGAATACAATAACCCTGATTCTGAGAATCCGTACAATGACTTCAATCAAGATACAGTTATTATCAACAAACAGAACTTTAGTGATGTGGAAGAAGTTGAAGAATCATTGTCTCTAGATCAGAAAACTAAAGAACTTATTACAAAGGCACTTAAAAAGCACAGCGGAAAGAGAAAACATGCTGCAGAAGAATTGGGCATATCTGAAAGAACGCTTTACCGCAAAATAAAGGAGTATGATATTGCGATATAGACTTTGGATACTTGGACTATCAGTTATTATGGCTTCCTGTGGTGTATATGGCCTGAAAGGGATATCTATTCCAAATGATGTAGAAACCTACTTTGTTGATGACATTGTAAGAGGTGTACCCAACTTACCAGTGGACTTACATATACAATTTGGGGAGTCCTTAAGGCGTAAAGTTAGAGAGCAGTCAAGATTAAAACTAGATGAGCAAGAGCCTGACATAGTCTTTCTCGGAACTATATCAGCATACAGGATATCACCTGTTGCACCAAGAGAAGGAAACACAACTAATCTTAATAGATTGGAGATAGGTCTAAAGATTGAATATATTAACTATATCAATGAGGACGATAATTGGATAAAGAGTTTTTCGGCTTTTCAGGATTTTGATAGCAATGGTGACTTTTCTAGCTTAGAAGATGACCTAAATGAAGCCATTATTGATGATATTATGGAAAGAGTATTCAATGATGCTTTTACAAATTGGTAAGTTACATTCGTGAAAAAGGAAAAGAAATCATCTTTGGTGAATGCCTTAATTAATCAATCGAGAAAAAATAAGGCACGAGTCAACAAAAAGCAAAGAAAGGCAGGGATATTTTCGCAACCTGTACAAAGACTAGCAGAGTTGGCTGGTAAGAAGAATAACTTCTCCTTACTTAGATATTCTTGGTCAAATGTCATTAGTTCTGATGAGCCTAAGGAGAAAGACCAATACGTCATCTCCGAATTAGACCTAAGCAATAATAAGCCTAAAAATAAAACTGCAAAAAAGAGATCTAGCCAAGTAGAATTACCAATAAAGCAAGAGAGTCAAACCAATTCACACATTGACTATGTACCTTCTTCTTACACATTATGGCTTCAAGGAAATATATCTGAAACCACTAAATCATCAGAATCAAATTCTATGGGTCAGAAAAAAAAGAAGAAGATCGGCAAAAAGAAGAGCAAGAAAATTACTGATGTACTGAAAGATAAGATTGAAAAAAGCGTTAAAGCCTCGGACGAGGTGGTATCAGAAACATTAGCTAAACTATACGTAGAGCAAGGATATTACAAGAAAGCCGTCAAAGCATATAAGAAACTAAGTTTGAAATATCCTAAAAAAAGTGGTTTCTTTGCGGCGCAAATTAAAGACTTAAAAAAGAAACTGAAATGATTAACGTACTGACAATTTTAATAGCTCTAGTTAGTTTCTTACTAATGGGTGTCGTTCTTATTCAAAATCCTAAAGGTGGAGGCGTAGATTCTACATTTGGGGGAACTGGTGCTAATCAAGTTTTTGGTGCCGCTAAATCTACAGACTTCGTAGAAAAATTGACATGGGGTCTAGCTATAGCATTATTTGTATTGGCCATTATCACTGCAATTATTGTCAATAACACTGCAGGTGCTGGAGGAGGTGTTATACCTCTGCAGTCTCAAGGATAACTTTTATCATCAATAAGTCGAAGTAGGCCAAATAAAGACAATATGTCAAGGTCTGACAATATTTCACGAGAACAAAAGTGTACTTCGCTGAATAACTGAAATTATGTCATAATTCATCGAATGGCATATTTAGTGATTAGGAGTACTCATATTTTATATTTATCCATTTCAAAATATTAACTAATTACCTATGAAGCCTATCAATGATAGAGTTGTCGTCAAACCTGGAAAAGCAGAGGCTAAGACTGCTGGTGGTATCATCATACCAGATACGGCAAAAGAGAAACCACAAAAAGGTGTTGTAGCTGCAGTCGGTCCAGGAAAGGACGGAAATAAGATGACTGTAAAAAAAGGGGACAAAGTCCTTTATGGCAAGTATGCAGGCCAGGAGTTACACTACAAAGGAGAAGACTATCTAATCATGAGAGAAGATGATATTCTAGTTGTACTCTAACCAATTTTTATTATCAAATTATTACAAAAAATAACTAAGCATAAACATGGCTAAAGAAATAACATTTGATTCTGATGCTCGACTCAAGCTCAAATCGGGTATTGATGCCCTTGCTAACGCGGTTAAAGTCACATTGGGACCTAAGGGTAGAAATGTAATTATACAAAAGAGTTTTGGTGCACCAGCTATCACAAAAGACGGTGTGACTGTTGCAAAAGAAATAGAACTAGAAGACCCTATAGAAAACATGGGTGCTCAAATGGTAAAAGAAGTTGCTTCAAAAACAAATGATGCAGCAGGAGATGGAACAACAACAGCTACGGTTTTAGCTCAGGCTATGGTAGCAAGTGGAATGAAATATGTCGCTGCAGGTGCTAATCCTATGGACTTAAAAAGAGGCATAGACAAAGCAGTCGCTACTGTCGTAAAGAATCTTCATAAGTCTTCTACAGTTGTAGGGAATGACTTCAAAAAAATAGAACAAGTAGGGTCTATATCAGCAAATAATGACAAGGAAATAGGGGCTCTAATTGCAGATGCAATGAAAAGAGTTTCTAAGGACGGGGTGATCACTGTTGAAGAAGCAAAAGGAACTGACACTTATGTGGATGAGGTATTAGGGATGCAATTTGACAGAGGATATTTGTCTCCTTACTTTATCACAAATACTCAGAAAATGATAGCTGAGTATGATAACCCTCTTGTACTTATACATGATAAGAAAATTAGCAATGTACAAGATATAGTTCCAATATTAGAAAAAGCTTCTCAGGCCGGAAGACCATTAATGATTATAGCTGAAGATGTTGACTCTCAGGCTCTAGGAGTTCTTGTAGTAAACAGACTCAGAGGTGGACTAAAAGTCATCGCTGTCAAAGCACCAGGGTTTGGTGATAGAAGAAAAGCAATGCTAGAAGACATCGCTATTCTGACTGGAGGTACAGTATTATCAGAGGAGCAAGGATACAAACTAGAAAATGCAGAGTTGGATCATTTGGGTAGTTGTGATAAAATTCAGGTAGACAAAGACAATACAACCATTGTCAATGGATCTGGTAAGCAATCCCAAATAAATGCTAGAATAAAGCAAATAAGACAACAAATAGAAACGACTACATCAGACTACGACAGAGAAAAACTTCAAGAAAGATTAGCAAAGTTATCTGGAGGAGTTGCTGTACTATATGTAGGTGCTGCAACTGAAGTAGAAATGAAAGAAAAAAAGGACAGAGTTGATGATGCACTACATGCGACCAGAGCAGCTGTAGAAGAAGGAATTGTAACCGGTGGTGGTGTAGCTTTATTAAGAACGATGAAGTCATTATCAAAAGTAGAAACGGAGAATGAAGATCAAGAGATGGGTGTTCAAATCGTAAAGAAAGCACTAGAAGCACCCCTAAGAGCTATTGCCGGCAATGCTGGCGTTGATGGCTCTGTCGTTCTTCAAAATGTGCTCAATAGCAGCGGATCTAATGGCTATAATGCCAGAATTGATAAGTACCAAGACTTGAGAAAAGCAGGCGTAATTGATCCAACGAAGGTTACAAGAGTAGCTATAGAAAATGCAGGTTCTATTGCAGGTATGATACTGACAACAGAATGTGTTATCAACGATATGAAGGAAGATAATCCTCCTCCAATGATGCCACCTGGAGGTGGAATGGGCGGTATGATGTAATAATACTATCCTTCAAAATGAATATTAAAAAAAAGAGGCTTTTCCAATTAGGAATGCCTCTTTTTTTAGTGTTCTAATATAGTAAGTCGCCTTGCTTCAACATAGCGTCCTTGAATGTCCTTTATATTGTATAAATATATTCCTTTTGGCATATACGGCAATAACCAAGAGAACACATCTTCTTCTCCGTTAACGAATTTTTTAGTCCATAGTTCCTTGCCAACGATATTGAAGATGCTGACTATATACTCTCCAGTGGCATGTCCAATCATTTTGATATTTAATTCATTGTAAGTTGGATTAGGATATACATACACATGTTGACTCTTGGTATTACACTCTGGCAAGCTACTACCCTTCACTCTCATATAAAATTCAATCACCGTTTCTGGCGAGTCGTACTTAATGATTGCAGGAATAGATACATCATTGGTATAATATGAGATGAAATCCGTTCTTGATTCTTCAAATTGAATTATCTCACTTGGAATTTCATCGATCTTGATTGGCACCCACTCACCATCCTTTTTCCCTTCTATTTCCTCTACATATTCAATGTATCTAGTCTGTATACTATGAAAATACTGATCATCAAAGCGTCTCAACTTACTATAATCTAAATACTGTGAATTGTACTTTATTCTAAGCTTTAACCTGAGTCTTTCATAATCAAAAATCTGACACCAGATCATCAATGGTTCATTAACATCTAATACATCATATTCGAGATATATATCCTCTTCACCTTCATGTCTAGTCTTACTTGGATCTTTGAGATTAACCAATGGAATTCCATTTCTAAATTGAACATAATCAGTCGGTTTGTCAAGGTAGGTAATACCTTTTCGGATTCCCTTTATGGAGAGTATATTATCACTATACCCAAGAGTAATGCCTTTACCATCTAGATTCATAAACTCATAATCCGTTCGCGGCATTCTTGAATCAGTTACTGCCATTGTCGATAAGCATGGAAAATCTATTTCATAAAAATTGACTTGTTGCTCTAACGTTTGGTTAAAATCCACTACCGTTTTATACATATAAAATGTATCAGAAACTTGTGGCTGCTGAAGCTGAGCATGAGCTAAATCAAAGTATGAAAAAAACATCACCAAAATATAGAAGCCGCATCTTATCATATCATCTGCAATTCTACATATTTGGAATAGGCACCTTGAGCCTCTATTAATTCTTCATGACTACCTGACTCAGTAATTTTTCCATCATTGAGAAATAATATCCTATCGACGTCTTTAATAGTAGATAATCTATGAGCGACAATTATGGCCGATCGATCCTTCATTGCTTTAGTTATTGCCGTGCTGACTTGGTGTTCTGCATTAGGATCTAATGCAGAAGTCGGTTCATCCAGCAATAATAACTGAGGGTCCTCTAGAAGTGCTCTAGCGATAGTAATTCTCTGCCTCTCTCCCCCACTTAGTTTAGCGCCTCGATCACCTATATGTGTCTTTAATCCTTTTGGCAAACTTTTAATAAAATCTACAATTGAAGCTGACTCTAGGCAATCATTTAAATTCATCCTTTCTGTTGAGGACCTAAATAAGGTGATATTCTCCTCTATTGTACCATTAAATAAAAATGGTGTTTGAGTCACAAGCCCTATCTGTCTATAATAACTCTCAGTACTTATCTGATTTATATTGCGACCATCTACTAAAATTTCTCCTTCTGTAGGTTTGAGACGCTTTAATAATAAATTTAAAATTGTTGACTTTCCAGTACCAGAGTCACCCACTATAGCAATATTTTCACCTCTTCTTATAACTAGATTGAGATTCGTCAACACATTTTGTTTGTTGAAGGCAAATGACACATTACGAAATGTGATATGCTCATTAAAAGAAAAGATCTCATTTCCTACATCTTCAGTATGAACTTTATTTGGGTGAATAACCTCATGTATTCGATCCAAAGAAGCACTCCCCTTTCTAATATGATATATCGCTGTAGAAAAACTCTTAAGTGGCTCTATCACGTGATAAAAGGCGAATACAAAAGCAAAAAAGGCTTCTGGTCTAAGTGAATTGGCAAAGACCAATCGAGCACCATACCACAAAAGAACGACGACAACACCAACTCCTAGAAATTCAGATAATGGAGAAGATAGTTCTTGTCGTCTTGATACTTTATTGTAAGTCTTTTGAAATGCGGTATTGAGAGAGGCAAATGTCTTCTTCCATATTGGAACCACTCTAAAAACATTAAGAACAGTGGAGCCATCTAATGTCTCATCTGTTAATGAGGTCACTTGTGATAATGAGTCTTGGAGGTTGGAAGAGTTTTTCTTTAATGATCGACTCAAGGTTCCAATAATGCCCACTGTGAATAACATTAACACAAAAACAAATATTGTCAACCCACTATGAATACTGAGCATTAAAAGGACACTGCCAATAATGATAATTGGGGATTTTATGACCGCTTGAATAAATCTTAGAATACTCCACTCTACTTCTTGAACATCTGAAGTCATCCTTGTTATCAAATCTCCTCTCAATGCCTCATTCTGCTTTCCATGAGAAAAACCAAGATATTGGGTATAAAGTAGTTGCCTTAAATCAGTCATCACACCACTCCTAACTGGAATCATAAAATAGACCGCCAAGTATCTAAACAGGTTCTTGAAGAAGAAGGTCATCATTAGAAATGTACAAGTGATAACCAATGCCTTTTGAGGACCATGAGACTGTATAATCTGTACAAAATAATATTCCAACCAACCTATAACATCCATTAGAGAATCAGGTCTTAGAGCTGTACTAGGCGTTGTCGAAAACAAAAAATGAAAAAAAGGAATGACCAAGGGTATGGAGATAACGGTGAATATGGCCATGAAGACATGAGAGACCAAGCTTAGCCAAACTTGGGTTTTGTATTGGGATAAAAGATTCAGAATTCTTTTGATGTCTGACATCGATAAAATGATTACTCAGAGAAGACTATACTAAATCTAACATTATATGAAATCAAAATATTGGATTTCATATCATCTTAATTTGATCTATTCTGGCTTTAAATCAAAATCGTCCAATAGCTTAGTCGTTACATTACCTGTAAGGAATCTTTCATCCTTCATTAGTTGCTTGTGAAATGGCAATGTCGTTTTAATGCCTTCAATAATAAACTCATCTAGAGCCCGCTGCATTTTAAGTATGCATTCATCTCTTGTTTCTGCTCTGCATATGAGTTTGGCAATCATCGAATCATAGTAAGGAGGCACGGTGTACCCCGCAAATGCATGAGTATCTACTCTTACCCCATGTCCTTTAGGGCTATGAAATGAGGAAATATGGCCTGGATTAGGTCTAAAATCGTGATATGGATCTTCGGCATTTATTCGGACTTCGATAGCGTGCATATCAGGGTAATAATTCTTTCCAGATATTTTTTCCCCTGCTGCTACCTTAATTTGCTCCTTAATTAGATCTCTATTTATCACTTCTTCTGTCACGGTATGTTCTACCTGTATTCTGGTATTCATTTCCATGAAATAGAATTTTTTATACTTATCCACAAGGAATTCTACAGTTCCGACCCCTTCATAGTTAATGGCTTTTGCTGCTTTTATAGCAGCCTTACCCATCTTATCCCTTAATTTTTGATCTAGAAATGGAGATGGTGATTCTTCTACAAGTTTCTGGTGTCTTCGCTGAACAGAACAATCTCTTTCTGATAAGTGGGCCACATTTCCATGCTGATCACCGATAACTTGAATTTCAATGTGTCTTGGTTCTTCTACAAATTTTTCTAGATACATCGCACTGTTACCGAATGCTGCTCCTGCCTCAGTTTGAGCCCTTTCCAGTTGTTCTTCAAACTCTTCATCATTATTCACTATTCTCATACCCTTGCCTCCTCCTCCGGCAGTTGCTTTTAGAATAACTGGGTAACCTATTTTTTTTGCAATTTTAAGTCCCTCCTTTACCGTCTTTACTTCTCCATCAGAACCAGGCACGACAGGAACCTTAGCCTTAATCATAGTATCCTTTGCTGTGATTTTGTCACCCATCATCTGAATCATCTTCGCGGTAGGTCCTATGAATTTGATCCCATATTCTTCGCAAACTTCTGCAAAGCCTGCATTCTCAGCCAAAAAACCATATCCAGGATGAACGGCATCAGCATTTGTAATTTCTACTGCTGCCATTATTTTAGGTATACTCAGGTAGGATTCTGAAGAACTAGGCGGTCCAATGCATACAGCCTCATCAGCAAATCTTACATGCAAACTTTCCTTATCAGCAGTGCTATATATTGCAACTGTGCTAATACCCATCTCCTTACACGTTCTTATGACTCGTAATGCAATTTCGCCTCTATTTGCGATGAGAACCTTCTTAAACATGGTTAGATTTTTAAGTGTGCGGTTGGTTATTTGATTAATTCTAACCGTTAGGATCTACAAGAAATAGAACCTGATCATATTCTACTGGGGAAGCATCGTCAACCATCACCTTTACAATCTTACCACTGACTTCACTCTCTATTTCATTAAATAATTTCATTGCCTCTACGATACAAACTACGGACCCTTCTGATATTTTATCCCCAATGGCGACAAAAGGCGGTTTGTCTGGACCAGAAGAACGGTAGAATGTACCGACTATTGGAGATTTGATCTCTAAGAGATTTGAAGTATTATCTGAAGCATTGGCTGCCGTTGGCACTGCAGGTTCAGCAACGGCAGGAGATTTGTCATGAGCAATAGCGGACGCCGATTGAACGGGTATAGTTTGAGGAGCCATTATTGTCTGTTGAACACCTTTGTTTTTAGTGTAGCTAGAAGTTCTGACAGTAATTTCAAAATCTCCATCCTTGATTCTTATCTCGGACAAATCATACTCGGACATTTGCTTTAATAAGCTTTGAATTTCCTTGTAAGTCATGATTTATTTTTTAATTCTTTCCATGTAAGCCCTTGTTTTCGTATCTACCTTCACCACATCTCCTTCATTAATGAAAATCGGAACTTTTATTGAAGCACCGGATTCTACCGTTGCTGGTTTAGTCGCATTTGTAGCTGTATTACCTTTTACACCAGGTTCAGTGTAAGTCACTGCCAAGGTTACGTATTGAGGTAAATCAATTGTTAATGGCGTCTCTTTTTCAGCATGGAATAAAATATCCACATTCTCACCATCTTTCAACAAATCTCCATTATCTATCATTTTACCTTCTATCATGACTTGCTCATATGTCTCTGTATTCATGAAATTAAAATCATCTCCGTCTTTATATAAAAACTGATAGATTCTTCTTTCTACACGTACAACATCAATCTTATGACCGGCAGGAAAGGTATTATCTATTACCTTCCCATTAGTCAAACTCTTAAGCTTAGTTCTAACAAATGCTGGTCCCTTTCCTGGCTTGACATGTAGAAATTCTACAATTTTATAAATGTCATGATTGTAGTTAAGACAAAGACCATTCTTAATATCCGAAGTATTAGCCATTCCTCCATTTAATTTTATAAATAATACACAAAATAGGTAATCTGATTCGATTTTATCCAGACCTAATAGGCCCAAGTTAACAAAACTGCTCCCCAAGTAAATCCTCCGCCAAAAGCTGTAAGAACTATTTTATCACCTTTCTTGAATAAATGCTCGAAATCATTGAGGCAAAGTGGGATTGTCGCTGCCGTTGTATTTCCATACTTCTCTATGTTTATAAGCACTTTCTCCCGCGAAAGTCCTATAAAATCGCCTACACCTTGTATGATTCTTAAGTTAGCTTGATGAGGTATCAAATAGTCAATATCATCAACTTTAAGGTTATTTTTTTCTAGGACTTCATTAATACTCTCTGCCATCCCCTTTATAGCTGCTTTAAAGACGACTCTTCCTTCCTGATAGACGCTATGAAGCTTATTCTTTACTGTTTCTTCAGTAGCTGGATTAAGGCTACCTCCCGCTTTCATGTGCAAGTAATCCACTCCAGAACCATCGCTTTTAAGCACCGCATCTTGAATCCCAATATTATCTGTGTTAGGTTCTAATAATACCGCTCCAGCTCCATCTCCGAAAAGAATACATGTCGTCCTGTCCTCATAGTTAATAATGCTCGACATTTTATCTGCGCCAACAACCACTACTTTCTTATAAGACCCTGTCTCTACAAACTTTGAGGCTGTTGCAATTGAATATAAGAATCCTGAACAAGCGGCATTAATATCAAAACCAAAGGCATTATTAGCACCAATCTTATTAGCGATCAGATTGGCTGTATCAGGAAAAGGATAATCTGCAGTAACGGTTCCTACTATGATTAGGTCGATTTCTTCTGCGGTAATACCTCTCTTCATTAAGAGTTCATTCACCGCCTCTACCCCCATATCACTTGTCGCCTTTGTAGGGTCTTTCAAAATATGTCTTTGCTTTATTCCTGTTCGGGATACGATCCATTCATCATTGGTATCCACTATTTTCTCCATATCCTTATTGGATAAAATATCTGGAGGTACATAGCCTGCAACTGCAGTAATAGCGGCGTTAATCAGAGACATACATTCATTTTTGAAGGAATCAGCAAATAAACGAAAATTTATAGTCTAAGTGTTCACAAAGAGCCAATTAAGATATTAGAACATATTAACATTAAAAAATATTAATCTATATATCTATCTGACATACAGCTATTTACATATTTATATCTGAATATTTATAGCCGATTTTCCATTATTTCGTGAGAGCTCAAAAGACTTGGAACGTGTTTTGCTAAACTATAAGAAATAGTAAATCAAGTCTTTATACATCACAAAATATACTAATATGAGACCTACAACCCTATTATTACTTACTGCTTTGTACTTCTCATCTTTCTCAGTGAGTGGTATAGCAGAGCCAGCATCCCTTAATATGGATACAGATAATACTGTCAAATTCCATAATGGATCTTTTGAAAGTGCCATGGCAAAAGCATCAGAGGAAGGCAAATTGTTTTTCGTGGAATTCTACGCAGATTGGTGTACACCATGCAAGTGGATGGATAAAACGACCTTTAGAGATCAAGATGTAGTAAATATGATGAATAGTAACTATGTCGCCCTTAAGTTGGATATAGAAACAGAAGAAGGTACAAACCTCAAAAATCAATATTCAGTTAGGATGCTACCTACTATCATTATTTTTAATGCAAATGGTGAAATGATCGAACGAGTAGAAAAAACACTTAGCCCTGATTCTATGAAGAGTTTATTATCATTTCACGAAGCTGAGGATACTAGATTACTTGTGACTTATCCACTTAATTCTAGCCCAACACATCAAGCAACTGAAGAAGACAGAGAAATGGAAGCGCTGTATAGCAAATATCTTCAACGAGAGAGATTTAGAACTAATTACAAATTGCAGATAGCCAATTATACTGATTATACTCAGGCTTTCAAGAAAGTTAATGAGTTAAGTGAAACCTTTATGGAACCTATAATTGTACTCAATGACTACGTAGACAACATGACTCAATACAAGGTTATGATGGGAGAATTCCAAACAATAGAAGAAGCAGAAGGATTTAGAAAAATTCTTCAACGAGATTTTGGAATAAAATCCGTAATTCACTAAGAAATAAAAAAAAAACAACTAACAAAAAAGCTCTATCTAACGATAGGGCTTTTTTTTATGCACTTCTACCTCGAGTATCTACAACAATTGGTTGTGTGGGCAACGTTATTACATCCAGCAGGATTTATATTATAAGTCATGCTGACATTCAGTAATTATAATCCATTGTTTAAAGCACGGTTTGAGGCATAGTCTGTCTATATTTGCTGTGTAAAGAATACACTCTCCCATGAAGGTACTTACCTCAGTTATTGCATTGATGCTTTTATGTCTATTTTCTCCCCTATTGGCACAAGACACATGTGAGGACGTCGACCCAATTGGTTTGGATGTGAAAATTATTCCAAATCCTGCGTCTGCACCTAATATCTTCCCTGGTGATGAATTTTGCTTGAGTTTTTGCGCACAGAATTTTACAAGGGTTGAAGTATTTATGATAAATATAGGTTTCGATCCAGAGTTAGTCACAGTTGAATCCGGCCCTCAAATATCACCCGGCTTATCTGGACTTGCAGAAGTTAATGCAAATACCCTATTTACAGATCAAGGTATTCTTCCATTGATTTTTCTTCAATTAGCCACCGACCCTATTACTCTTGCAGATGGTGAGGAAGTTATGAGAGTATGCTTTGAAGCTGAAGATTTGCCTGGGCAATCCTCAGATGTAACGGCACTGCCTCCTACAGCTTTACCTTCAGGCACTTTTGACGCTTTTGTCAATGTTGTGCTTGATAATAACACTCAATGTACTTTACCTATTGAATTTAATAGTTCAGGTACGACTATAGACATTGGATGTGAGAGAATTTCTGTAGTTGATCTAAACATTTGCCATCCCACGGGATCTATTACATTTGGTAGTTGTGGGGGCACTTTCCCTGTGGATTACAGCCTAGATGGGACGGCCATATCAGGTACCCTCACCGATATAAATGACTTTGCAACAATAGATGGTTTAGCGGCATCTCCATTTTATAACCTCATTTTGATAGATGCGGATGGAAATAGAGTTGATAGAACATTTGAAGTCTTAGATAACATCGATCCCATATTACTAAATCCACAATTAACTAATCCACTGTGTGCAAATAGCAATAATGGCGTGATCTCATATGATATCACAGGAGGTGATGGAGATTATAATGTAAGATTTACGTCTGGTATTACCTTACTTGATGGGATTGGATCTGTTTCCAATTTGCCCAATGGATCATATAGCGTCACAGTAACAGATGGATCTGGATGCTCAGCAGAATTTAGTGGATTAGATTTATTTACCCCACCTCTAGTTGTGGATGATGTTGCAGTAGATTCTTTCAGGTGCTTATTTGCTCCTGATGGTTGTCTTTTTTTAAATGTATCTGGAGGTACGCCAATCAATGGAGATCAATACAACATCAATAGTATAGTGACCAACTCTTTCGAGCAATGTGACCCTATGAATCAACCTTTCTTATTCAATGAACAAAATATCTGTTTTGAAGTCACGATAATGGATGACAATGGCTGTGAGTTAAGAGACTGCATTCCCCTGCCCATAATGGAAAGAATCCCGTTTTCGTTTGACACAATTCCACCAGATTGCAATAGTATAGGGTATAATTCGCAAATAGAAATTCTCAATAATCAGAGAGTGTTGTTTGAATTATCAGGACCGATGGGATTTGAAACAACATTTGGAAATAATTCAATACAGTTTGCAGAAGATCTACCACCAGGCAATTACACATGGTCTCTGACCGAGCTTCCTGGCACTCCTGGAAGCTGCAGGGAATCTGTAGAATTCACTATACCAGATTTTAGTGTTAACTTGTTAGAGCTGACAACAATGAGCACACAACCAATGTGTGGAGAGAATAATGGGATAGCCGTTGTAAATGCCACAGGTGGTCAAATGCCTTACGCCTACAATTGGGAAGTAGACCCTACTCTGGACCAAAATACTCTTGACAATCTGCCAGCAGGCATATATAACGTCACAGTAACCGATGGATCAGGATGTTCACAAGAAACGATGGTCGATCTCCAACAAGGTGTATTTCTAACTTTGGAGGCAGATATAATACAAGATTTAGATTGCACCGATCCTACTGTACAAGCAGAACTAGAAGTGATGTTTATGGGTTTTGATCTTAGTGAATTAGAATTCAATTGGTCTACAGAATCTGAGTCAAATTTGAGTGACACCCCTGTTTTAGTAACAGATACAGCAGGTGTATATATAGTCGAAGTAAGTACACTAACGGGTACCTGCACCTTAACAGACACAATTACTTTGGCTCAGCCAACACTTCTGACCTTCCAGACCTCATCGATAGAGCCCGCTCTATGTGATCCTACCAATCCATTGCCTGGCAGGATAGAGATTTCAAATATCGAAGGTGGATCCGGTTTTTATAGATGTGAATGGTCTTTGGATGGTGATCCATTACCACCTCCTTCACCTGGTAATTTCGATTGCTTTAGAGAAGATCTTGGACCTGGCAATTATGAGATTACAATTATTGATAATACTACTGGCTGTCGCACAACAGAACAGCTTACTCTTAACAACAATGATAATGTTGCCTTCACCTTCAATATACTTGAGCCAGATTGTCCGGGCAGTGAGAATGCACAAATTAGTGTCGGTGGTTTTGCTGGAGGTCCTGATTTAACGTGCACATGGGCAGACCCTACTATTTCTGTGTCAAATTGTGTGGCTTCAAACCTAACTGCAGGCGCTTATGATGTCAATATCATGGATGATAATGGATGTAATAAGGATACAACTTTTGTGGTCATGGACCCAATCATTTTTGAAGCAGAAATAATTGATTCTATTTCTACAAGTTGTAATGGTGGGAATGATGGAAGTGCTACAGTCATGATTACTTCTAACCCACAATCACTCACAGATTTTATTTATTTATGGAATGGAGTTCAAGGTACAATGACAGGACTCACCGCTACCCAAGATGATTTACCTGCAGGTGACAACGTATTAACCATAGTTGGAAACAATTGCAGTATCGATTTAGAATTCAGCATTCCTAATCCTTCGAGCATTGTTCTGGATAATAGAGATGCGATGGTTTTAACTCAATGTGCTGGCGAATGCACGGGCAGTGTCACGCTTGACATTTCAGGAGGCACTAGTACTAGTGGAGATTATACAGTCACCTGGTTATCGGATGGATTTTCAGGTCAGACTAGAAATGATCTATGTCCTGGTACACAAGTGGTCATGATTGAGGATGATAATAGCTGTATGCAATTAGATAGTGTCATTGTGCTAGAACAGAATGCCTTAGACTTCGATTTTGTAAATGTAAGGAATGTAGGATGCTCAAATGGAGAAGGGGGTGCTATACAGGTTAACGCAGATGGTGGATGTGGAGATTTTACTTTTGAATGGACAAATAATATTTCAATCACTAATACAGCTGAGGATTTAGTTCCAGGAGCATACTCTATTACTGTAACAGATGCGTGTGGTTGTACTCAAGAGATAGATACTATGGTATTGGGAGAAACACCTCTCTTTGCTGAATTAGACATTCGAAATGATGGGGCATGTCCAGGAGATCTGGTCTGCGTGGGCATTAATCCAAATACAATTACCGGGGGCTCTGGCTCTGGCTACACATTTACGATAGATAGTGGGACTTTAGGAGAACGCGTTCCTATAGACTCATGCCTTATGATACTACCTGGACCTCATACGGTCACAGTCTTTGATAACTCTACGCCTCCTTGTTCATTTGATTTTGGGTTAGTAGATATCCCAGGTCCAAATCCTCTAACGATAGATATAGGTCCAGAAGAGATAAATACAAGTATTGGAGAAGAACCACTTGAACTAAGTGCAGATATCTCAGCAGATTCTGGCATTATTGGGATTATTTGGAGTCCAGAAGAAGTCATGTGTACTGACTCGACCTTCTGCGATGAGGTTTTACTAACTCCAATAAGGTCAACAATAATCTCTGCAATAGTGACCGATGAAAACGGATGTACTGCAAGAGATGATATTTTTCTGACTGTGGATGCAGTTAGGAGAGTTTATCTTCCTAATACATTTGAGCCGGGAACACAGGGTAATGAGAGATTTATGATTCTAACTGGCCCTGGCGTAGTTGAAATTCAGGACTTCTTAATTTACGACAGATGGGGCAATGTAGTGTTTGAATTGCCTGAAGCAGCTAAGCCTTTTCCACATACAATAGATGATGGATGGGATGGAAGAAATGGAGCAAGACAATACGAATCAGGAGTTTATGGTTGGATAGCCACTATACTTTTTTCAGATGGAGAAGTCATTACTTTTAATGGTGGTGTAACTTTGGTCAGGTAGCCTAATTCTTTCCTATGGTGTCTAAAAGAGAAGCATCATCTGAAGGGTCAGTAGACAATTCATTTTCTTCTTTTTCTGGCACTTCTACTATTCCTGTCATAAGTAATGTAATAGGCTCTTTAGACACATTTGAATGGACAGTGATTGTTGGCTCTTGATGTCCTTCCTTCCCGACACTAATATACATAACGCCTATATACCCTTCTTCACCTGGTTCTATTGGAATAAAAGGAAAACTAGGCTGTGTACACCCACATGTAGCTTTGGCTGATTCTATCTCCAGCGGCGCCTTCCCTTTGTTTACAAAATTGAAATTAAAAAGCACTGTATCACCTTGCACAATTGTTCCAAAATCATGTCTTATAACATCAAATTCAATTTGGGGCTTTGACTTAGGCTTTAGAGTTTTCTTTTTGATTTTACTAGACGACTTTTTAGTTGGTTTCCTTTGTTCAGATGACTTAATATTTTGACTAATTGAATCGCCATCGGTTTCTTTGACAATTTGAAGTTTTGTCTCTGTTTGATTAAAAGACGTTGTCGGCTCAGGAATAGATTTTGGTGAAGATTTTATTTCTACTTTGTTGGAAAAATCATTGTCTGAAAAGGTAGGCTTTGAATCTTGCTTACAAGCTATCATTAGTAGACTTGATAGAGCAATAACTCCAGCCATATGATAGAATATATTATTAGTCAAAGCATTCATGAGTTATCTCAATAGATTAAAACTACCTGTTTTTTGAAAATTTGAATCCATACAACTGTACTCAATCTTATAAATGTAGGTTCCTGGCATCATAGTCTGACCATTAAAAGTGCCATCCCATGATTCAGATTTATCTAGTGCCTCAAACAATTTTAGCCCCCATCTATCGAATATCTCGAATCTCGAAAAATCTTCTATTATGAAATCATTACTAATCCCATAGCCATCATTCAAATCATCCCCATTAGGCGTAAAAGCGGATGGAAGAAGTAATAAATCACAGTCTATATTTTCTTCCAACAAGACACTTATCCTAAGTGAATCTCTAGCTATGCAACTTCCGTGATCAAACTCAATTTCATACGTTGTTGTATTTGTTGGCCCAGCAATTGGTGTTATCAATGTTGGATCATCTAGTCCTACACCTGGAGTCCATTGTACATTATTAGTACATGTAGGCCCTACACGTAACTGAAAAGAATCCCCTTCAAAAATGGTCGTATCCATTGTTAGAATTTTGTCTGGATTGAGGAAGTCCCTTTGTAAGGAGGTTTCGTCCAATGCAAAATCGTATATCTCTATCTCATCTATTCTTCCACTGAAAAAATCATCAAATTGGCCAACACAATCCGAAAAGCCAACATAAACAGGGAAGTTTCTTCCAAGTCTGATAGGATCAACAAATCGGATACTTTGTACGAAATCACCATTTATGTATAAAGAAAATGTTTCGTTTTCTTTTGTAAAAACAAGTTGATTCCAACAATTATCATCTGACAATTGATGTCTAAAACGAACGATTTCGGCTGCATTAGCAGCATATTCCAGAGTGATTTCACGTATATCGGTACTACCTAGTCGATTGAATCTTATATTTAGAGAAGAATCCCGCAAGCAATTTTGCTGGATCGAAAATAGTGTATAGGATTCTGTAGTTTCATCTGCCCAAAAGTAAAACCCTAAAGAAAAGTCGTTGTTGAATAGGTCCTTTACATTCGGGTCAAGAATGACTGTATCAGGACTACCATCCATAGTCAATGCAAATGGCGTATTGCCTACGCCACACTCATAAGAAACACTATTTCTTACCTCTCCAGAACTAAAATTACCTGTGCTTTCACTTAAGTCCATCAGATCAAAAGAATATCTTACCTGAGGGGCATTCTGAGCGGACAAGGTCCCACCAAATAGGATTATTATTAGGCAACCAAATGTGTACCGACAATGGACTAGCTGGAAAAATGAAAAACAATGCTTTTGCATCTGCTAATAGCTTTATAGTAAAGATTGTGGTGCAATATACTCATCTACTTTTTAACTAGAATATTCTAAAATTATTATATGGTGACCTTGATCACTTACTAGCTAAATTGCTCGGTCAAGTAAAAGACATAAAATATGAGCAGAAATAGTCCTTCCCATCGACAAATTACCTTAGATATAGTCATTGCTCCAAAAATGACAGTAACCGCAACCATAAACGGCAAACTGAATGAAATGACATTTGGTGGAATATTGAGCTCGCCGATAAAGGATGGAATGGCCATCACCGCGTAAGAATTAAAAATATTGGATCCAAGAACATTACCAACCGCAATTGCATGCTTCCCTTTTTTTGCAGCAGACAGACTAACAACCACTTCAGGCAGAGAGGTCCCTAATGCCACGAAAGTCAAGGATATAATTTCTGGGCTGATTCCAGCAAATTCAGATACTTTCTCTATACCGAATATTGTATACTTTGCGCCTAGAAACACTAATACGCCGCCTATAATCATTTTGATTATATCTTTTAGAATTATCTTCTCTCTTTCGTTTTGGTGGGATGATTCACCAGTCATTGAGTTAATTAGAAATCCAGTTAGAGCAACCAAATATAGAATCGCTTCTACATAGGTAAAATGACCATCAGATAAGGTGAAATACATTAAGAAAGACGAACCTAAAAGCAACGGCATATCTACCTCCCATATTTCAAAATCAAGTGAGAACTTTCCGACCATAGCAGTCAGACCCAAAACCAAAAGTATGTTGGTGATATTGGATCCAACGACATTACCAATTACAATTTCAGAACTACCACTAATAACAGAAGCAATAGAGGCTGCCAATTCTGGAAGCGAGGTGCCAAATGCGACTATGGTGACTCCAACAATAAATGGTGAAATTCCCATGGACAAGCCTATCTTCTCAGCAGATTCAATAAACATGTCAGAAGCATAGAGCAATATTGTGAGAGCAACTACAGCTATGCCTATATAAATCAGCAACGTATTAAGTTTATTAATTATAAGAGTTCCAAAAGTAAACCAAAATTATATCTGTAGTTTGTTTATATCGTAATAATTTTGTGAGGCATGAAAGAACCAGTTAAGGCCATAGAGAGAGAAAAAGAAATGAGCTTCCTAGATCATCTTGAAGAACTGAGATGGCATCTTATCAGATCAGCAATATCAATCATAGTATTTGCTTCAGTTGCTTTTGTGGCTAAAACTTTTGTATTTCAGAATATAATCTTAGCGCCGAAAGACAAGTCTTTTGTCACCTATAGAGCCCTGTGTGCTTTGTCCGACATGACATGTTTTGGTCCACCTGATTTCGACATATTGCCCCGCGAATTGACAGAGATGTTTTTCTCACATCTTAAGGTTTCAATATGGCTTGGCTTTATCGTTTCATTTCCATACATATTTTGGGAAATTTGGCGATTTGTAAAGCCGGGATTATACAAACATGAAAGAAAGGCTGCCAGAGGTATTGTATTTGTCTGTTCATTCTTATTTCTCCTCGGTGTACTATTTGGGTACTTTGTTATATCCCCTTTCGCTGTATCATTCTTCGCAAGTTACACCGTATCACCTGATATCATCAGTAGTCCTTCACTGGCTTCTTATGTCAATAACATTACTATGTTTACTATACCAACAGGCATTGTTTTCGAATTGCCAGTAGTCATTTATTTTTTATCAAGAATCGGCTTGGTAACTCCACAATTGATGAAGACCTACAGAAAGCATGCTATCGTTGTCATTTTGGTTTTTGCGGCCATTATTACACCCCCTGATGTGATTACACAATTTCTGATTGGTTTGCCTGTATTCATACTTTATTTATGCAGTATTCGAATTGCAAAAATTGGGAATAAGAGATACTATAATGAGACCAAATCAGAAAAGTAATCCTATTTACAGCTGAGTTCTATAAAAGGACAAATCATTTCCTCCATAGAAATACCTCCGTGCTGAAAGGTATCCGTATACATTCTGTTATAGTGGTTATAATTATTAGGATACAAGAAAAACTGATCTTCCAAGGCAAATATAAATTTAGAGCTGATATTAGGTTTAGGCAAACCAATCTTATGGGGATCAGCTACCGCCAATACGTCCTTCTGATTATAGTTGAGATTTTTCCCAACCTTGTATCTAAGGTTTGTTGTCGTTTCTCTATCAGCCAACACCTTACTAGGATTGCTTACTCTTATTGTTCCATGGTCCGTCGTTATAAATAACTTTATATCCTTCTCAGCCAATGCCTGCAAACTATATCTAATTGGTGAATTCATAAACCATGATAAAGTGAGTGAACGATAGGCTTTCTCATCAGATGCTAACTCTTTCAATACTTCCATTTCCGTTCTAGCATGGGACAACATATCTATGAAATTATATACGATCACTGTTAGATCATTCTTTGTCGTATTAAGTATATTGTCTTGTAGATACTTAGCATCTGCATTGTTCCTTATTTTGAAATACTCCCATTTTAGTTCCTTCCTAAAGAAACGCTTAATCTGTGCTTCCAATAATTGTTTCTCATACTGGTTCTTACCACCCTTCTCATTATCATTTAGCCAATATTGTGGGAAATTTTTCTGGATATCATGAGGCGTCATTCCTGCGAAAATGGCATTTCTGCTGTACTGAGTAGACGTAGGTAAACTGCTATAAAAAACTTTCTCCTCCTCTACTCTGTACAATTCACTAATGATCGGTTCCAATACCATCCATTGGTCAAATCTTAAATTATCAAAGAGTACCAATACATTTGGCTTCTCATTATCCATTGATGGAAAGAGAAATTTCTGTAGCAAATTATGAGAAGCGATTGGCCCTTCTTTCTTTTCTTGCCACTCAGGATATTTTTTTTTGATGTACTTACAGAATGAGGCGTTGGCTTCCTTTTTTTGCATGTCTAGAATATCTCTCATTTGCTCATTATCCGATTTATCCAACTTAAGCTCCCAGTCTATGATGCGTTTGTACAAGTTATTCCACTCCTCAGTATCTAGCCCGCTATTTATTTCCATCGCTATATTTCTAAACTCTTGCTGATAGTCTACTGCTGTTTTTTCACTAATAAGCCTTTTATTATCGATTATCTTCTTAAGAGATAAGAGGATCTGATTGGGGTTGACCGGTTTTATTAGATAATCTGCTATTTGGCTTCCAAGGGCTTGCTCCATAATATCTTCCGCCTCATTTTTTGTTATCATGACAATAGGAACAACTTTATTTGTCTGCCTTATCTTTTCTAATGTCTCCAATCCAGTGATCCCTGGCATAGATTCATCCAGAAAGACCACTTCAATAGTATTATCTGCTTCTAAGGCATCTAGAGCATCATGCCCATTCGTCACTTGAATAACTTCATATCCCTTCTTTTCAAGAAAGAACAATTGAGGTCTTAATAAATCAATCTCATCATCTGCCCACAGAATTTTAACTTTTGACATTTAAAAGTGTTTTATTTATAGAGAGTTAACCAAACGTAAGAAAAACTATATCTAGTACTCAGTCAGAGATAAGTACTAGAATTAAGAAAAAATAATATGTGAAGTCTGTGTATAGATGTATATATTATTGGCATTGATTACTTTTGCACAAATTTAATAGACATGGCATTTGATATCGAAATGATTAAAAAGCATTACGAAAGTCTGGATTCCAAAATATCCAAGATTAAAGAAGTTTTGCAAAGACCCCTAACCTTAGCAGAGAAAACGCTATATGCACACCTACATGCAGATTCTCCATTAAAGCATTACTCTAGAGGTAAAGATTATGTCTTCTTTGCACCGGATAGAGTAGCCATGCAGGATGCCACAGCTCAAATGGCCTTATTACAGTTTATGATGGCTGGAAAGAATAAGGTAGCCGTACCATCCACTGTTCACTGTGATCACCTTATACAAGCCAAGGTAGGTGCAGATGATGATCTAAAGGTAGCCAACGATATTAATTCAGAGGTATATAGTTTTTTAGAGTCTGTATCAGATAAATATGGGGTTGGCTTTTGGAAACCAGGTGCAGGAATTATACATCAAGTCGTTCTTGAAAATTACGCATTCCCTGGTGGAATGATGATTGGAACTGATTCGCATACACCTAATGCTGGTGGTCTAGGTATGATAGCTATTGGAGTAGGTGGCGCAGATGCTGTTGATGTGATGGCTGACATGGGGTGGGAGTTAAAAATGCCTAAGCTGATTGGTGTTCATCTCAAAGGCAAGTTAAGTGGATGGGTAACACCCAAAGATGTAATTCTTAAAGTTGCTGGCATATTAACAGCAAAAGGAGGTACTGGAGCTATAGTTGAATACTTTGGTGAAGGAGCCAAAAATATGTCTTGTACAGGTAAAGGTACGATAGGAAATATGGGAGCAGAGATTGGAGCAACAACTTCAACATTTGGATATGATGAGTCTATGTCTAGATATTTAAAAGCAACTGATAGAGCTGATATAGCAGAAATGGCAGACAAGGTCAAAGAGCATCTCAATGCTGATCCAGAATGCTATGAGAATCCTGAAAAATATTTTGATCAAGTCATTGAGATTGATCTCAATACTTTAGAGCCATTGTTGAATGGTCCTTTTACGCCAGATCTAGCCACTCCAGTGTCAGAAATGGCGGCAGCTGCTGAGAAGAATGGCTGGCCTACTGATCTAGAGTACTGCTTAATTGGATCTTGTACTAACAGTTCTTATGAAGATATCTCCAGAGCTGCATCTATCGCCAGACAGGCAATAGAGAAAGGCATCAAAGCACAATCTCAACTGACAGTGACGCCAGGATCAGAGCAAGTTAGATATACAATAGAAAGGGATGGCTTAATAAAGGACCTTGAAGGAATGGGTGCTATGGTTTTTGCAAATGCGTGTGGGCCATGCATTGGTCAATGGGCTAGATTTAAAGATCCAAAGACTGCGCCTAAGAATAGTATCGTCCATTCATTCAACAGAAATTTCTCTAAGAGAGCAGACGGCTCACCTAATACACATGCCTTCGTCGCCTCACCTGAATTGGTGACTGCAATAGCTTTGAGTGGAAAATTAGGTTTTAATCCATTGACTGATACTTTGAAAAATGAAAAAGGAGAGGATATAAAACTTGATCCACCTACAGGATATGAATTGCCTCCGAATGGCTTTGCAGTAGAAGATGCAGGATATAATGCACCCGCAAAAGATGGAAGTAGTATTCAAGTAGTCATAAATCCTAATTCTGACAGGATTCAAGCATTGACGCCTTTTAAGGTGATCAACGCTGATGACTTACATGAGAATAGATTGCTTATTAAAGCTAAAGGTAAGTGTACTACTGATCACATATCAATGGCTGGACCTTGGTTGAAATTTAGAGGTCATTTAGAAAATATATCTAACAACTGCTTTATTGGTGCCATCAATTATTTTAATGATGAAGCTAATAACGTTGCAAACTATACAGACAGCGAAAACTCTCCAGAGTATTTGCATGTACCTGATTCAGCAAGAAAATACAGAGATGCTGGAATAGGTACTGTTGTCTTCGGAGAAGAAAATTATGGAGAAGGGTCTTCAAGAGAGCATGCCGCTATGGAGCCTCGATTTCTTGGTGTCAATGCTGTCATAGTAAAGTCTTTTGCCAGAATCCATGAAACTAACCTAAAAAAACAAGGTATGTTGGCATTGACTTTTGATAATGTTGCTGATTATGAAAAAATTAGACAAGATGACAAAGTCTCCATTTTCGGTTATCAAGACATGAAGCCTGGACAACCCCTAATGGTACATTTACAACACAAAGATGGTTCTGATGACTTTTTCCTAGTTAACCACACTTACAACCAAGCCCAGATCGAATGGGTAAGAGAAGGATCGGCATTGAATAAAATCAGAAAGGATATGGGTGTTGTCTAATTAAAAATACAACCCTGATATAGAAAGCGCCTGATTATTTAGTTGATTAGGCGCTTTCTCATATATACTACTTACTTTGTCATTAACATGAGCGGAAAAAAGATAATAAACGATCCCATATATGGACTGGTTAGTTTTCCATTTGAAGAGTTATATTCTCTGATTGATAACCCATGGTTTCAACGACTTAGAAGAATCTCCCAAATGGGTCTATCTATTCATGTTTATCCTGGTGCTAATCATTCAAGGTTTAGTCATGCACTCGGAGCTTTGCATTTAATGACAAGAGCCATTGAAACATTAAGGTCTAAGGAAGTAGACATTTCAGATGAAGAGTACTTGGGAACTTGTCAGGCAATTTTATTGCATGATATTGGACATGGACCCTTCTCTCATGGCCTAGAACAACTGCTCTATGATAAGCATCATGAAGAAATTTCTCTTGACATCATGAATCTGTTATTAGATGAGGGATTACTCTTGCCTTTATCTATTGAGATATTTAAAGGCACTTATTCTAAGAATTTTCTCACTCAACTAGTCTCTAGCCAGTTAGATATGGATAGGATGGATTATCTAACAAGAGATAGTTACTATAGTGGTGTAGCAGAAGGTGTTATTGGATACAATCGTCTAATCTCAATGATGAATGTTATCGAAAACAATCTGGTTATAGAAGAGAAAGCCATATTCTCAGTCGAGAAATTCTTGGTTGCAAGACACTTTATGTATTGGCAGGTATATCTGCACAAGACCTCTCTCAAATCGGAGAGAATGCTTAAAGAATTTGTACTTAGAATCAAAGCTTTAGTTGGTAATGGAGAATTGACGGAAGAATATATGACTCGTCTTGCTAAATTTCTCTCAGATGTACAAGGTGGCATAATAAATGATACTAACTATTTGAAGGCATTCGCCACCCTCGATGATATTGATGTGATGGCTAGTGTTAAAATATTTGAAAACCATCCTGACATTATTTTGAGTTATCTATCCAAAAGTATACTCCATCGTCGCCTTTTTGCACTCGATATGCAAAATGTGCCATTCAAAAGTGACCAAATCCTTAATACACGTCTCAAGGTCGCAAGGCAATTAGAAATTCCAAAAGAAGTTGCATCTGGTCTCGTTTACGCAGGTAATGAATCAACCCAGGCGTATAATAACTACAAAGAAGATATAATGGTGTTAAAGAAGGATAGGAAGATATATCCCCTATCTGAGGTATTAAATTCTTGGATAAACGTAAAAAAGGTTACCAAATACTATTTATGTTATCCAAGAATTAATGAGTAATTTTGCGAATCTATCTTGAATTTGAATAGGACCTGATTCTTAGGTCTCTACATTATATTGACATTAATTATAAAATTTTTAAAATCAACCATGAAACAAGTTAGTCTAATTTTATCTTGTCTATTCATTATTGGTTCTATGAGAATGGTCGCACAGACTGCCCCAGAACCGGGCATGCCTAACGAACCAGGAAAATGCTACGCTAAATGTTTGATAGCAGACCAATATGAAACTGTGACAGAACAGATTCTTGTAAAAGAAGCCACAACTAGAGTGGAAATTGTTCCTGGGTCTACTGAAACTTTATCTGAACAGGTATTAAAATCAGAAGGTTCGAACACATTATCTGTTGTTCCTGCACAGTTTGAAACTGTTACTGAGCAAGTTCTTAAGTCTGAAGGATCTTCGGCAGTCACTATCTCTCCAGCAACATTTGAAACTGTTACTGAGCAAGTGCTTGCATCTGATGGCGATAATGACTTAAGAGTAATACCAGCTACTTTTGAGACTGTTACTGAGCAAATACTAAAGTCTGAAGGTTCTTCTTCAGTTAGTATCACCCCTGCTACTTTTGAGACTGTTACTGAGCAAGTGCTTGCATCTGAAGGTTCTTCTGATGTTAGAATTACACCAGCACAGTTCGAAACTGCTACTGAGGAGATTATTACTCAAGATGGTGCATCTGACCTCAGAATTTCCCCTGCACAGTTCGAAACTGCATCTGAGCAAGTGCTCAAGGCTGAAGGTTCTTCTTCAGTTCGAATCTCTCCTGCACAATTTGAAACTGTAACTGAACAAGTCATATCAAATACTTGTGCTGCAGGTTCAGGTGGATATAGAGGAGGAACAGCCTTAAATGTTAACTTTAACTCAGGGTCTGCAGTTTTAACAGCAGCTTCAAGTTCTGAAATATCAAGAATTGCTGCTTCAATAGATTGTGGTTCAGGTGCAAACAGAATAGTTGGTCATACTGATAGCCAAGGATCTGATACAGCAAATGCTACTTTATCAAGAAATAGAGCAAAAGCAGTATACGATGCACTTGTAGGTGCAGGAGTTGATGCATCATGCTTGACATATGATGGAGCTGGCGAATCTTCTCCGATTGCTGATAACAGTACATCAGAAGGTAGAAAAACAAACAGAAGAGTTGAACTAATCACTCCATCTGTAGCTGCTTCAAATGAAGCGAACCAGGATCCTAACTGTATAGTAAACTATAGAGTAATCCCTGCTCAATTTGAAACTGTAACTGAACAAGTATTGCAAGCTGAGGGATCTTCAGATGTGAGAATTGTTCCTGCTACTTTCGAAACAGTTACCGAGCAGATATTAAAATCTGACGGATCATCATCAATTAGTATTTCACCTGCTTCATTTGAAGATGTTTCAGAGGAGGTGCTAGTTAAAGAAGCTTATACTACTATTCAAGTTGTACCTGCTAGATTTGAAACTAATACAGAAGAAGTTTTAGTTCAAGAGGCATACGAAGTTTTAAAAGCAGTTCCGGCTGTATATGAAACTGTAACTGAACAAGTATTACAGAAAGAAGGTTATACAACACTTAGAAAAGTACCTGCTACTTATGAAACAATCAATGAGACAGTGCTTAAGAAAGATGGTTACTCTACTATAAGAACAGTACCAGCTACATATGAAACTATTACAGAACAGATTCTTAAGAAAGATGCTTACACTACTTTAAGATCAGTACCCGCAGTATACGAAACTGTTACAGAGCAAAAGCTAAAGAAGCCAGCGTATACTACACTTAGAAAAGTACCTGCTACTTACGAAACTGTTACTGAAGAAGTACTTGTAAAAGATGCATATACAACATTAAGAAAAGTACCTGCTTCTTACGAAACGATTACTGAGCAAATCCTTAAGAAAGATGCTTACACAACTTTAAGATCAGTGCCAGCTACTTACGAAACTGTTACTGAAGAAGTACTACAAAAAGAAGCATATACCACACTAAGAGTAGTTCCTGCGTCATACGAAACTGTTACTGAACAAGTTCTTAAGAAGGATGCTTATACTACTTTAAGATCAGTGCCGGCTACATATGAAACAGTTACTGAGCAAGTACTTCAAAAAGATGCTTACTCTACTATAAAAGTTATACCAGCGCAGTACGAAACTGTTACTGAAGAAATCTTGGTATCTGAAGCTACATCTAGATTAGAGAAAGTTCCTGCAAAATATGAAACTGTAAGTGAGCAAATTGAAACTGCTCCAGCTTCTACTAAGTGGGTTAAGAAAAGAGCAGACAAAAACTGTCTTTCTGCCAATCCTGATGATTGTTTAGTATGGTGTCTACAAGAAACACCTGCACAATATAGAACGGTTACAAGAAAAGTAAGAGTAGGATGTGCTGAAGGGTATACTGAGCAAGGAGACGATTGTGTAAGAACAATAGATATTCCAGCCAAATACTCAACAAGATCATTCAGAAAATTAGTCAATGACGCAACGACTGAAGTTGTAGATGTGCCTGCACAATACTCTACAATTTCTTACAGAAAACTTGTTACGCCTGCAACCACTGAGGCGGTTGAAGTACCGGCTGATTTCACAACTAGATCTTTCAGAAAGCTAGTAAATGCTGCAACAACTGAAGCAGTAGAAGTGCCGGCTCAGTATTCTACTATATCTTACAGAAAGTTAGTCACTCCAGCAACTACTGAAGCTGTTGAAGTACCTGCAGATTATACAACAAGATCATACCAAAAGCTTGTAACGCCTGCTACTACTGAAGCAGTAGAAGTGCCGGCTCAATATGAGACTAGATCTTACAGAAAGCTAGTAAATCCTGCGACTACTGAAGCGGTTGAAGTACCAGCTGAATACACGACTATTTCTTACAAGAAACTAGTAACTCCTGCGACTACTGAAGCGGTTGAGGTACCTGCAGATTATACTACAAGATCATACCAAAAGCTTGTAACGCCTGCATCTACAGAGTCTGTTTCTGTAGAGGCTGAGTACACAACAAGGACGTATAGAAAACTTGTGACTCCAGCTACTACTGAAGCGGTTCAAGTAGATCCAGTATATACTACAATTTCTTACAGAAAACTTGTAACGCCAGCAACTACAGAGTCTGTTACTGTACCAGCAAAATACGAATCAAGAACTTTCCAAAAGCTTGTTTCTCCTGCGACTACAGAAGTTGTAGAAGTACCGGCTCAATACTCTACTAGAAAGTACAAGAGATTAGCTAACCCTGCGACTGCAAATGAGACAAACGGGGAAGCTGAATATACAACTAGATCTTATCAGAAATTGGCAAATGATGCGTCTGCAGAAAATGTACGTGGTGATGATCAATTCACGTCAATTTCAATGCAGAAACTAGCAAATGATGCAACTATTAACCCTGTATATGGCAACCAGCAATACACGACTATATCTTCTCAAAGATTAGTTAATGATGCTGCAGCTGAAAATATTTCAGGTGAGCCTAGTTATAATACATATACATACCAGACTTTAGTTAGTGATGCAACTTCTGAGAACTATGTTCCTGGCGGATCATCTAACTATGTTATAAATGTAAACTTCAACTCTGGATCTGCAGTACTTGCAGGAGGATATGATTCTGAGATCAGAAGAGCTGTGGATAAAATCAATTCACTTGGTGGTGGTACAATAGTTGGCCATACTGATAGCCAAGGAAATGATGGTGCTAACATGACACTTTCTAGAAATAGAGCAAAAGCGGTATATGATGCACTTATTGCTGCTGGAGCGAACACAAGTACATTAAATTTTGATGGAAGAGGAGAAACTCAACCAACAGCTAGTAATGCAACTGCAGATGGAAGGAGACAAAACAGAAGAGTTGAGCTTGTACTTTCAGGAGGAGGTAACGAAGGAGACGGAAGATCTTATTCTACCAGAACTTTCCAAAGATTAGTTAATGATGCTGCTGCTGAAAATGTAAGTGGTGAAGCTTCTTATACTACAATTTCTATGCAGAAATTAGTTAATGATGCAGGAGCAGAGAATGTAAGAGGTAATGATGAGTTCACAACTAGAAGTTACCAGAAACTTGTTAACGATGCTTCGACAGAAGCTATCAGCGGTGATCCTCAGTATACTACTATCTCTATGCAGAAATTAGTTAACGATGCAGCGGCAGAGAATGTAAGAGGTAACGATGAGTTCACGACTAGAAGTTACCAAAAACTTGTTAATGACGCCACTACGCAGTCTAACAGTATAGAGGCTTCTTACGAAAATAGAAACTATACTAGAACTACTCCAGAGACGACTAGATCTATTGAAATTCCTGCTGAATTCAAGACTATCACTAAGAGACAGCTTGTAAAAGAAGGAGGATTTACTGAATGGAGAGAAGTTGTTTGTGATGCAGATGTAACTAACTCATTGATTAACAAAGTACAGAGTTCTCTTAAAGAAAGAGGATACTATACAGGTGCTATTGATGGAATTAACGGAAGAGGCACAAAAGCTGCCTTAGTTAAATTCCAAAAAGACAATGGTCTTCCTGTTGGTCAATTAGATGTAGAAACATTGAGAGCGCTAGGTGTAAGATAATTTCACTTTAGCTCCAATAATATATAAGAGCCTTGTGGGGAAACCCGCAAGGCTTTTTTTATTTTGAGCATGATTTTAAAAAGCAAATTATAATCCAAGCGGTATTTGTATAGTATTGCTTACCTAAATGACTAAGAAGAGTGGATAACAGGATAAAAGACTTAATTGGGAAAGAATTAAATAGACAAAGAGAAGGCCTTGAATTGATAGCATCTGAAAACTTCACCAGTGAAGCGGTAATGCAAGCTATGGGTTCATGTTTGACCAACAAATATGCAGAAGGCTATCCTGGCAAGAGATATTATGGCGGTTGTGAAGTCGTCGACCAAGTAGAACAGTTGGCTATAGACCGGTTAAAAGAGCTTTTCGGTGCAGAATATGCCAATGTCCAGCCTCATTCAGGTGCTCAAGCGAATGCCGCTGTATTCCTATCTATCCTCAATCCAGGAGATACAATACTGGGATTCGATTTGGCACATGGCGGTCATCTTTCTCACGGTTCACCAGTCAACTATTCAGGGAAAGTATATAATCCAATATTCTATGGTGTGGAAAAAGATACTGGAATTATTGATATGGATAGAGTCGAAGCTTTGGCTCAGCTTCACAAACCTAAGCTGATAATATGTGGAGCTTCGGCTTATAGTAGAGACTGGGACTACCAAAGGTTTAGAACAATTGCAGACTCTATTGATGCTCTACTCCTTGCTGACATAGCACATCCAGCAGGATTAATATGCAAAGGACTATTGAATGATCCTCTACCCCACTGTCATATTGTTACGTCAACTACACATAAGACCTTACGAGGCCCAAGAGGGGGTATTATTATGATGGGTAAAGATTTTGAGAACCCATGGGGAAGAACAACTAAAAAAGGGCATACAATTAAGATGTCTTCCATTCTCAATTCGGGAGTTTTTCCAGGTATGCAAGGGGGCCCGCTAGAACATGTCATTGCTGCTAAAGCTGTATCTTTTCATGAAGCTCTAGATAATTCGTTTGGAATATATGCGAAACAAGTTATTGCTAATGCCAAAGTAATGGCAGATGCCTTTATGGAACTGGGCTATGGTATTTCCTCAGGAGGCACCGATAATCATCTTATGCTTATAGATCTAAGGTCAAAAGGAATTACTGGAAAGGAAGCTGAAAATACATTGATTAAAGCTGATATCACCGTAAATAAAAATATGGTGCCATTTGATGACAAAAGTCCATTTGTAACATCAGGAATTAGAATTGGATCAGCTGCAATAACTACTAGAGGACTTAAAGAATCAGAATGTTTGCAAATAGTAGAACTAACTCACGCCATTCTATCGGATATTAATAATGATTCAGTAATTAAGGACGTCAAACAAAAAGTCAATCATATAATGGAAGGCTTTCCATTATATTCTTAGCCTAGAATATCAATAAACCATATTTTGCTTACCTAACATAAGCATTATTTGAAGTACTTTAATAATCATAAAATTGGTAAAAGTGGGGTTTTACATCCGTTTAAAACTTTGAGGCTCACAATAAAAAGTAGAAACAGATTATGCCACCTTGAGTTTTGCTTTGGTTGTTTTATCAAGTCGTTCAGACACGAATACCTTGTCTACAACAAATTCTTTAGTGTCTGGATGGGAGGGCAATTCGAACATTGCATCTGCTAAGATTACCTCCATAATAGACCTTAATCCCCTAGCACCAAGCTTAAATTCTAATGCTTTCTCTGCTATAAAATCAAGCGCATCAGATTCAAACTTTAGTTCAATGTCTTCCAATGAAAACAACTTTTGGTATTGTTTGATTAATGCATTACGTGGTTCAGTTAAGATCCTAACCAATGTTGATTTATCCAATGGATTTAAATAAGTAAGCACAGGCATTCTACCTATTAATTCAGGAATAAGGCCATAAGATTTCAGATCCTGATGAGAAACATATTTTTGCAGATTCTCCTCACTATGAATTTCCTTTTCTTTGTTATTGAAACCAATTACTTGTGTATTCAGCCTTTTAGCAATCAATTTATTGATGCCATCAAAGGCACCACCCATAATAAAGAGAATATTCTTTGTATTAACCTGAATCATCTTTTGCTCGGGGTGCTTCCTGCCTCCATACGGTGGAACATTGACCTGTGTTCCTTCTAACATCTTGAGTAAAGCTTGTTGAACACCTTCTCCTGACACATCTCGAGTAATAGATGGGTTGTCTCTTTTACGAGCAATCTTATCAATTTCATCTATATAGACTATCCCCTTCTCTGCTGAGTTTACATCATAGTCAGCGGCTTGCAATAGTCTGCTTAACATGCTTTCAACATCCTCTCCCACATAACCAGCTTCAGTAAAGACTGTGGCATCTACAATAGAAAAAGGCACTTTAAGAAACTTTGCAATTGTCTTTGCAAGTAAAGTCTTTCCCGTTCCAGTTTGGCCCACAAATAATATGTTCGATTTTTCTATTTCTATCTCGTCAGTGCTTTTTTGATTTAAGCGTTTGTAGTGATTATAGACACTAACAGAGAGATACTTCTTAGCTTCATTCTGACCAATTATAAATTGATCTAGGTAGGCTTTGATTTTTGCTGGTGTTATTCCTTTAGGCAAATTGAAAGAAAAGTCAGATTTAGAATTGGACTTATTGCCTAACTCTTCATTGACTATTTCATGTGCTTGTTCTACACATGATTCACATATGTGACCTTCCACTCCTGCAATCATCAGAAGGGTTTCTCCTTTATCTCTTCCACAAAATGAACACTTTTGGCCTTTACCTTTGACTTTAGACACGAATTATGATTTTTCTTTCTTTCTTGAATTATCTCTATTTAAAACCTCATCTACAAGACCATAATCTTTAGCTTCAGTTGCTGACATCCAATTATCTCTGTCACTATCCTTTTCTATATCTTCAAATTTCTTACCTGTATGTGTAGCCATAATATCATAAAGCTCTTTTCGCAGTTGTTTGATTAGTCTATATGAAATTTCCATATCTGAAAATTGACCCTGCATGCCACCTGAAGGTTGGTGAATCATTACTCTACTATGTGGTAAGCATGTTCTTTTCCCTTTAGTCCCTGCGCACAATAATACAGCCCCCATACTCGCAGCAAGACCTGTGCATATAGTACCTACATCTGGAGTCACATACTGCATAGTATCATAGATACCTAACCCAGCTATTACTGATCCCCCAGGACTATTAATGAACATTTGTATATCTCTTTTGGGGTCAGTGGACTCTAGAAATAAAAGCTGAGCTTGGATAACATTAGCTACATAGTCGTTAATCCCGACTCCAAGGAATATGATTCTGTCCATCATCAGACGTGAAAAGACATCCATGCCAACGACGTTCATTTGTCGTTCTTCTATAACTTGGGGTGTGAATCCTGTAATTCTAGGTATAGCGTTAATCGCTCCTAAATGATGATCCACCGCATCTGGGTTTATATTCATATGCTTTGTAGCATACTTTCTAAATTCTTCAGTTAATGACATATTATACAAATGAAAATTTTTAAATCTATTTTGTGTATTACTTACTATTGTCGTTAAGTGACTTGATGATATCATAGAATTCATCCTTTTCTACATATTTTTCACCTATAGTCACCTCTTTTCTGACTTCATCGAACAGCTTTTCGGCGTGAATTTGCTCACTTGCTCTATCCACTTGTTCCTTATTTTCTAACAATGACATTGCTGTACTTTTAAGCATATCTCCAGTTATTCCAGGAGAATATTGTTGTATCATTCTTACGAAATAGTTGATTATTTCTTCTTCAGTTACTTTAACGTCATAATTCTTCGATAGTTTTTTCTTTACAAGCATCCATTTCATTTCACGCAGAAAATCTTCCCCTTCCTTATCTGTTATGGGTTGTTCTCTATTTTGATTTACCCATCGTAACAAATGAGATTCAGGTAACAAAACAGAGTTAACCGACATTAAAACTTCCATAATCTCCCTATTGAGTACATTGATGGATTCCTTCTCAAAATAGTCACCCAAATACCCTTTTATCTTTTCTCTAGCTTCTTCCTCAGAGGTCACATTTCCTTCCCCGAATCCTTTATCAAAAGTTTCCTGATCAAGTGCTGCTTTCTTCATCCTGACTACATCAGTAATTTCTAATCGGTAGTCCGCTCCTACTTGAATAGAATCATCTTCTGGATCTATTCCTAAAAGATACTTATCGACAGATTCTGTTGGCATTTCCTGCTCTAAATCATAGATATCTGCATCGAACTTAAGGCCTTTCTTTTTTCCTAATACTTGACTTTGATATTCCTCAGAGAGACTGTTGTAACTAGATGAAAATGTACAAGTATGTCCTTCTGCTTTTTCTAGACCATTCTCAATCTCTACTGCATTAAAATAAATGATATCATCAACTTGTATTGCGTCATCAATACTTCCTTGTGTGCCCAATCGCTTGAGCATATTCTCGACTTCTTCGTCTATCATCTCATCAGAAATCTTTACGACCAGTTGTTCGTATTTATCTGACTTTGATACACCCAACACATCAAACTCTGGTTCTAATCCTACTTCAAACTTATAAGAGTAATCTGAAGGGTTTTTATAATCAATATTAGGCAGATTATCTTGTCCCACAAGAAATGGCTCTCCAATAATTTTCATATCCTCACTCTGAATAAGTTCGTCCATTTTCTCACTTAACAGCTGCATCACTGATTGTTGCATGACTGATTCGCCATACATCTTCTTGATCACAGAAATTGGAGTCTTACCTTTTCTAAATCCCTTAAGCTGCGATTTTTGCTGATAGGATTTCAATTCTTTGTTGAAATTAGCTAGGTAGTCTGCTTGTTCAATTATCAATGTGACTTCCGCATTCAAATCGTCGACTTGGTTCTTCTCGATTTTCATTCAGTTAGTACGTTAGATTTTAGTTATGATGGGAGGCATTTTGGAAAATTTTCTTTTGAGAGTGCGGGTGGAGGGACTCGAACCCCCACGCCGTGAAGCACTAGATCCTAAGTCTAGCATGTCTACCAATTTCATCACACCCGCCTTTCAAAGAAAAATTAGAGCGCAAAGATATATGAATTTACGTAGAGGACAAGCCTTTAGCAGTTTTTGCTTAATGAGAATTTTTGATTCTAAAATGAGGTGATAATGGGCTTTATATTATAGAATTTTCTAGGTTTTCAATTCCAAATTGCTTTAAATTGCTTTGCAGTCATCTATTATTGAGATTTTATGCCTAGAGGAAGCGCGATAACAAAGGAAGAGTATGGTCTTATAGACGTTGAATTTAAGTCATTATACAACCGTATAATGGTTAAGGCAACGGATGAGGATAAGGAACATTTACTCAAAGCATATGATCTTATATTATCTGCTCATAAATTTCAACGAAGAAAGTCAGGTGAACCCTATGTTTTCCATCCCATAGAAGTAGCACGCATATGCTTGGATGAAATTGGACTAGGGGCTACTGCTATTATCAGTGCTTTACTCCATGATGTAGTAGAAGATACCGATACTACATTGCAGGACATCCATAGTAGGTTTGGAGAAAAAATTTCCAGAATTGTAGATGGATTAACCAAGTTAGATGGAACGTATAATGTAGAAAACAAGCAAGCGGAGAATTTCAAAAAGGTACTGACCTCATTGACTTACGATGTCCGTGTTGCTCTTATAAAAATGGCTGACAGACTTCACAATTTACGTACTATAGATGCCATGCCCAGAAATAAGCAATTGAAAATTGCGGCAGAAACCTCCTATATATATACTCCTTTAGCTCACAGGCTGGGATTATATAATATCAGAACCGAGTTCAACGATATTTGTATGAAAATATCAGAACCTGACATCTACAATGACCTAAAGCGTAAACTAGAAAAGACGTCTTCAGATAGAAGTATTTACATCAACGAGTTTATTGGCCCATTGACATCAAAATTGAATGAACTTGATGTAGAATACAGAGTATTAGGCAGACCAAAAGCCATATCATCTATATGGAATAAGATTCAGAAGAAACAAATACCTTTTGAAGAGATTTATGATTTATTTGCGGTAAGGATAATATGTGATGTCAATGTTGATAGCGAAAAGAGTGTATGCTGGCAGATATACTCCATCATAACAGATGTATATAACCCTATACCTGAAAGACTTAAAGATTGGGTAACCACTCCAAAGAGTAATGGCTATGAATCTTTACATACAACAGTTATTGGACCTCATGGTAGATACGTAGAAGTGCAGATAAGATCTGAGAGAATGGACGACATCGCAGAAAGAGGATTTGCCGCGCATTGGAAATACAAGGGAGTTAAAAACAAGCATAATGTCTATGATAGATGGCTTGACAACATAAGAGCTTTACTTGATACCCAACATAGTGATGCTTTAGAATTTCTGAATGACTTTAAGTCAAACCTGTTTCAAAAGGAAGTATTTGTCTTTACACCAGATGGAGACATGAAAATTCTACCTGAAGGAGCCACAGCCTTAGATTTTGCCTTTGATATACATTCAGAAGTTGGTTATCATGCCACGGCTATCAAGGTCAATAATAAGCTTGTCCCAATGGGTTACAAGTTAGAAAATGGGGATCAAGTAACAGTAACAACAAATAAGAGCCAAAAACCTTCCGAATCTTGGTTAAATCTTACAATTACCGGAAAGGCAAGATCAAAAATCAGGTCTGCCATGAAAGAAGAGAAGCGTAAAAAAGGTGAGATTGGGAAAGAAACTCTTATGAGAAAGCTCAAAAATAATAAGCTGGACTTTAAGGATAATATTGATTTCCTTGTCAAACACTATGGCTTCAATTCAAGACCAGAATTATATTATGCAATTTCTATAGAAGATGTCAAAGTACCTGATTTTAAAAAATTCGAAATAGAAGGAGGCCGGATTAAACGATTTATAGTTGAAGAGTCTATTGAAGAGGTAATCAAGCCAGACGAAGATAAGATTACCAGAAAGCAGAAGAAAGATGCCCGTCAACTTGCAAACAAAAATATCTTGCTTAATGGGGAATCTGCGGACAATTACAAATACACGCTTGCACAATGTTGCACACCAGTCCAAGGAGAAGATATCTTTGGTTACTTAACAGCAGGTGATGGATTAAAAATCCACAGATCAAATTGCAAGAATGCCACTCACCTACTCGCAAATTTTAGCTATAGAATTCTCAAGGCAGAATGGGCCAATCAATCATCGACAAACTTTACAGTAGAATTATCTATTACGGGTGTTGACTCAGGACCAGGAGTTATAACAGCCATAAGCAACGAGATCAGCAATAAGCTAGGAATCAATATTAGGTCTTTTAGCATACAAGGATATGAAGGGTACTTTGAAGGTAAAGTGAGTATTTTTGTGAAAAACAAAGACCAACTCAACCACGTTATAAATTCCATACAAAAACTTGAAGGCATAACGCATGTTAGTCGCTTAATCCTTGAGGATGAACAATAATGAAAATAAAGAGCACACTCTCAAAATAATTGAAGAAGTCAAGCAGATTTTTACTATACATCTAGAAAAAAATCAGTATCGCAAGACTCCTGAACGATATGCCATTCTTGAAGAAATATATAAGAGAACTGACCACTTTGATGCAGAGGCACTATATATTCATATGAAAAATCAGAATTATCGTGTGTCCAGAGCTACTGTATATAACACATTAGACTTGTTGGTTAATTGCGATCTTGTTACCAAACATCAATTCGGTAAAAATCTCACCCAATACGAGAAATCTTATGGTTTCAAACAGCATGATCACCTTTTATGCGTTGATTGTGGAAGAGTTACAGAATTTTGTGATCCTCGAATACAAAATATTAAAGACATGATGGGTGATATATTGAAATTTAAAATCACCCACCATTCATTAAATCTCTATGGGAGTTGTGATGGTGCTTGTGAAAATTCTAAAAAATCTACAGCCAATATCTCTTAACTAGGCTTAGAAGGAATAGGAGAATCATGTGGGTCCTTAGTAGGATATCCTAGTTCTTTATCAATCTCATCTAATAACTCTTCAGACAAAAAGTGTTCTATCTCATCTGCTTCAGCATGTATCTGGCTTGATTCGAGACCCATTTTTTTCACTTGATAGGTCTCCCATAATCGATGAGCTCTTACAAGTCTCTCTGCTTTTGCTACTCCAGCCTTGGTCAAGGTGACTTCGTTATTTTCAATAGCTAGTAATTGACTTTGAGACATTCTACGAGCATACTTAGCAATTTTTGATATTGGTATCCCTAATCGATTTGCAATCTCTGAGATGCCCATGCTTGCATCCGGATACTTTTTTATGACTTGTCTTAAGATGTCTTCTCTTACGACCCGATGCTTTTCAATCGTATTTTGTCTAAACCTAAATAACAAGCCTTTTGTAGGAGAAAACAGGACTGCCATAAAGTAAAATATCGTTGCGCAAATTGTCATTGCTGGACCAGGAGTTGTATCTAATAAAATAGAGGCTATCAATCCAAAAACTGCAGATAAGATTCCTATTACTCCTGATATGACTATGACTCTATTCAATCTATCTGACAACAAAAGAGCTGTTGCAGCTGGCGTAATTAGCATAGCGACAACTAAGATAACACCGACTGTACGCAACGAAGCAACTATTGCAAATGACAGCAAGAGCATTAGAAAATAATGAATGGTTTTCACAGAAACTCCCATAGTCTCGGCAATAGTAGATTGGAATGTTGTGATGAAGAGCTGTCTATAGAATACAATCACACATATTATTGTATACAGACAGATTGCAAAGGTCAACCCTATGTCCTCATTAGAAATACCCAGTACAGTTCCAAACAGAAAATCTTTTAAGTCCAAATGGACTCCTTCACTATGATTGAGCCATGAAATCCCCATTACTCCAATAGAGAACATTGCCGTGAAGATGATACCAATAGCAGCATCTCCTTTAGTATCTACATTCTGCTGAATCCATGAAATAATTATGGCTGTAATAAGCCCTGCTATAGTAGATCCCAAAAAGAATCCAATCGTAGAATAACCAAAAAAGACAAAAGCAAAGAAAACACCTGGTAAGACTGCGTGAGATAATGCATCACCAATTAGGGACATATTCCTTAGTACAATAAAGCAGCCTAAAATACCACACATCAATCCAACCATAGAACTCGCGAGAAGTGCTCTTATAGCCCATGTTTCAGTTGTCAATATTTGGAATGTCTCTACCAAAAGGTTATTTTTTAGCTAATTTAATTATATTTTTAGATTAATCTAAATTAAAGTGCTCAACTATGACCCCCTCCTTTAAAGAATATGGTGAAATTGTAATTTTCTCTATAGATAGGAATGATTGTAAGACAAAAATCATTAGATAGACTGATTCCAAACTGAGGTCTGCTCTCTGCTCTGGCATCCCTTTCATGGATTTTCTTTTTTGTAAAGATGAAGATGAAATATCAGTCAACAATTTAATAGCAGAATGACTGGTTATAATGTTTCCATTTATATTAGGAGACAATCCATTCATGTGCTCTAAAATTACGAATGGCCCTGAAGCTCCAGCGAGAGTTACCGGACTGAATGGCCTTATTGACTTAATCAATTCACTGCATTCTTGACTTAGGTAATCGAAAACATCTTCTCTTGATAAGTTGTGAAACTTAGATCTTAATACAGAAATACCAATTTCTAAAGACCATGATGCTTTTAATGTATTATCAATACTCACTATGAATTCTACACTGCCTCCACCTATATCGAGAGTAAGTACTGGATCACTTTTCTCCGCTAGAGTTAACCCTACTCCTTTATAGATTAATTCAGCTTCTCTAAGTCCATCGATGAGTTTGATGTCTATGCCATAAGATCGCCTAACTCGACTGATGAACGTTTCGCTATTATCAGCTTTTCTCAGAGCTGCTGTACCAATACAAGAAATGTGATTGACCTTATACTTCTTTATCTGAGATGAAAATCTAGCTAAACATTCTAATCCTCGGACAAAAGCTTCGTTGTCTATAATCTTAAGGCCGCCTTTAGAAAGATAAACATATTCTCTTTTTCGAAAGATTATAGAAAATCCTGGATAAGCTGAATGTCTCTGGACTATAAGTAGATGAAAAGTATTGCTACCTAAATCTATAACAGCCAGTCTATCCTGCCCCACCGTTTTGTCTAGCTTGCATAGCCTGCTTGACTATATTATTAAAGAAAGTCTTTCCTTTATCATTCATTTGATTAGCATATACTGGCTTGCCATTCTGGTGAAAAACATAGAAGTGACAACCATTACCGTGATATATGTCTCCTTCTAAAATAATTTCGCCACCAACCTGATAGAATTGTCTTGCCATCGGCTTACACCCCTTTGGAATGCTATAAACAAGTCCTTGATCCAAATAAGTCAAATTCGTCTGTATACTTATTTGCTCATCTTGACTCATGCTAAATGGTAAATCATGAAACAAATAGTCTATCATTTCACCTTCATTCCAAACCTTCATGCCAAGATCTTGTGGCAATCCTGGATATAATGGCTGTGCATTAGTTGTAGCA
>CAZMMQ010000017.1:0-4370 GCA_964567435.1 uncultured Saprospiraceae bacterium | reverse complement strand
GTTGTAGCACTCGGTGCCGGATTTGTATTAGCCTTTGTTGCTGTCTTAGATTCACAAGAAAGAATACTAGCCATTAAAAATGTCCAGATTAAAAGTCCAAATAAATTTTTCATACACAAATTAGTCTTAGAAATAATATTCTACACGTACGGTCCAGAAGTAGCCCAACAAAAATTGAATAGGCCTTGCAGTTTCATCAGAAAACAATCTATTAAACGACCTAGTATACCTTGCTGTCAAAGCCAACTTTTTATTAAAGTAGAATGTCGCACCCACAAGGTAACTAATATCTGCATTGCTCAGCATCTCCGTCGTGAAATTGGTGTTTTGAATAGAACTGGTCACTATGTTTCCATAAGATAATCCTGCATGTCCACTCATTTTGTAATAATCATCCTTTTCTATGTACCAATCATTTATTGTGAGATAGATTGGTAATTCGAAATAATTAATGTTAATAATGTCATCTTGTGCATCACGACTAAACAAGTTGGTACTGCTTCCTCTCTGGCTGTATAAAAATTCTACATTTCCATCCAATTTGCTCTTAAGTTTGAATCGGACTTTGATACCAGCGCTTACACCTAACTTGTTGAATCCAACTAAGTCATCACCATCGATTTGGCTCATAGTCAATCCAACTAAGCCTGCTCCTTGAAATCTAGCTTGTCCTACCAAATTGCAGAATGTAAAGGCGCAAAAGAATATTATTATAAATAAAGCTTTCATATTAAAATTTAGTGGCATATGAACTTATATTTGAGATTCTAAAGCTAAGATGTGGCCATAAAGTATAGCAAAACTAATCTTAAAAAAATTGAAGAGATTTTTATATCGAATGATTTCTCTGTGAGATATGAAAAAGGGCACTTCAAATCTGGATATTGTTTACTCAGAGACAAAAAAATCATTATCATCAATCGATTTTTCAAAGAAAAAGGTCGAATCGAGAGTCTACTTGACATTCTTCAAGAGACTAAGATTGATAAAACAAAACTTTCTGAAACGTCATTAACCATGCTGAAAAACATAGAGAAATATAATCTCTCTGAACAATCAGCTGCATAAATTTATATTAATTGAAGATAGTAGCATTAGGCACTGGTACTTCACAAGGCGTTCCTGTGATTGGATGTCAATGCGAAGTGTGTCAAGATGTTGCACCAAATGACATAAGAACCAGATCATCTATATATCTAGAATCGGAAGAATCAAAAGTTTTAATTGACATAGGACCAGATTTTAGATCTCAATTTTTGGACAATGATCTTGATACAGTAGATCTGGTTTTAATTACACATGAGCATAATGACCACATTATAGGTCTTGATGATATAAGGGCTATAAACTTCATTCAGAAGAAGAGTGTCCCTTTTTATATGCAGAGACGTGTCTTAGATGAGGTTAGATTAAGATTCGACTATGTATTTAAGGGCTCATCCTATCCTGGGCTTCCTCAGATTGAATTACATGAAGTAAGTAATACTCCATTACAATTTAGAGATTTGACGATAACTCCAATTTTAGTCCACCATGGACGATTACCTATATTGAGTTATCGGATAAATAATATAGCTTATATAACCGATGCAAGTCACATTCCTGACACAGAATGGTCTAAATTAGAAAACCTTGACATCCTGATTATCAATGCTTTACGCAAAACATCTCATCATTCTCACTTTACATTAGAAGAAGCATTGGAAGCCGCTGCAAGAATTGGTGCAAAAGAAACTTATCTAACACACATAAGCCATCTCATGGGACCTACCTCTGTTTGGGAAAGAGAGTTACCCCCTACAGTACGTCCACTTCAAGACAAGATGATTATACATACATCATCTATAATATGAATTAATTATATTGTACTTGAATGATACCAAACTCTATAAAAGTCAGCCAATTATATAGTCTTGTCAGCCTGACATTTGCTATCACATTTGGGCATTTGTGTTTAGCTCAATCCAGTCCTCAGAATTCTCTTTATCTAATTGATCTCTATAGTATAAACCCGGCCTATGCTGGACTTGACAGATCATTAAGTGTGAATTTTAATTATAGAGACCAATGGCCTGGTATAGATGCTAATCCAAGGCAATTCTATGTCAATGCCCATCTACCTGTCTATTTGATAGATGGTGGCGTCGGAGTAGATCTAAGTTCAGACCAACTTGGTGCCTTGAGGTTTAATACTTTCAGCTTATCGTATAATAGAATTACACAAACCCATTTTGGTATATTATCCATAGGAGGTTCATTGGGGATAAGAAGCACTCAACTGGATGGAACAGCATTGATAACCCCAGAAGGCATATATAATGCTGGAACTATTGACCACCAGGATCCTTTCTTAACCAATTCGATAGATTCCAGAATTAACTTACATTCTTCTATTGGCATATTTATCGGAACAAGGAATTTTGAGTTAGGTCTAAGTGTAAACAATCTAATACTCCACACAGATAGAATTAATGACATAGCCACAAGTAACCATGATGCTATTAAATTATATGGTCAAGCACCGTTTTCTTTCAAAGGCATAAATTTTTATGTTTCACTATTAGCTAAAACTAATTTCGACGTATTACAAACAGATTTGTCTTGTATAACTAAAAGTGGCAATATTTTTGGAGGTTTAAGCCTACGTGGATATGGAAAAAATTCTTTGGATTCGGTGGTATTGATAGGCGGAATTAAGATTAATGATAACTATACCATTGGGTATAGCTATGATTTAGGCTTAAGTTCACTAAATACAATATCCCAAGGAGCTCATGAGATTCATATTAATTATAATCTTAATAAGCTAGTTGGAATAGGCTTAGCGCCTGAAATAATTTACAATCCTAGAAATCTATAATTTGTTTTTATTTTTCTTTCTATCTAACATAATACCATTGATTATTAATCCGTTATAGGTTTGCTCTCTTAAAATGAGAGCGGGGCAATATTAACTTAACGGTTTTTTTTATAGTTGAGTAACAAAGAGTATTTTTACCGTTCTCGATAAGGAGTGGTAAAAGTATATTTGGCAAAATCAGTTAAATTAAGCATGAAAAGACAAGCGTTGTTTTTTTTGGGCTTCGTAGTCGTTGTACTATTGAGCTCGTGTGGAAGGGAACAGTCAGGTGAATTAATAGGTGTACAAGATAGACCTAGCTGGCAAGGAATTAATCCCTTCGGTATGGTATATATTCCCTCAGGTACACTTACAATTGGCCAAAGTGACCAGGATATATTCTCCACTCATACCCAAAGACCTAAATCTATTTCCATTTCTGGATTTTTTATGGATGATACAGAAGTCACCAACAATGAATACAGACAGTATGTCCATTGGGTAAGGGATTCTGTAGCTCATACTATATTGGGTGATATAGAAGAAGATGAGTATGGAAATGAAAGAATCATCTGGGATTATGAGTTAGATTACTCTTTAGAAGACTTAGATGAAATGTACTTCGAAGGAGATATGAAGCTATCTGATGCAGAAAGATCCTTAGATACTCGACAATTTCAATATAAATACAAATGGATTGACTGGCAAAAAGCTGCTCACAGCCCTGACTTAGTTAGATCTCAGTTGCTCAATGAGAGAGAAGTAAATGTATATCCTGATACTTTGGTGTGGATACGTGACTTCTCATATTCTTATAATGAGCCATATACTAGAAATTATTTTTGGCATGCTGCATTCGATGACTATCCTGTAGTTGGTGTCAACTGGCAACAAGCCAAGTCTTTCTGTCATTGGAGAACACATATGTGGAATTCTCATAAAGGAGATGAGCCTAATACAGAAGAGTTTAGACTTCCAACAGAGACCGAATGGGAATGGGCCGCAAGAGGAGGAAGAGCAATTGCACCCTATCCATGGGGAGGATATTACATCCGAAATGCAAAAGGATGCTTGCTAGCTAATTTTAAGCCTGGTAGAGGTAATTATCCAGAGGATGGAGGATTCTATACTGTTAAAGCAGATGCTTATTTTCCAAATGATTACGGTCTGTATAACATGGCCGGCAATGTGTCAGAATGGACAGAGACTGCTTTCCATCCAAATGCCTACCAACATACCCATGATCTAAACCCTGATATTAAGTATGACGCAAAGGATGATGACCCTAAATCATATAAAAGAAAAGTAATCAGAGGTGGTTCTTGGAAAGATATATCTTTCTATTGTCAGACAGGTACAAGAAACTGGGAATACCAGGACACAACAAAATCTTATGTAGGTTTTAGATGTGCTCTTACATTCTTAGGAAGATCTATTAATGACTTCTAATTTCTATATTGAAACAGACACTATTTATATAATCAGTTAATTACTAACTTTTAAACATCTAACTAATGAGTTTTATAAAATC
>CAZMMQ010000016.1:0-57839 GCA_964567435.1 uncultured Saprospiraceae bacterium | reverse complement strand
ATTTGACTTGTGTAAGTTTTGGTTATTAAATTGTAAAATTCGTTTTTGCTCGAGAGAAGTCTCGAGCTTTTTTATTTTTAACCCTTACCAATTTCATAAGCCAAGCGGATTTGGATCAAATCAATATCAAATACTGGAAAATCTGTAATTCCACAATTTAGATGAGTTAGTTGGATTAAGTTTAGCTCTGTTCCTATGGAGAAAAGTAATCGTCTCGTCAGCCTGTTTTTATAGGCAATTCGTCCTAATATTCCCATATTAATTGCTCCATCGTGCTCAGAAAAAGTTTCCTGCCCTCCTATTCGTTTAAAAGCACCTAGCTGTACGAATAATCCTCTATTGGAATCAGAAAAATTGTAACCAACACCTGCAGATATATCTGTATATACTTCAAATTGAGAAATGGTATCTACCAGAGGTCTGATATAACAATCATCTATATCAAAGCTTAATCGTGGTATGTCTAATTCTCTTTGCGAACCAATATCAGCACCAATAAAAAAGCTCCACGATGATTTTGTATGGAATTCAACCATTGAAATAAATTCTGAAGGAAAAGTGTTAACACCAACAGATATGTGTATTAATGGTCCAGATGGTCCTACCCTAGTTGTTGTTTGATCCTGACAATAAGTTAATAGAGTCAATATAGTCAGGAGTATTGTTAGGACACATCTTAGAAGTTTCATTTCGTTTATTAGCTTGTATAAATGTACACATTCTAGTCAAAGCGAGTATTATTCATATATTCTATAAGGCCCAAATTGTTAAATTTCTACATATTACAATATAGCCTAATGTTTGGCATATTGTTTGAACATAAATGGGCATATGAGTTTTGGTTATTAAATTGAGTAATGCCCGTGGATTTTTCCATGGGTTTTTTTCTTTATATAGCTATAGTATTCCCTCTTTTAGTCTCATAGAATAGAATCTGATTGAGTATTTTTACATCTTTAAATCACTCAACTCAATCTTATTTCCAAATGATAATCGGGATTCCTAAGGAAATTAAAACAAACGAAAGTCGGGTTTCCATGACGCCAGCTGGTGTAATGGAACTAAAAAAAAGAAGAAATGAAGTCTACGTGCAAAAGAAAGCAGGTGAGGCTTCTGGATATTCAGATGCAGATTATAAAGCTGCAGGGGCAAAAATTTTACCTACCATAGAAGCTGTGTATAAGAAGGCTGATATGATTGTAAAAGTGAAAGAACCAATTAAATCTGAATACAAACTGGTTAGAGACAATCAATTACTATTTACATATTTCCATTTTGCCTCGCATAAGCCTCTGACTGATGCTATGGTAAAGAGTAATGCTATTTGCCTGGCATATGAAACAGTAACAGCAAGAGATGGCTCCCTACCTTTGCTTGTACCCATGTCAGAAGTTGCCGGAAGAATGGCTACGCAAGAAGGAGCTAAATATTTGGAAAAACCAATGGGAGGCAAAGGTGTCCTTTTGGGAGGAGTGCCTGGTGTTAAGCCTGGCAATGTTCTAATTATTGGAGGTGGAATAGTAGGCACAAACGCTGCAAAAATGGCTGCTGGGCTTGGGGCGAATGTATATGTCATGGATATTAATCTCGAAAGACTAAGGGAACTAGATGATATAATGCCGCAGAATGTAACGACCATCTATTCCAATCAATACAACATACTCAAGATGATACCTGATATGGATTTGATAATTGGTGCTGTTCTTATACCTGGAGCCAAAGCCCCACATCTGATTACCAAAAAGATGTTGAAACAAATGCAAAAAGGTACTGTGCTTGTTGATGTTGCAGTAGACCAAGGAGGATGTATACAAACTTGCAAGCCAACTACGCATGAGAATCCTACATATGTTATCGATGGTATTGTACATTATTGCGTTGCAAATATGCCTGGAGCAGTGCCATCTACATCGACAACAGCTCTAACGAATGCGACACTACCCTACGTCATGAAGCTGGCTAAAATGGGTTGGAAAAAAGCCTGTGCTCAAGACGAAGGCTTACACAACGGATTGAATATAGTCAATGGAAAAATTGTCCATAAAGGAGTCGCGGATGCATTTGGATATGAATTTTCAAGCCTTTAAAAGCCTACCATTAGTTATATATCATAATTATTAACTATCTAAATAATATTTTGTACTAGGTAATATATATTTCTATTAATATTTGATAACTTAGTTGCTGTAGTATATAATTTTCTTCACAAAATATTTCACAATATGAATATAACCTATAATGAACTCCGTGAATTAAAACATAGTCTTCCAACTGGCAGTGTTTCTCGTATAGCCAATACATTGAGTATTGATGAGCAAACAGTAAGGAATTATTTTGGAGCAAGTGATTATATGACTGGTGGTATTGCAGGAAAACATTATCAAGAAGGCCCTTATGGAGGGGTCGTCACTTTGGAGGACACAAAAATTTATGATTTAGCGAAGCAAATCATCGCAGAGAGTTCAAATTAGAATGTTCATAAAAATAAAATTGAAAAGGCCACACATTATGTATGGCCTTTTTTTTTATTACTTTGACTGTAGTTTGCTCTCATTCCACAGTCTATCCATTTCTTCTAGAGTCATATCATTTAATGGCTTGGATGCTTTTGATTCTATGTATTCAAATCTTGACTTAAACTTCTTGTTTGTTCTTTCCAGCGAAGCTTCTGGGTCCACTCCAAGGAATCTGGCATAATTGACCATGCTGAATAAAAAATCACCAAACTCCTCTTCTATGTGACTCTGGTTTCCTGATTGAACAGCTTCTATTAATTCCGCTTCTTCTTCTTTGACCTTAGACCAGACATCATCGACATTGTCCCATTCAAATCCCACCGTTGCCGTTTTTTCTTGTAATCTAAAGGCTTTGACTATTGCTGGCAATGAATGAGGCACTCCCTGCAAAACTGATTTTTTCCCCTCTGCTAATTTTATAGCCTCCCAATTTCTTTTTACATCCTCGTCAGAAAGTACAGTTTCATCACCATAAATGTGTGGATGTCGCTTTATCAGTTTTTCACATATACCATCGATGGCTTCTTCTAGTGTAAATTCTTCTTTTTCCTCGCCTATTTTAGCATAGAATACTAAGTGAAGAAACAAATCCCCAATTTCTTCTTTAATTCCCTGATAATCTTCCTCTATTATTGCATCCGCTAACTCATACAATTCTTCAATAGTTAGCTTTCTGAGAGAATGAATAGTCTGTTTTCTATCCCATGGACAACCTACCCTAAGGTCGTCCATAATACCTACTAATCTCATAAAAGCTTGAGCTTTAGGATCCATATCAACTCTTTAGTCTATTTTTATGTTGTAACAGCAAATATAACAACACAATGTCTGGACTTTTACCCACATTCATTTTGATTTTCTCCGTCTTCCTTATCGCCTTTGTCTTGATTAATATAAGGCACATAGTAACAGGCAACGAATTCCGAGGGTCTTGTGCCACTAACAATCCAATGCTCAAAAATAATCTTGGTGAATGTGGTGTATGTGGTAAGAAGCCAGATGAGGAATGTCAAATGCCTGAGTTACAGAAACCGTAGAATTCCTGATACTGATTCACTTTTCATCATTCAATGTTTAGAGCCTAATGAAACAAGCGTTTTATACTATTGCTATCGTACTGTTACATTTTATAGTATCAGCACCAATCAATGCTCAGCAAATGAGCAGCTCCGAGATTTATCATGAGCTTCAAAATTTTAACTTTCTAGGATCAGTACTATACGTAGCTGCCCATCCAGACGATGAGAATACCAGATTAATTTCGCATTTGTCTAATGGCATGCATGCTAGAACGGCCTATATTTCCTTAACAAGAGGAGATGGTGGACAGAACTTGATTGGGACAGAAATCAGAGAACTCTTAGGTGTCCTCCGGAGCCAAGAATTACAAATGGCAAGAGCCACAGATGGTGGACAACAATTCTTTACACGAGCAAATGATTTTGGATACTCCAAACATCCAGATGAGACCTTAGAGATATGGAATAAAGATGAAGTGTTTGCTGACTTAATATATGCAATAAGATACTTCAAGCCAGATGTAATAATTAATAGATTTGACCACAGGACTCCTGGCAAGAGTCATGGACATCACACTAGCTCCGCTATGTTATCGGTTGAAGCTTTTGACAAGAGTGGTGATCAGACAGTCTTTCCAGAGCAATTGGATGAAGTGGATGTCTGGAAGCCTACTAGACAATTCTTCAATACATCTTGGTGGTTCTACGGAAGTAGAGAAAAGTTTGCTAAGGCTGACAAAACAAATTTGATGAGTGTAGAGGCTGGAGCATATTATCCATCTATAGGAATTTCAAATAATGAAATCTCCGCATTAGCTAGATCTAAGCACAGATCCCAGGGATTTGGTAGCGCTGGTAGTCGAGGCAGTTATCAAGAGTACCTTGAGTTGTTAAATGGCGACATGCCAGCCAATAAGGAGAACTTATTTGAAGGTATCACCACTACTTGGGCTAGAGTAGATGGCGGAGAGTTGATAATGAAAGAGACAAATAACTTGTTAGAAAACTTTGACTTTAAAAATCCATTCAACAACCTAAATTCTTTATTGTCAATTTGGGATAAAGTCTCAGCACTTGATGATGGACATTGGAAATCAATAAAGTTGCCACAATTAGAAGAGATGATTTTGCATTCTAGTGGTTTATATCTTGAGGCAAGTACAGAAGTGCAACAAACAACTCATGGTGATAGTCTGGAATTAAGTCTTGAATTAACATCCAGAAGTGATATTAATGTCTCTTTAATTTCAGCGCATATTAATGGCAAAAAGATGAGTGCAAGTAAGGAGATTGAAGCATTCGAAGAAAATAAATGGTACGAGACTATCTTTGTAGACGAAGATATCTCATTTTCAAATCCATATTGGCTAGATAATCAAGGAACATTAGGCACATATCGGATAGATCAAATGGCGCATAGAATAGCACCACAGAGTGCTGGGCCAATAAATGTTGATTTTAATATTAATATCGAAGGAAGAAAGATCAGTTACAATAGAGAGGCTATCTATCGATACGTTGATCCTGCTGTCGGTGAAATAAGACAGCCATTAGTTGTCATTCCGCCTGCTACCATGACTTTTGATAAGGACATCTATTTGATTGCTGACTCAAAAGAAATGCCAGTGGAGGTCAAAGTGAGAGCAGGTGCAGAGACAGTGGATGGAAGATTGACTTTAGATGTGCCATCAGGATGGCAAATAAGTCCTGCTCATCAAGATGTAACTATTGAGGGTCAGGGATTCGAAAAGACTTATACATTTTCACTTAGACCTCCAAGAGAGACATCTACTGGAGATATATCAGCGAGTATAATGTTAAATGGTAATTCCTATGATAAGACACTCATTAATATCGAGTATGACCACATTCCATTGCAAACCATTTTACTACCAGCATCATCACGTGTGGTAAAAGTACCTCTAGCTAAAGGTGGAGAAAACATCGGGTATGTCATGGGGGCAGGAGATAAAATGCCAGAAAGTTTAGAGAGTGTTGGATTCAATGTGAATATATTGGATTTGCAAAGCATCTCAGAGCAAGATCTTTCAGAATATGATGCTATTGTGATTGGAATTAGAGCATACAATACATTGAAACAACTCAAGCAATACAACAAATATCTTTTTGCGTATGCGGAGGATGGTGGGACACTGATCACCCAGTACAATACTTCTCGCAGAATCAACTTTGATGACCTGGCGCCCTATCCTATCAAGTTATCCAGAAAAAGAGTAACGGATGAGTATGCTGAGATGAGAGTATTAGATAAGAACCATCCTGTCATGACTACACCGAATAAGATTACAGACGAGGATTTTACTGATTGGGTACAAGAACGTGGTCTCTACTTTGCTGAAGAATGGGATTCTAAGTATACCCCTCTACTTTCTTGTAATGACAAAGGAGAAGCACCATTAGAAGGTAGTTTACTTGTCGCACCACATGGAAAAGGATATTTTGTGTATACATCTATCTCTTGGTTTAGACAGTTGCCTGCTGGAGTGCCAGGAGCATATAGATTATTTAGTAACATCCTTGCTTTGACTTCAAATGAAAGAGACAACTAATAAATCAACTTTAGTAGAGGATTCGCCAGTATTTGACTCCTGGGCTACTTGGTATGTGATTGTTATCGTATCGAATCTTATAATGGTTTCTCTTGTCTATTTCTTTTTTAAAGGATTATAATATATGAATCCATTAGATTGGTCAGTATTATTATTGACAGTATCCACAATAGTCGGTTACGGAATTTGGAAGACTCGGGGTAGTCAGAATATGGATGGGTATCTTCTTGGTGGTAATGAAGCTAAGTGGTGGACAGTGGGTCTTTCTGTAATGGCTACTCAAGCATCTGCTATTACCTTCCTTTCTACACCAGGACAGGCTTACCATGATGGAATGGGATTCGCTCAGTTCTATCTGATGCTGCCAATAGCTATGATAATTATCTGTGTGACCTTCATTCCCATGTATTACAAGCTCAAGGTGTATACTGCATATGAGTTTCTTGAAAACAGGTTTGACATAAAGACGAGAACATTAACGTCATCATTATTCCTTATTCAGCGTGGGATTGCAGCCGGGATAACCATCTATGCTCCAGCTATTGTATTAAGCACAATGGTTGGATGGCCATTAAAGTTAACAGTACTAATAATTGGTGTTATTGCAATAATCTATACCGTTAGTGGAGGAACCAAGGCAGTACATGTCACTCATAAGCATCAAATGATTGTCATATTGATAAGTCTGATTATAATTTGCATCATGTTGATTAGTATGATTACTAAAGACTTTAGCCTAGTAGAAAATCTTCAAATAGCCAAAGCCAATAATAAATTAGAAATCATTGATTTTACTTTTGACATCAATGAGAGATACAATATCTGGTCAAGTCTGGCAGCTATATTTTTGTTCCTTTCATATTTTGGTACAGATCAAAGTCAAGTGCAGAGATATATATCAGGTAGAAGTATAAAGGAAAGCAGACTTGGACTCATTATGAATGGTATACTCAAAGTGCCATTACAGCTATTTATTTTGTTTTTGGGGATTTTGGTGTTTTTATTCTATCAAAGTAATAGAGCTCCTATATTTTTCAACCAAGGTGTTCTAGCAGAGGTAAGATCAACATCTCCATCAGAATTACAAGAATTAGAAAGGTCTTACAACATTCTATTAAACCAAAGGGAAGAAGCAAATCAAGAATATATAACGGCAATCCGTAATAATGATACGGCAAATACAAATGCAATCCAGCGGCAAATCTTAGATATAAAGTCAAACGAAATGACCATTAGGGCTAACATGAAAGCGCTAATAAAAGAAACTGGTGGTGACTTGGAAACCAATGATAAGGATTATGTTTTTATAAGTTTCATTTTGAAATACTTACCACATGGATTGATTGGTCTTCTACTTGCAGTGATATTATTTGCGGCTTTATCTTCTACGGCTTCAGAACTTAATGCGCTTGGTTCCACAACCTCAGTAGACATTTACAAAAGACTTGTTAATAGTCAAGGTTCTGATAGTCACTATGTGATGGCATCCAAGGCATTTACCGCAATGTGGGGTGTATTAGCTTTATGTTTTGCACTATGGGGGAATCTATTTGAGAACCTGATCCAATTTGTAAATATTATAGGGTCCATATTCTATGGTACAATTCTAGGAATATTTCTTGTGGCATTTTACTTTAAGAAGATTGGAGGACATGCAGTATTTATTGCCGCTGCCATTACCCAAGTTATGGTTATAGCAATATACTTAGCAGATGTACTACCTTATCTGTGGCTAAATGTTATTGGTGCATTGGGTGTGATAATTATTTCCACAATTACTTCTTTATTTATAGATAGGAAAGCAGCTACATACTTAGGCTGAATCTAAGCAGAAAACTAATTTCCTTCTGCTCGACTACTTTCATCTTCAAGGCCTACTGATCGATTTCTAGCTGCCTTAACTTCGCTTCTGCCAAAACTATATGTGACACTTATGCTTGCACGTCTATTATCCCAGTTGCCTTGGCCAAAACTTAGAAGTCCATCGAATTCTGAAACACCATTCCAGAAAGCTTGATTAGTAATATCTTGGATGGCTAATTTCACATTTAGACGTTCTTGCAAAAATCTCTTTTGTAGTCCTAGATTAATAGCATAGCTACTTCTGTATCGAAATACACCACCCCATATACCTGGCCCAGAAAACCAAGAAGATAACTCTGCGACGAATCCTTTTGGAAGCTTATAAGTGTGCTGTTGAAAAATATTATATGTGAAGGCTTGTAAGTCTATAACGTTACCATCGGGATAAGTAGCTTGATTATCTGTATAATTGGCAGAAGCATTTACAAATGTTGTCCAATTGTCTCCAAACTGAAATGGCAAACTTGCACTAAATCCAAGCACGCGTTGTTCTGCAAGATTATCCCAGTTAATAAATGAGGCTTTAGGGTCACTATCGTCTGTGCCGATTAACCTGGTTATTTGATTTGTAGTTAAGCTATACGCCAATTTGAAATTAAATCTGTAATTCAAGGTATAACCTAGCTCAATATTATTTACTATTTCTGGACTTAAAGCAGGATTGCCAATAGAAAAGTCTAGTTCTGAAGATTGAATTCTGAATGGATTGAGCACGTTATAGTCAGGCCTATTAATTCTTCTACCAAGACTTAGAGACCACACATTAGAGGGTGTGGCAGCATAAGTAAGTCCTATGCTTGGAAACAAGCTAAAATAGGTAGAATCTCGAGAAGGTTTTTGTAGCTCATCTCTAAATGCCACTAGTTCGCTCAGTGTTTCAGTTAATTCTGCTCTCAAACCTGCAGAAAGATTCCATTTTTCATTGAGTGATTGACTATAGGTCACGTAACTCGCATAAACACTTTCATCATAGAAGAATCTATTGGATTGAGTATCATTGAATAGAAGAATGCCATTGTCGACATTATTAAATTCAAAAAGATTATCCGTACTTATTCTACTATACTTAGCGCCAGTACCAAGTTTTCCTCTTCCAAGTTTATTTTCATAATCTATTTTTCCAGTATAGATATCTATGGTTATTGGCGTGTTGAAAGCAAAATCATTCCTATTAATAATTTCATCCTCGACGTTATTAAAATAAGTATTGGGTTGGTTACTAGATTGAGTCGTACTAAACTTACCATAATCCGCATCTAAACTCAAGAATTGCGGTCCATCACTAAAAGTATAATTAAGATTATAGGTTTGACGGAGGGTATTGGTATTACCGATCTGACTTGCTACAAGTACACTATCTATATTATCTATGGGGATAATAACATCCTCTGGCGTCTCATCACCAAAGTTAGTAACCAGATCAGTGGAGATTAGATTTCTATTAGAATCTATGAAGTCACCTCCATTATTACTTCTATTGATTAGAAATCCGATTGTATGCTTTGGGGCAAGATAGAAATCAGTTCCAATTCTGAAATTATCGCCATTTCTTTCACTGTCTAAATTATTAATGCTTAGTTGTCTAAATCCATTCTGAGAACTATCAAAAATAATCTCTGTGACACTGGTGCCAAGATTGTATCCTAAGGTTCCATAAGTATTAAACTTCGAAGACCTATAGTTGAGTAGCGAGGATACATTTCCTCTGAATGCGAGACCTTGGCTGGCATTCAAACTAATAGATCCATTAAAACCAAGAGACTTATCACGTTTCATTCTTATGTCTATAATACCTGCATTGCCCTCTGCCTCATACTTAGCTCCTGGGTTAGTGATGATGTCTATCCTATCTATCTGATCAGCAGGAATCGATTGCAAGAATGCTGATAGTTCATCACCAGCTAGTGGTAATCGTTTGCCATCTACATAAAATAAGACACCAGTTCTTCCGAGTACTGTGATATTATTATTGTTGTCCAACAATACACCTGGGGCTTTTCTAAGCAAACCAAGTCCATTATCACCAGTGCTATTGATAGTGCCTTCTACATTGAAAACAGTTCTATCTGACTTTACCTCAACTAATGCTCTTTGTGCTGTAACCACAGCTGTCTCTAATTCTATTCCACCTGCAAGCATCTGAAGCTGACCTAATTTAAGATCTTCATTGTCTAGGACTATATCTGAAATCACTAGATCTTCCAGTCCTAAATAGCTTATCTTAATAAAGTATGCACCTGGCAATGAGCTCAAGCTAAATAGCCCAGATTCGTCAGTTGTCTCTACCTTTTGTATGGTGGAATCTTGTCCACTATATAAGACCACGTTGGCATATATGACAGGTTCTTGTAGGTTATCTATAATAGTGCCTGATATACTTTGTGCAATTGTATTTATTCCACTACAGGCGATGTATAAGAATATTAAGAGAATAGTCTTTTTCATATAATACATATTAGCATAAAAAAAATAATAGGTCAAACTAGCTGTTTGACCTATTATAAAAAGAAAAAATTCTACGAAAAGTAGGACTATTTAGAAGACCACTCCATTATAGACTTTTTATTAAGACTCACATAATCAGCGTTACCAGCTTTCTCAGCTAGTTCCATTGACATAGTAGCAGCCTGTATAGCTTCTTTTGTCTTACCCATATCTGCTAGGATAAGTGCTTTTCTTCTTACTTGCCAGAATTTTGGATCATCACCAGCAGTAGCTTGTTCTATCCAAGACAATGCTTGAGTAAGATCTTTACCTGATTTGTGGTAATACGATGCTGCTTGATACATATCATTAGCTGACGGACCAGACATAACTTGGTCAATATTGGCCATGACAGTCTTATCTACATCTGTTGATACTTCAAGACTTGCTAAAGCTTTGTCCCACATAAAATCCAAATTTGCAGAGTTATCTGCGTGGTTACTTGTCATGATAGTGAAAGTTTCCATTGAATGTGACATGTTTTTCACCTTACTCTTTACTGTGAGGCTAGGATCTTTCTCAACATAACTACTCCAGCTACCTGAAGTATGTGGATGAAATTCAAAAGCCCAAGAACCAACATTAGGAGTAGCTAAAACGGCATAAGAACCAGCTTCTAAGTCATTTCCATTAATTTGTACATCATCAGAAAATGTGATTTTAGTAGCCCTATTAGCTCCTAATCTCCATTTTGCACCATATGGAACAAGGCCATCAGCTCCAAAGATTTGTCTATCCTTCATTCCAGGTCTAGAGTATTCAATAGTAACTGTACCGAGACCAAGATCTTGTTCCATTTTAACAGTTGGACTCGAGGCAGGTGTTGTAATTTGGGCATTTAGACCAAATGCAACTAGTAGAAAAGAAAAATATAATACGTGTTTCATTACTGTGGATTTAAATTTTTACGCAAAAGTAACATCCACAAACGATAAATAGTTGTCCTCTACAATATCATTCCTACAATTGCCGCTGTTAATAGGCTAGCAACAGTACCCCCTATCAGCGCTTTGAAGCCTAAGCTGGTCAATGTTTGTTTCTGACCTGGAGCCAAACCTCCTATACCGCCTATTTGGATACCAATAGAAGCAAAATTGGCAAATCCAAGTAGTGCATAAGTACATAATAATACAGATCTCTCTGATAATACTTCTTTTGCTCTATATTCAGACAAGGAGGCGTAGGCTACAAATTCATTCAGAATTGTCTTTTCACCTAGCATTTGACCTACTACTAGCAATTCACTAATAGGTATTCCTATAAGCCATGCGATAGGCGCAAACAGAAAACCAAATATGAATTGCATGGACAACTCATTATAGACACCATTTGACATTTGGGCTATTGTTTCTCCCAAATTCAAATAACCACCTAATATGGCCAATAGATCATTCAATAAATATATTATGGCCATAAAAGCCAGTAACATAGCACCTACATTGAGCGCCAGCTTTAGTCCATCGGTGGTACCTCTAGACAAAGCATCTAGAAAATTACTTCCCAGCTTATCTTTGGGTATGATGAGTTCTCTATTGACTTTATCCGGTTCAGTTTCAGGAAACAATAGCTTAGCTGCAACTATAGCTGCAGGTGCAGATATGATGCTCGCAGTAAGCAAGTGCAAGCCGAAAAGTTGCTTGCCTTCCACTGTTTCACCTCCAAGCATGGCCATATAAGCACCAAAGACACCTCCAGCTATCGTTGCCATACCTCCAGTCATGAGAGTCATAATTTCTGACTTGGTCATATCCTCGAGATAGGGTTTTACAACCAATGGTGCTTCCGTCTGGCCAATGAAGATATTAGCGGCGGCAGCCAAGCTTTCTGCGCCTGAAAGTTTCATGGTCTTATTCATAATCCAAGCAAAAACATATACCACTTTTTGCAAAATGCCCATATAGTAAAGAAGGGAAGACAAGGCAGAAAAGAAAACTATGGTAGGAAGAACAAAAAATGCAAAACCATATTTCCCAGGCATTGCCAATTCTCCAAACAAAAAGGCACTTGATTGATCTGAGCCACCGATGACTACAACAAAAAAGTCAACTATACTCTTGAATACTGATCTAATAAAAGGAATTTCTAACATCGCATAAGCCAATACTAACTGAAGCGCGATGCCTGTTGTCACTAGTTTCCAATTGATTCTTTTTCTATCTGTACTCAACAGGTAACAGATGCCTAGAAGTCCTACAATTCCTATAATTCCTCGTATGATATACATTATGACTTAAGTTGGTCACGTCAAAATAGTTAAAAAATTAGTTTCTGATTAGATTTACACGATGGCATCGTATTCATACATCATAGGTATCGTTGGTGGGAGTGGTTCTGGAAAGACTACATTTTTAAACGAATTGAAGAAAATTTATAAATCAGAAGTCTCATTTATAAGCTTAGATAATTACTATTTACCAAGAGAGAAACAAGAAGATGATCAAAATGGGATAAAGGATTTTGACCGACCTGATAGTATTCAATCAGATGAATTATATCATGATTTGATAAAATTAAAGAGCGGTGAAACGATTACAAGAAAGAAATACACATTCAATAATACTCTGGCTCAGCAAGATATTATAACCGTAAATCCCTCGTTTGTAATTGTGGTTGAAGGGTTGTTCTTATTCCACTATGAGAAAATTAAGTCCTTGATGGATTTGAAAGTATATATCGATGCCAAAGACGAACTTAAGTTAATCAGGAGGATCAAAAGAGATCAGATAGAGCGAAATTACCCACTAGAGGATGTCATCTATAGGTATGAGCACCATGTAATGCCATCTTACAGGTCATATATTGAGAATTATAAAGGAGAAGCTGATGTTGTAATAAATAATAACAACTCCTTTGAAAAGGGCTTAATTATGCTAAATCACCACATTAATGGCATCATTAAGGCTCAGAAGTCAGAATAGCAGTAATGACTGCGTTGTCGATATCCGAAAAGAAAATTTCCCATGAAGCCTCTACTACATTCTCATTTGCCCTAATCAGGTTCCATAAATCCTCATCACCATCTGCTTCAGTAATTAATACCTGTGAATTATTGAGCCTTTCCCATGTTATACTCTCTTCTTTGCCATACGGCATGTCTAGGAGATTAACATTGAAATCTGAAAATCCTGTACCGTCTTCATTAAAAGTTACAAATCCTCCAGGCTCTGGGTCATTATCTTCTGTAGCGACTCCTCTTATAACTCCTTCTCCAGAAATAACCTGAAAATACCAGGTTCCTGTAAGGATAAAATCATCGGAAATTCTACTTTCTGGCGTTACATTTTCATCAACACAGCTAGACAGAAAAAGCATTGAAATGAAAAATAAAGCAAGAGATTTAAAATGTATCATGAATGGATATCTTGATTAGGCTACAAAGTTAACGATAACAATGCTTAAATAATTCACAAATATTACTCTGTATACACGACATTTTTGTTAATTATCGTAGATAACAGATACGAAACAATAAATGTTAATTCTAATATTGAAAATTATAAGGAATGGAATATCTTTACGGTTTACATATAGAAAATATCTAATATGTAACATAAGCCTTTCCAATGGTTTGTGCTTTATAAATTAAACTCTAAAATTTAAACATAGATTATGAGATTAATATTGACGACTTGGGTTTTTCTCATCTTAGCAATATCTTATTCGTGTACGCCAGAAAAAGGAACAACTATAAAAGGTACGATTGATGGGGCTAATAACCTAACGGCCTTTCTAGATAAGAAGACTATGGATAATTCCAATAGTACTTTAGGCTCTGCAGTCATGGATGCCAACGGCGCATTCAAATTAAATTTTCCTGAAGGTATTGAGCCAGGATTGTATAGACTGAGAGTTGGTTCTAAAGGTGTAGATTTAATTTTGAAAGGTGATGAGAAGACAATTGACCTCGCAGGCAAATTGCAAGACTTGCAGAATTTTCAATATACCCTATCGGGTTCAGCACTAAGTCAAACTTATCAGAGTAAAATTCAAGGTGTAATGGATAGGTCTTTAGATCGTAATAGTCTAAGTAACTTTATTCAGAATGAGGCAGATCCACTATTAGCTGCAGCGTTATCTTTTGCTACATCACCCGCAAACCCTTCAGCTTTTGGTATGTATAAGCAATTTGGGGAGAAGATCTTATCAACATATCCTTCATCGGATTTTGGAAACCAAGTCATTGTATTCTCTCAAAATCTTCAAAAACAGCATCAAAGCTCTCAAAGCAAATATACAGTACAAGTTGGAGATCCAGCACCTGAAATAAGCTTGCCAGATGTGAATGGAAAAATCAGAAAACTATCTGACTTAAAAGGCAAACTTGTATTGTTAGACTTTTGGGCAAGTTGGTGTGGACCTTGCCGGAGAGCTAACCCACATGTAGTTCAAATGTATGATAAGTACAATAAAGATGGTTTTGAAGTTTTTAATGTTTCGTTAGATGGATTAGACACCAGAACTAGATCTAGAATACCAGAAGATGAGGTCGCAGTACATATGGAGAAATCTAAGAAGAGGTGGATAGATGCCATAAAGAAAGATAATCTAAAGTGGAACAATCATGTGTCTGATCTCAAAAAATGGGAATCTGAAGCAGCTGGAAAATATGGTGTAAGGAGTATTCCAACTACTTTCTTAATTGGAAGAGATGGTAGCATAGCAGCGCTCAATCCTAGGAATAATCTAGAAGAACAAATCAAAAGACATATTTAGGTAGATAGATATTTAGAAAACTATTTACCTACTAAGAGGTGGCAGGCAATTCCGCAAGCCACTGCAGCATTTAGAGATTCAGCTTGACCGAGTCTAGATATGGTAAGTTTGCTATCAAGATGTTTGAGAATTTCAGGTCTTATCCCTTTAGATTCATTACCTATAATAATAAGCCCTGGCTCTAAATTCACTTTTTCGATTGGCTCTCCATCTAAAGTCAGTCCATACATTGAGTAACCCAGATTCAAAAGTTCTACAGAATTTAGTGCATAAAAGTGATGTCTATTGTGGCTTCCCATAGAGGATTGTATAACCTTCGGATTATAGATATCCACTGAATCTGTTGAGAGTAATATTTGAGAGATGCCATACCAATCTGCTGTTCTTATGATTGTACCCATATTACCAGGATCTTGAATCTTATCTAGATATAATGACCATTTGTTTTGGATCGCTGGTTTCTCATTTGGAATATCTACTAGACATAAAACTTGGTTAGCTGTTTTTAGGTTCGAGATCTGCTGCAACGTTTTGGAATTAACAATTATCTGATGACCATCAAAGTTTGGAGGTATATATGATGATTTCCACATAGAAGTACAGATAATATGAGTTACATTATAGGGACCCTGTAGGTATTCATCACATATTTTAGGGCCCTCTACTATGAATTTGTTATACTTTTGCCGATACTTATGTATATGCAGAGACCTAATATATTTCTTCAGTTGATTAGTAAATTCCATTGGGTATAATTAACTGTTTAGATATTATGTGTTCCTACTTGAAGAAGATCATCTTCCTTATCATAGGTTTAGTCATATTCTCGTCTTGTAATATTACAAAATTCCTTCAGGAGGATGAAGTCCTCATAGACAAGTTACGCATACAAGTAGATGGTGATTTTAACGGCACAGATGCTTCTGAACTAAAACAGGAATTATCAAATTTCTTGGAATTATCGGAGAATAAAAATTGGAGAAGTTATAATTACTATAAGTACAAAAATGAAGAAAAACCTGGTTGGATCAAGAGTTGGTTAAAAAACAAACATTCGAATCCCCCAAGTCTGATTGATTCGTTTCTTATTGAAGAGACAAAAAACAACATGGTTAACTACTTGAGAAACAAGAAAGGTTACTATGAATCAAATGTCTCCTACGATATAGATTATTATAATGATGATAAATGGTCACGCATTACCTTTAATGCCAATACGGGTCCTAGATATACAATCAATTCTATTAGACATATTTCTCGAGATTCAACATTGACATCCAATTTGAATTCAATTGCAACTTCAAGTCTTCTCAAAACAGGTGATCCAATAGAAGCTCTAACTTTTGATCTCGAAAAGCAGAGGATTGTTAATTCGTTTCAACAAAATGGATTTGCTGATTTTAATTTTATTAATGTTGATGTTCAAGGTGATAGCACAGGACTGCAAAATGCATGGGACATCTTCTTTGTTATTACTCCTCCAGTAAATCAAAAATCACATACGCAATTTAGAATAGGTGAAATAAACATTTATACCGACTACCATAGAGACCAAAAATTATTATCACTAAATACAGAACAACGATTTAGAAAGAATTACAAAAGAGAATCAGAATCATTTATTGTAAAACCTTCCATAATAGATAGGAAGTTATTCCTTAGGAAACATGATGAATATAATTCTGATCGGTATTACAGAACAATTAATAGTCTATTTAGCCTTGGCACATATAAGTTTGCGAAATTGACTCCTAAGGTCAATTTGCAGGACAGTACATTGATAGATTACGACATTTTCTTAACCCCTCATGATAACAAGTGGTCGTTAGATTTTGGTATAGAGTCTTTTTTTTCTAACCTATCACTACTTAATCGAAATCTTATTGGCATTGCAACTAGTGTTGGTGTAGAAGACAAAAATGTTTTTGGAGGATCCGAAGTGTATAAGACTTCTTTAGAGTTTGGAGTAGAAACAGATATTGCCACTGCTGATATCACAACTCTAACTGCTGCATTTAGCAATACAATAGAAATGGCTGTTATTACAAAGCCATTGAATATTTTGGAGCCGCTACATAAGATTGGCGTAATCAATAAGTCAGCTTATGGGATCCTACAAGAAGGAGGAAAAAGTAATTTGCAACTTAATTTTTCATTTCTAGACAATTTAGATATATACCGCCTAACTTCTGTAGAAGCCTCCTATGGATTTGAATCAGTTATCAATAGTCGTAATAGAATCACATTTAATCAGATAGGACTCGACTATAACATATACCAAATTAGACCAAGATTTGACTTGATATTACAGAGCAACATTTTGCTGGAGAGGAGTTTTCAGAATACCCTTTTTACTGGATTTCTCTTTAGAGATTTGACATATTTCTATCAGTCGGAAAGAGGAACCAACAGAAGTAACTTTGCACTTATTACTCAGTTAGAACTTTCAGGCTTAGAAGTATTTGCAGCTAATTCAATTGCTAATGCATTCACTGGCAATTCCAATGAATGGACTATAGGTGGAGTAGATTTTGAAAGACTTGCAAAGTTAGACCTTGACTTTAGGTGGTATCAAAAACAAAAACCCCGATCTCAGTGGGCAGCAAGGCTAAGATCAGGAATTGCCGTTCCACTAAATCCAAGTAATCCTGTTTCATTTATTAAGCAATATTTCGTGGGAGGGCCATCGAGTCTGCGTGCTTGGCGACCAATGCATGTGGGCGCTGGATCATACTTACATGAGGGCGATCAATTTTTTGCTCCGCCACCTAATGCCATATTTTTCCAAAGAGGCGATTTACTATTAGACGCTAGCCTTGAATATAGGTTCGAATTATTTTGGTTATTTGAAGGAGCATTATTCATGGACGCAGGAAATGTATGGACTTTGAGAGAAGATATAAACAGACCAGGTGCCAAAATCGGAACAGATTTTTTGTCTGAATTAGCGATTGGCTACGGATATGGATTAAGAGTTGATTTCACATACTTCCTAATAAGGTTAGATCTTGGATACAAATTGAAGTACCCAAGTATTAGGCGAGCGGATGGAACGCCTAGTATTCAATCAAATATCTGGACTGGTCCACGTGGACAAAAAGCAGGAAATTTCAACATTGCTGTTAATTACCCTTTCTAATTGAAAAGTGATTTACGGCCGATAACACTACATAAAGGACAAGATTGAGGAACATGTTTCTTTGCTGGACAAAATTCTCTACCAAAGAAAATAATTTGTAAGTGTAATTTATTCCATTTCTCAACTGGAAATAATCTTTTCAAATCTTTCTCAGTTTTTGTCACACTTTTCCCCGTACTAAGTCCCCATCTATATGCCAGCCTGTGTATATGTGTATCTACAGGGAAGGCAGGTACTCCAAATGCTTGTGACATAACAACTGAAGCAGTTTTGTGTCCCACAGCAGGTAAAGCCTCTAGCGCTTCAAAACATTGTGGCACCTTACCATCATGTTGGTCTAACAATATGTGAGACAGGCCATGTATGCCTTTAGATTTCATAGGACTCAATCCACAAGGCCTTATGATGGTTTTAATTTCCTCAATAGACATTTTTATCATATCCTTAGGATTATCGGCTTGAGCGAACAAACTAGGTGTTATTTCATTGACCTTCTTATCTGTACACTGAGCAGATAGTAAGACTGCAATAAGCAAAGTGTATGGATCCTTGTGGTCAAGTGGAACCGGTGTCTCTGGGTAATATTTTTCAAGCACCTCTAGGATTAAATCTACTTTTTCTTTCTTTGTCAAAATTATAAACTTGAAAGGAATTCTAACGTATCTACCCTATCCGCGTAATCAGACAACCTAGGCTCTTGACTTTTGCCAAATGGTATAATATCCAAATCTCCGATTTCTCTATCTGAAACAATACATTGGATTTGATTTGATATCTTACTTAATGTCTTTGACAATATTTGTGAATTATCAAAGTACTCATAATGTACACAGGAAATACGAGATGTTATCGTATCATGTGGTCTCATAATAAAGTAATCATTGGTATAAAATTCTTCATCATTAAGAAGATACAATGCATACGAATAATCGTAATTATTCATATACTTATTATGGTTCTTAATGGTCTTATACGATTCCATTGCTTCAAAAATCTGACTATGTTCTATCCCTGATTCCAAATAGATTTTGGATACTGATCGACATCCTAATCCATAATAATCTAGCATATCATTTGCTAATAATTTCATATTACTAACGCTACTGTCTTTGTACACAACAGCTACACCATTTCTATTTCGTCTTATGATATTTGGAACCTTAGAAAAATATTTTTCAAAAGATCTTGCACTAGAGTTACTTCCTGTGGCTATTACTGCATCATAATCAGCTAACCTATCAACCTTTTCAAAGTAAGCACCTGCGTCCTTAGTTTGACTAGTAATTGAATTAACAAAATAGTCTATTAGAACAGTATCCTTTTCAGAGGTTTTGTACAAGGATATATGCCCAGAAATAAAAACGGATATTAAGTCATGTATTCCTACATATGGAATATTACCTGCCAATATAAGACCAATTTTCTTCGGCTCTTTATTTGCCATTTGATATTGACTAGCCCATTCTATTAGTGCTGATTCAGATAAGTATTCAGTAGAAATCGCTTTTGTCGACCTAGTTATGGATTCTTCATCAAACCATGGATTGGCAGCTTTTGCTTTATGTATTACATGTTCAGGTATACCCTCTGACTTCCACCGTCTACCAACGGCTCCTAATAGATCTATTTTCTCTTTCAAACTGAGCCAGCTCATACGCGGGATTTTTGGTGAGTCACATAATGACGCCATTTATCTAAGGCCATTTTCATATCCTCAGGTAATTCTGTTTCAAATCTCATATGCTCTCCATTTTCAGGATGTATAAATCCTATCGAATATGCGTGTAGTGCTTGCCTAGGGCAAATATCAAAAACATTATGTACAAACTGCTTGTATTTTGAAAACACAGTACCTTTTACTATGGAGGCACCTCCATACTTTGCATCGCTAAAGAGTGGATGGTTTTTGTATGCCATATGAACTCTTATTTGATGAGTCCTTCCTGTTTCCAAAACACACTTAACTAGAGAGATATAATATAAGTCTTCAAGCACTTCGTAGTGTGTAATAGCTGGTTTTCCAATATCTCCATCAGGGTAAACAGACATTTTGACTCTGGTTCTAATATCTCTTCCAATATGCCCTTCAATTTTACCTGCTAGTTCTTCAAAGTTGCCCCAAACCAAAGCAAGGTATTCTCTCTGTATTTTATGCTCAAAAAATTGTTGTGCTAAATGTGTCATAGCACTATGTGTCTTGGCAATAACCATTAATCCTGTAGTATCCTTATCAATTCTGTGAACTAAACCTGGCCTTGTTAGGTCATTACCAGGAAGTGTCGGCAGCTGATTTGAGCTTTTTAAGTAATATGCCAACCCGTTGACTAAGGTTCCAGTATAATTACCTGATCCTGGGTGTACCACCATTCCTGCTGGTTTATACAGTACTAAGAGATGATCATCTTCATATCTGATATCCAATGGAATGTTTTCCGGTTCAGCATACTTCTTTTCACGAGGTTCTTCAGGAAGCACAATAAGGATCAAATCTTTTGGACGGACTTTATAATTAGATTTTATGTATTTCCCATTGACTACAACAGCATTACTCTTGATCGCTCGTTGGATTCTAGTTCGTGTAACCTTTTCTAACTTGCCAAAAATATATCTATCAATACGTATTGGGGTTTGCTTGGGATCTACTTCAAAGCGATAGTGTTCATGGAGAACGACACCATTCTCATCAGTATATTTAGTATCCAGTATATCCATATTCTAAATTGACAGCGCTAATCCAAAATGAAATCTAAAGTGATTAGTTTGACTTGTTAATTGATTGAAACTATCTATAGGAAATTCTGTAACGACTGTATTCATAGGCACATCATAGGTTGCTGCTACGCCATTGTTATAGCTTGCCTTAACTATGCCAAATACATTATTCCATATTTTGACTGAGGTGCCAATATCAACATGTGCTACAAATCCTAGATCGTTGCCTTCAAAAAAGAAATCAGAAGATCCTTGATCATCAAAAAAGGTAATGCTTGTTCCTGTAAAGAAAATTTGTGGTCCTAGTCCAAATTCTACAAAAGGCTCTAAGAACTTGTTGTAATATGGTGAGTAATAGCGATATATCAATTCAGCCGAGACAAAATTTGATCTTGACTCACTATTAAAATCTATAAAATCTTGTATCGTCGCATCTAGAGATCCTATGTGAGTAAAACTAATTTGGACACCAAGCAGAGAATAAGACTTTGATTTAGATTGCTTTAGATATCGGAATGAAAAGCCTGACACTGTTCTATCTATATTGTTTCCAAATATTCCTGTTGGAGAGATAAGGTCATAGCTCAATTCTACAAGTTTCACATTATCACTAACACTAGTGTCGACTACAACTTCCTTTATCTCCTGAGCTGACATATAACCTAATGAAGTAATTAGAAAAAAGAATATAGATAGCACTTTAGGAATCATATTATATTATGCTGACTTTTGCTATCAAAGGTAATATTTTGCTACATAAGAAGTTTTTAAGATAAAGGAAGCAATTTAATGGCTAAGAATAATTTATACAAAGTAGATACACAATGTGTCACAGACCATCAGTTGTCTGAAAGTGGACAATCACATGTTATTCCTATACACGCGACTTCGTCATATTCCTATAAGAGTATTCAAGATTCAATAGATGTATTTGAAGGAAAAAAGGAAGGACATGTCTACTCCAGATTCAGTAATCCAACTGTTAGTGAAGTAGAAGATAAATTGGCGGCTCTGGAAGCTCATGGAACAGAGTATAAGGCATCCTGTTGGTTGACAAGTTCGGGTTTAGCAGCTATCTCAACCTTTGCAATGAGCATACTTGAAGAAGGAGATGAAGTGCTTACACAACCTGACTTATATGGAGGCACGACTGAAGTATTTAGTAAAATTGTCACCAAGTGTGGAAACAAGATTCTCCGAACAGATCTAAGGAATCTAAATAGTGTAGAAGACTTACTTAAATCAAATCCGAGTATTAAACTTATATATTTTGAGACACCTTCCAATCCAATGCTGCGTATTGTTGACATTCAAGGGATTGTGGAACTGGCTAAACAATACAACTGCTTAACTGCGATAGACAATACATTTTGCACTTTCTATTTGCAAAAACCAATGCAATTTGGAGTGGACTTTATACTTTACTCTACTACCAAGTATCTTAACGGCCATGGGAATGCTATATCAGGAGCAATCATTTGCAAGAACCCCTTACATGGCGCTCTCATTTTTGACACACGCAAGTTATTAGGGACGACCACTAATGCTTGGGATGCTTGGTTACTTCACAATGGTCTCAAAACCCTTCCGGTTAGAATGGATAGGCATTCTCAGAATGCCATAGCAATCGCCACATATTTGAGTAACCATCCAAAGGTATTGACTGTCAATTACCCAGGATTAGAGTCTCACTCCGAACACAGTATAGCTCAAAAGCAAATGTTACAATTTGGAGGCATGCTCTCATTTGAAATCAAAGGTGGTCTCCAAAGTGGAATTGCTTTTATGGATGGTACTGAGATTTGCACCATAGCTGCTACTTTAGGCAATGTAGATACTCTATTACTCCATCCTGCCACCTCATCTCATCTCTTCGTGCCAAAGGAGATCAGAGAGCAAAGCGGAATAACTGATGGTCTAGTCAGAATTTCAGTGGGAATAGAAAACGTAGATGACTTGATCGGAGACATTGAACAAGGATTAGCTTGACTGATATCTTGCTGATGCTTCTCCCTTGCTCCCAAATTCGACAAGTTGTAAATCGGAAACTTCGCTACCTATACATTGAAAAAGAAGCATTGTTCTAAATTGATGAAAGCCTTCAATGCCACATGCACCTGGGTTCATATGTAGCACATCTAGTTTTTTGTCTCGAATGACTTTACAAATGTGTGAATGCCCACATATATATAAGTCAGGCTGTTCCTTTTTAAGAAGGCCATAGACTCTTTTGGTATACCTGCCAGGATAGCCTCCAATATGCGTCATCAATATTTTGACACCATTACACTCAAAAATGTCATTCAGTGGCAATTTGTTTCTTAGCTCTTTTCCGTCAATATTACCATATACTGCACGCAATGGCTTTATAGCTGATAATTGTTCTACTAGTTCAGGATTACCGACATCTCCAGCATGCCATATTTCATCTACATTTTTAAGATGATCTACGACATCTACTCCCAAGAAACTATGTGTATCTGATATGAGTGCAACTTTCGTCATGTGAGCAAAATACAGTTATATAATTAAAAAGAAATGCCGACCCTAATAATTATCAAGGTCGGCATTTGATTACATAAAGAACACATTTATTTTATATGAAGCATTTTCTTAGTTACACTAGATGCTCCACTATCAAGTCTGTATATTAATAGTCCATCTGATGTAAGTTCACTGGCATCAATTATAAACTCATTAATTCCTGAATCAAAATTTCCAGATCGTTGCAACAACAGTTGTCCCTCTGCGCTATAGATCGCTAAAGATACTTTCTGCGATTGTGGCACATAGAAGGCGATATTGGTTCGATCAGAGAATGGATTAGGTCTGTTCTGAAACAGCTCAATATCTGTATCGAATTCCTGCTCTGCACGGAAGACATAATCAATATGTCTAACCTGATTGTCTACAGTATATAATTCAGATTCCAATACAGTTGAAGACATATCTACCAACTGACTTAATTGTCCTGATTCTTTTGACTCAAAATAAATATAGAACAAATTCTCACCCTCTGATATTGCCATCAACTCTGGTGAAGAAACACTAAAGGTAATTTTACCTACTTGATCATTTAAAAGAGCGAAATTATCGTGACTTATATCTAAGACACCAGAATCAACACCTTGAAACAAAAGCTTCTCAGTATCAAACTCCATCGTAAACTGAAGTCCATACATTTCAGCATCTTCTTCTACTGTAAAAGGTACACCTACTAGCTCTCCACTTTTGAATACTTGCTCATTGGCACTTAAGTAGAAATTGGAGCCTACGTTATCTGTATTCACTTTTCCAAGAGTGTTACTTACTACTGAGTTGTTTACATCTCCCACTTTCACAGCTGTGAAGTTAGCTTCCATATTGCTCGACAGTAAATCCTCTATTCTTACTTCTGACTCGAAATCCCATGGATTTGACTCATCATCAAATGTGTGAGATTCAGGCACAAACAACCAAGACTTATTCTGAGGAAATTCTGCAAATACTCCCAGTATTACTTTTCGAAGTTGTATTAAATCAAGACCATTTATTTTATTGTCCTTATTTATATCAGCTGCGATCAGTTTGTAGGGAGAATCAAATTTTTCAAGCCCAAGTACGTGTCTTTGAATTTTGATAAGATCTATTGTATTTATACCATTTAGGTGATCAACATTGTGATCAGGTGTAATGGTATAATCATTATAGAATCCAATATTATTAAATGCATATCCTCCACTGACATCTGTCATGTCAAAGGCAGTAGATGCATCATCCATATTTTCTAAATGAACCATAACTGACTCAAGTGGCTCCTCCTTCTCTGTCATGATATTTCCAGTAATCAGAGAATTTGAAGAACCAACATCTTGGCAGATATCATTAGAATCTTGAAGGTCAAGTATTACAATACAAGACTCAAACACACCATTTTCGTCTATTATAAATACTTCTAATCGAATCATCTCCGAGACACCATTAGCAATATTAGCACAAGTAAATGTCTGACTTAGAATAGGAAAATTTACATCTGTTGGAGCGACAAAAGAGAATGTCAAACTATCTGCACCATTACAACCACCTTCACTCTTTAGATCAAAATCTGACGCTTTGACAATAGCTACTCCTTCATCATTAATTGTCCATGTTATTGATGATAAACAAATAGGAAGAGGTGGTCTGTCACCTTTAATAATAAAAGGAAATGTACATTCAGATGGAGGCCCTTGGCATTCATTTAATGCTGTAAAAGTCAATAAATGTTCTCCCACTGGGAAGTTTCCGATTATAGAATCACCAATCCCCGTAAGATTAACGATGGAATCAGAATCTATGTCAATTGAATATGAAATAATACTACCTGTAGCACATACATCATCTACAGTGATACCGAACTCTACATCAGCTCTGCAATTATTACTGTCAGTCGATGTCATATACATATCTGGACAATTCAGTACAGGTGATGCTTCATTCTTGATACTTAAATTCTGAGAAAACAGCAACCTATTTCCATCTGGATTATCAGGATCAAATCTACACCAATTAACAACCGTCCACGTTCTGATAATTGTATTACAAATACCTGGTTGAGAACTTGTAATTGGTGCTGAATCTTGGAACGTAATACCAATGTTGGCACATCCAAATGTCTTTGTCGTATTTGGTCTTCCAGTTTGAGAAGGATCCAATGAAAAAGTAGAACACATGTCAACCATTACATCTGCTGGCCCAGTAAAGTCACCTGGCAGTAGTAAGGAGATATTATTATCTGCAGTAACAGTTATTGTTTGAGAACAGGTATTAATCGTATCTCCACTATTGTTTGTAAATACAATTATGCGCTCAATAAACCCTGACATACAATCTTCATCAAAATTGGAGAAATCATAATCTATACCATCAGCACCCTCGGTTCCTTGGCAACCATTAACACTAGAGGCACTATCTACAATTGTCGGATCACGAAAATCCTCCATACAATCTATCGTTACATCATTTGGACAGGTAAAGGTTGGCATAGCATTATCTTCAACACATACGCGGCCAAAACAAGCAGATTCATTACCATCATCATCTATCACTTTAAGTTCAACAGACAAAGTCTCTCCTAGATCAGCACAACAAAATCTAACGCTATTACCAAATGTAGTCATCATACCACATCCAGGCATAACACGTCTAGCCATTACGTCTACAATAGATCCACATGCATCGAAACTATTGTCATTGATAGTCACAGAGGGTACATCTACAGTACCATCAGACCCTAATGCAACTTTAGTAAATCCTTCACATATAGCCGTTGGTGGAATATTGTCCGTTACTTGTACTTCAAAGAAACAACAGTTAACAAAATCTGCTGGATCCACATTGTCTCCATCATTGATCTGAGGCCCATTACCACAAGCATCTACAAAGCAATATCTTACCCAAACAATATCCTCTACTAATTGAGGAATAGTAAATAGACTATCAGAGCCCATTGGTACCGAAATATATGGACCAACAATAGGTTGATCTGTATTAGGCTGAGCTGATAAAAATTCTACTGAAAATGTTACTGGCCCAGAGCAATCAAAAACAATCTGAGGTGCTGAACTGCTGTCAACTATCGCAAATGGATCTAATACTATTTTCGCAGCGCAATTCACTCCACTAGCTGGAAACATAAGCGTATCCGGAGGGCAGATAGATATAGGAGGTAAAACATCTAATATCTTAACAACCTGTCCTTCTGTACGACTATCTCCTGTGCACCAATCTACAACTGTCCAATTTCGTAGGAATTTTTGTTCTACTCCACAGGTATTTGTCTGTATATCATTGAAAAAACTTACAATATTGGGACACTGTACACCCATCGGTTGTCCTAAGTTCTCAGGACTTGTGTCTGGGATATCACAGCTTGCACTTAAAAAGTGAATCGTATCTTCAGGAAATACTACATCTGCTAAATCAAAACCCAATATTCTGAATCTTTGACGACAGGTAGTTTCATTTCCAACACCATCTACTGCAGTATATGTTCTTATGATATCACCAGTAAATGCACCACTACATTGAACATCACTTGTAACATCATCAAATGAAATTGTTACATCTGTACAGTCCCCAGCTACTGTTGGATTAATAGATCCAACACCATCTAAGAAATCTGCACATGATATATCCGATGTTCCAAATCCAAATTCAGAATTATCACAGTCAACAAAACTAGGTCCCACTTTGTCTTCTATATTGACATAGCCCCAGCAACTTACACCACATTCATCTAATGATATAACTGCTTGTACTGTCATTCCCACATGAGAATCGTCTACTCTAACACAGTTATTAACAGCAGTTGTTCCGCTCAATGGATTTCCTGCTTGGTCTCGAAGTGATACTGTATAGTCATCCTCAGTGAATCCGCTAATCATATTCTCCAAAATCAAGTCTAAGCAAATATCTGCCGTACAACTTGAATTTGTAGATACATTGATACTGTTATTACACGCCAAACTTACATTATCACATTGTGCAGTTGCAGCAACAGATATTAATGTCAATAGTGATACATATACAAATAGGTGAAATATAGATTTACCTATAGAATTAAGTCTGGTAATACTTACAAACTCATTATCCATGGTTTGATTATTTATTGATTGTATTCTATTCGTTTCTTTCATAATATTATTCTTATGGATTACAGATGGTCTTAAAGATTATTTCAATATGATCATCCGTCTTGTTGAAGATATACCTTCAGCAGATAGCTGATAATATACGAGACCTGTTGTACCTAATTCTTCTCCTGTCAACACTAATTCGTGGTGACCTGCTTTATAGTTACCCTCAATCCTCTTAATAATCTTTCCATCAACATCCGTGAATATCATTGAGATTGGTCCATCGGAAGGAATACTAAATCCAATAGTAGTTGCATTTTTGAACGGGTTAGGTTTGTTTTGCTCGAGTACTAGTTCAAATTGTGATTCCAACTGACTTTTTTCTAGTTGAATATTTCTTACACCCAAATCACCAGCATTTTCAGAATAGACTTGTGTAGCTATATCATCATTAATTGACAATTCTACCTTATTCCCTCTGAAAAGAAATTCTACCAAAACTTCATTTTCGCTGATGCTACTTGATGATAATTGGTTCCAACTAATACGTATTTTATTCTCATCTAAGTGATTCCATCCTACGTTCTTATCTTGTATATCCATAGCCATTGGCACAACAGCTAATAATTCTGATGCATCAAAATCTAAACTAAATTGTGCACCAAGTAAATCAATAGGTTCTGTAGATAATAGCTGAACTCTTGTGTTTCCTTGATCTGTCTCCATAGATCTGACTTTAATATTGTAAGTATCTACTCTACGCAAGTCGATTTGATCTTTACCAGAGACGCCATTTATAACTGACGACAAATTAACATCACCAATTTTTACACCTATAAAGTCAACATCATTCATGTTAGTTTCAAGATCAGATATTGTTACATTTTCTGAGAATGGCCATGGATTTGTTGGATTACTGAATGTATAATCAGCGTCAACGAATCTCCAAGATTCATTCTGTGGGAATTCTAGATAGGTTCCAAGAATTAGTTTTCTAAGTTCTACTAAATCAGTCCCATCGACATTCTCAGAATTATTGACATCCGCAGCTATTAACTTATACGGAGTATCTAATGGTTGAATGCCAAGGATATGCCTTTGAATCATTATCAAGTCAATTGTATTGACTCCATTCTCAGGTTCCTTCTCTTTCTCTGGGATAATCTGATATGAATTGTCCATTGGAATCTGATAAAAACCATATTCACCAAAAACTGACAACTCAGAAGAGTAAGTCGTTTGAGGAGAACTCATCAAGTCCACTGAAACTTCATCTATCATTCTTTCATCCTCAGTCATTATTGTTCCTGTTACTGAAGCGACATTGCCATTAGAAGGGCATATGCTTATATTGTCTTGTACAATTATCGTTGTCGTACAAGATGAAACATTATTATCCGCATCTATGACGAACAATTCTACATTATTGAATCCTACATTATCACAGTCAAAACTGATGGAAGTGACTATTGACGTTTCGCTAAATGAAAGTTCTATAGAAGAACAATCATCTGTACTTCCAAGATCAATATCAGTAGTCCATATTTCGACTCCAGCAAGAGTACTTATTGGTGTAATGATATTTGATTGGCAATAAGGAACCGGTGCCCCTCCATCTCTAACAGTAAAGCTGGTGCTACATGATCCAGTATTATCACAAGCATCTGATACTTCGAATGTAACCTGATGTGCTCCTAAGTCAAAGTTTCCATCTGCGATAGGTCCATTTCCAGAAAGTGTTGATCCATCTGAAAGAGTTATTGTATGTGTCCAAACAACAGAGCTTGTACATGCATCACCCGCGCCAAGAGTAGCGGTTAGTCCTGATACATCCTGACTGCAATCCGCAGTACTAGTAAACACAGGCTGTCCAGGGCAAATAACTACAGGATTTGAAGTATTTGTCAATCTTATAACCTGATCGAATGTAAATATGGTTCCTGGATTACACCAATCAGCAACAGACCATGTTCTTACTAATTTTTGACAAGAGCCTTCTACTATTGTAAAGAGCAAATCGTCATATTTAACGACCACATTACTGCAAGCTTTTTCATTGATCACAGGTCTCTGACTACCACTAGGCAAAGTAACTGGGTCAATATCTTCTAATGAACATCCACTTGTCACTTCAGCATCATCAGGCCACACAATATCCGCCTCAGTAAATGGTGCTGGATTTGTGAAGCTGATCGTCTGGCTACAATTGTTGGATCCTGGATTACCACTTTTATCTTCTACACTCCAAACTCTTGTAAACGAACCTCTACCACATTCATCTCTTGGGTCACCATCAGGCCCTCTATCAAGAGTAATTGTTGGCTCACTGCATTCGAAATCTGAAGCAGTTGGCATTCCAAAGGTTGAACCAAGATCATTGAAATCTATTGTCATGTTGCAATCTACCGTCATATTCGGAGGACAACTTGTAAAAGTTGGTGGAATGAAGTCTTCGACTCTAACATTAACCATACAGAAGTTATGATTACCAGCATTATCTATAACTCTCAACATCATTCTGGTTTCTTCCCCACAATCAGAGCAGCAGAACATTTCTTGCTGTGTCCATCCACATCTTGTCGTGAACTCTATAACAAATCTTCCTGCAAAATTGTCAGGACCTCCTGTATCCATCAGATATAATGAATGTGTTGCAGCCGTATGGAAGGCATCATTAGTATATACTGACACTTGCTGTTCTACCCATGCTTGTTCTTCTGCCGTTTCAAATGACACTAGTGCACCTTCTTGATTTCCATCTCTGTCTTCACCTAAGGCATTAGCATAAGCAAAAGCTAATTGTGCCTCTACTGCATCATCGGACAAGTAGTAATAATGGGTATCACCTTCACTATCTGTAAATTCTCCTAGGAAATTCATGTTATCAAAGAATCTAAGCGCACAATCTTGATCTGAATTACATGCTGCTGTATTACAGTTATTGAAATCCATACGTTGGATAACCGTCTGATAGATTCCGCAATTATCCCAAGAATTATCATCAAAAGTTGCTGGACCTGCAAAAGCACACCCGGATTCATTTAATGAAATAACATTATTAAGATCACATGCTGGAATCGGTTGTCTTGTATCATTTAGACTTCCTTCTAATATACATCCATCAGTCATCAACTCATTTCCGCACATATCTTGTACGATATATCTAACCCATATGGAATCAAAAGAGAAGTCTATATTTTCTATTGAGATATTCTCTGTGACATCAACAGCTGTACTGCTAACGCCATCAGTAATAAAATCATCAATGTCAAGCTCACCATTTGTATAGTTATAACTTACAGTGTATGTGAAATCAGTGCATCCTCCTAATACCGTTGGAGGAGGTATTGAAATAGTACCAGTACATGAATGTGCATCTGTCTCGAAGAATTGATCTTCTCCAGCAACACATACAGTTGGCTCTAAAATCTCAAGAGTTATTATCTGCGTATGCATTGATTGCTCCATAGTACATTCATCGTACACTGTCCAAGTTCTCAATATTTTAACAGCTGGTCCGCAACCTGGAAGTGTGACATCGTTATATCCAAGAATGTTTAAGTTAGAGCAAAGCAGCCCTTCAGGAAATCCAGTACTTGATGGATCCGGATTACCAAATTGATCCAAGCTATATGTATCAGTTGGTAATTCATCTGGATTGTTACTATTACATGCATCCAATGATGGACAATTACCATCAAGAGATGTATCTAGTGCAGAATCCCAATTCTTAGGCCAAATAATGGCACTCGTCATTTGACTCACAACTTGAAGATTAACACTACAAGTGCTCATAGATCCATTGGTAACGTCCGTTATAGAAAAAGTTCTTGTTATCTCGCGTATAGCTGAACATTCATCATTATTGTTGACATCTGTGATTGTCATAATCACATCACTACAATTATCATGACCACTAACCACATAGTCATCTGTTGAAGGACGATATAATCCAATTACTGCCATATCGAATAATGGCAATCCTACTATTGCATCAAAATCATTTAATTGATCAAACTCTGAGCACAAAGTATTAACAGACTCAGTAGTACAAGTCAACGGAGTAATAGATTTATCCTCTACCACTAGTTGTCCCCAACAACTGTTAGCGCCACATATCTGCTCTACAGAAACATTGAGTGTCTCTCCTAATTGATCTTGTGTAATAGTTGATCCTGTAAGGTCATTGCCTAGGGCATCTGTTATTATAAGTGAATAAGCATCATTACAAAGATGATCACCTTCTAGAATCATATCTGGTGTAATGTCTAACTCACAATTATTATTGAGTGAAACATTAACTAGATTATTACAAGCAACAAACTCATTCTGTATGGCTGTAACATCTACTGTAGTAGTTGCTGTAAAATTGCAACCATTATTAGCTCCTGTGTCCGAGGTTCCTGTAGCGGTTACTGTAAAGACACCATCTGTTATAAAGGTAATATCTACAACTGTGCTCTGTCCTCCAGCAGGTGCAATTATATAATCTACCCCAGCAACACCGGGAGATACTGAAAATCCAATCCCAGTAAAATCTCCACTATTCTCAATGGTATATTCTTGCGCTACATCAAGACAGGTACAAGAAGGACCAGTTATAGTTACGTTATCTAGTTCTGTTCTGACGCTAATTTCTTGTTGTACAGAAAAATCACATGAATTCGTTGCTGGATTTGCGTTACACGCCACCAACACATAATCTGCATCTGCAGCTGGAAATGTAAATGTACCTGCAACACTACCCATACCGCTACCTGTGCCACTACCTGTGGCTGTCATAAATGGCGTTAAAGCACCCGTAGGACCTACCGCCATTAACTTAAAATCTGTAGCTCCACTAGTACCATCCAGGGTATATGATTCCATTACAGCTAATCCATCACAAGCGAAGATTTGAGTATCTCCATTTAATGTCAAATCATCTGATATATCCTCAACAAAAATGATTAAGTCATCTGCGAAAGCACATCCAGTTCTCGTTTCTCCACTAACTGATATTACATAAGTCCCAGGAGTATCATACTCTATATCAGCACATCTATCTCCCACCACTTGAGTTAGAGAAGCACTTCCTGGTGCAGACCAGTCTATAGTTGTAAGGCTCCCAAATAAGTCTTCTATGCAAAATCGCCTCAGGCTACCAACACATAAGGTTGCTGGTTCTGATTCTTCTGGTGTGATCTCAACTTCAGGGGTCCTGCAAGTAACCATTTGTAACGGTACTGGAGCGCCATTGTTAAAAAACACATCCGCAGTTGGTGTTATACCATCGGAAGCGAAACCATTTATACAGAATAACCCATTGTCATTGGGATCTGGAATCATAGTCGCATCTATAATAGGCATAGTAAGAGCCGCATCAGTGAATAGATTCACTGCATTTTGGATCTCATAGACATCACCTACTTCGCCGAACCCTCGTATTTTGAATTCAATGACACCATCTGGAAGTGTTTCCAAGCAATTACAGTTATATGATATATTCTGTGCTTGCAGAGATGTACCGAATCCAAATAGTGTAAGTATCACTACATGGAATGTAGGTGAGAAATGTGTAAGTACTCGTGTAATCATCTTGTACATATTGTAAATATTCATTTTTGCTCAATTGGGCATTATGGTCAGTATAGACCAAGCCCTATTAAGTCGTGCTACAAAGACCAAAGACCCTTCCAAAAGGCTTTTAACATTATGATTAAACCTCATATGTAACATATGGCATTAATTCATCATGTCTAACAATCTTATTTACTGTGAATTATCCGACTTCGGTATGAAATAAATATTTTGAATATTTCACATCTGTGGAGCCAATTATTGATATACTTGAGTGATTAAATCTATGATATAGAGCTACATAGGGTAAAAAAATAACGATTATTGGGCTCCTTTGACCCGGAGCTAATCCTGTTATATCTATCACCTAATCATGGTCTAGTAGGCGTTTTTTACCTTCTTACAATACGGGGTTGTTTTATATTTGCAGCAATATAAACCATATAAACATGGGTAAGAACAAGGACACAAATATGTCTTGGGATGCTTTTCAAAAGCTAGGAAATCCCGAAAATGCTCCAGAAGAAAAGCAGGAGACCAAACAAAAGGCAAATCATTTTCTTGCGAAATCAAGGATTAGAGTGCATCTCGAAAAGAAAGGAAGAGGTGGTAAATCTGTATCCATAGTTCGTGGCATCCAAATGACAAATGCAGCTATGAAAGAGATCGAGAAGAAATTGAAATCTAAATGTGGTGTTGGAGGAAGTCAGAAAAATGGAGAGATTATCATACAAGGTGACCATCGAAATAAAATCATAGAACTGCTCAAGGAGATGGGTGCTAATGATATTAAAAAAGCTGGAGCATAGCTAGAAGTAAATTTTTAGCATACGCCAATTTCCTTGTAGATCCCTTCTAAACTCATATTTTTTATCTATTGAATCAACTAAGTCCTTAAGCTCGTCATGAAACCAATCACTTGTTTCAAAATATAAATGCCCTCCTTCAACAAGCAATCCATTAGACAATTCAATAATTCTTTTATAAAAAAGTAACGGATCATTACTGTTCACATATAGTGCACAAGAAGGTTCATGCCTAGAGACAATGTCTTGTACTCTATCCTTTTCTGACTTTAATATATATGGGGGGTTAGACACAATAATTTGTACAGGTCCCTCTACCTGTGATTCAATTAGAATATCACTTTGGACCAAATCCACCTTGCATTGGAGAGCATCAGCATTCTCCCGACATACCAATAAAGCCTCAGAACTGATATCAATGCCAATACCTCTTGCTTCAAGCTCAGTTACCAGTGATAGGAGTATACATCCACTACCCACACCAATATCCAGTATACAGAGGCTATGATTTGATCTATTCTTGTAATCTTGCTTAATCCAATGAACTAGTTCTTCGGATTCTGGTCTTGGAATGAGTACATGGTTATTAACTTTAAATCGTTTACCATAGAAGAAACTAACTTCAGTTACATACTGAACAGGTATTCCACTCACCAACTTCTCTATATCAATAAATAATTGTTTCTCCTCAATCGGCCAATCTAGTAAACTATCAATGTAATACTTTGAAATATTTTCAGACTCTCTTGTACCTACTGAGTCTTCCAACGCTGTTTTGATAAGACTTAAAGCCTTCAGTCTATTAATCATGTAATTTCAAAGGATAATTATGTTTCTTATAATAGGCATTAGAGAAGTGCCTTTGACGAATATCTGCAGCCTTCTCAGATAGCAACTTTTCTCTAAACAAAGAATCTTTGACGACAGGAGTATCTAATTGGTATAGCTCATTTCTTATTTCGATTATGGAAGAGAACTGATCAAAACTGATTTGTCGTATGTAATAGATGCACTTAAGAATATCTTCTCTCAGTCGCGGATCAAGCTTCTGAAACCTTCCTACACTTCCCTTCTCTACCTTTTGTGTTTCGTCATAATTCCATCCTTCCATTGTGCTGCTTCCACCTTCTCCAACTTGAGGAAATAACATAATAGGTTCAAATGATAAATCTAAAAAAGCACAAACGTCACTAAGTACTTCAGTGGCATTAGTAACAAGCGATTCGTATTTGATGGTTAATATCTTAGTACTAGTACTATTCATAATCTTAGACATGTTGAGCAAACACACAGCGGTTGCATTATACATTGTCATCCCTCGATTATATAAGGAAGCAATGACATCTAATGGATCTCTAACTATATGAATCGCTTTCCCATTTCTAAATTCCTGAAGAAACAAATCTAGAGTGAAGGCATTTGAAGGCGACTTCTCAACCCAAACTCTCTTTCGATTTTTTTGCATCAATGGGTCATAAAAGGCATGTGCAAAACTGGAAAAGCTATCATGTTTCTTCGCCAACAAGTTTTTGAAGTCAAGCTTACTGTACTGATAATCTTCTCCCAGCTCAACACCTACGAAAATATGCCAACCTGCATTAGACAACCCAAAAAGGGAAGGTCTCATCAATTTCTTATGAGATCGATGCCAATCAGTATAAAGTGCCTCTTTGGAGAAGAGGTAAGTTTCTGAACCACAGAAGATCTTTGAGTGGCGATTAAGCATTCGTCTGAGTAATGAACTCCCCGTACTAGGACTACACCCTATCAGTACTGGCATAGTAAATATTTATTAAGCTTCAAAGCCATAGGTGGCTCCATATTTGTTATTAATAGTATGACAAAGGTGTCAATTATTTATAAGTTATTAATTATTGTTGTGGCCAATCTTGAGTATTCCTTTCAGCATAAAACCTTTGATACTAATGAACTGTTGGATGGTTCTTTGGTCAAGCTCATCTCCATGGCACGAGACATGACTTCAAAGGCTTATGCCCCCTACTCTTCTTTTTATGTTGGTGCAGCACTTCTGCTTAGTGATGGATCCTATATTGGAGGTTGTAACCAGGAGAATGCATCTTATCCACTGTGTATGTGTGCAGAGAGAGTGGCTCTATACAGTTATGGAGCCTCACTGAATCAGACTCATATAGTAGCTCTGGCAATATCAGCAAACAATCCTAACAAACCATTAACCGATCCATGTATGCCCTGCGGCGCTTGCAGGCAAGTGATTGAGGAATTTGAGCAGAGACAAAATAAACCAATAGACCTATATCTAACTGCTAATAATCTTGAGACAATCGTCTATATCAATGGTATAAATCATATTCTTCCTCAAGCTTTCAATAGAGCTGATCTGATTTAACACAAGTCAGAGACTATCCATATCTTTGTTGTTTGTATCAATAATTAAGTGCAATTATGAATTTCATAGAAGAGTTGGAATGGAGAGGTATGCTTCATGATATGACGCCAGGTGTCAAGGAAGTAATCGAAACGGGAATGTGTACGGCTTATATTGGATTTGACCCAACAGCACCTTCATTAACAATAGGCAACTATGTACAGGTAATGATTCTCTCCTTGTGGCAAAGATCTGGACATAAGCCAATAGTGCTTATGGGAGGGGCAACAGGTAGAATTGGAGATCCATCAGGAAAGGATGCTGAGCGACAACTTAAATCCTATGAAGAGCTAGATGCCAACTTACAACACCAGCAAAATCAAATGGCCCAATTTCTGGAATTTGGTAACTCTGGAAACCAGGCGCTGCTCAGGAACAACCTAGACTTCTATAAAGACATGAACACCTTAGACTTTTTGCGTCAGGTGGGAAAAACACTGACCGTGAGTTATATGATGTCTAAAGACTCTGTAAAAAATAGATTGGAATCTGGACTTTCTTTTACAGAATTCAGCTATCAACTGCTACAAGCTTATGACTTTCAGTGCTTATACCAGCAAGATGACTGTCGTTTTCAAATGGGTGGATCTGATCAGTGGGGAAATATTACTTCAGGGACAGAGTTTATCAGACGTAACTTGGAAGACGCCAAAGCCTATGCTATTACGAGCAAACTATTGACTAAGTCCGACGGTAAGAAATTTGGCAAGTCTGAAAAAGGGAATATTTGGTTAGACCCTAAGATGACTTCACCATATCAGTTTTACCAGTTTTGGCTTAATTCTGATGATGCGGATCTAAAGACATTTACAAGATACTTCACTCTCAAACCACATAGCGAAGTAGAACAAATAGAAAATGATCTGAAAGACGACCCAAGGGCACAAAAAGCACTTCTGGCCGAAGAATTGACGACAAGAATTCATAAAGGCAAGTACGATGCAGTTAAGGAAGTCTCTGAAATTATCTTCAATAAGAAGCTAAATAACGAAAGTTTGAAAGCGATGAAGACTGAAACATTGGAAATGGTTTCTGGAGAAGTACTATCCTACAAGCTACCAAAAGATATACTTTCTGACTCTTTAGCACTTCAAAATCTAGTCACAGAGAAAGCTCAAATATTTTCTTCTCTAAGTGAATATAGAAGAGCTGTAAAGGGCAATGCTATTTCAGTCAACAAAGTAAAAGTTAGTGATGCATCTGACTTGATAACATCACAAAATCTTTTACAGGACAGATTCCTCTTTGTTGAGAATGGAAAAAAGAATAAGTATATACTTGATTTTTCTTAACCAATACCGGATTAAGGAGATTCTACTTCAGTTCTATCTACAAAGTCTAGAGACACTGAATTAATACAATATCTTAACCCTGTAGGTGGTGGGCCATCATTAAATACATGACCCATGTGACCATCACATCTTGCACAATGTACTTCTGTTCTAGCATACCCAATTTTGTAATCTGTGTCCTCTCCAATGGCATCCTCACCAATTGGTTGATAGAAAGAAGGCCATCCAGTACCTGACTTAAATTTTGTATTTGAATCAAATAATGGCAATGCACATCCTCTACATGTATAGACACCATCTCCCTTATGATCCCAAAGATCTCCAGTGAATGCTCTCTCTGTACCTTCTTTTCTTAATACTCTAAATTCTAATGAATTCAATTCCTTCTCCCATTCATCTTCTGACTTTACTATTTTATCATCTCTCATTGGGTCTTTAGATAATTCTTCCTGCTGTTTTTCATGTTCCTCTTGGAGAGCTATTGCAGCAGCTGCTTTTTCTATTGGATCCACTACTTTGGATACCGATTCAGTTGTTTTGGACTGACAAGATACTAGAGCCAATGTCCAAGCTATCAATAGTAATGCGAATAATCTCATATATTTATTTTTTTATAACTGATTTTAAAAATCTTCTCCTCTCAATCTAGCATCTTGCTTCTTGGCTATCTCCATTATTTTTCTCATCAAATTCACTATGGAAATAAAAACAAGATATGTAAAAGTAAAAACAATGTACAACCATCGAAATGATCCTGCATCGTCCATACTTATTCCACCAATATAGTGAGATAAGACACCTCCAATTACTGCAAGAGTAAGAAAACTAAATATGCTATCTCGAAAATATTGACCTCTCTTTAGGTATGGAATACTAAATACCGAATTGAATATGATGAATGCCATTAGTATCGAAAATGAAAATTCCCAGAATACAACACGGCTATCCACTCTAGCATTAGAATCCACAAAAGCTTTGATCAATAATATTCCAATCAAATTGAGGCTAATAGCTATTACTACTTGTAAAAATGGATGTATTTGCCTTTGGAAAATAGATTGAATTTGAGCTTGCTCCGTCATTCAGTTATATAAATAAAGTTGTTGCATTATTGTTCGTGAGATGTAGCACAATAAGATTTTCTTCACGATTAGGTTTTCGTCAGTTTGCCTATCAAATCAAAAGGCTCTGCATTAATTATAGATACATCAGCAAAGTCTCCAATCCTCAGATAGGTTTTGTCTATCGCAGATACAAGTACTTCATTATCCACTTCGGGTGAATCATACTGAGTCCGACCTATAAAGTAGTCTCCCTCTTTTCTATCAAATAAGACCTTGAACGTTTGTCCTATTCTAGATACATTCTTATCAAAGGAAATTTCTTGTTGGGTCTCCATTAGTTCAGTCATTCTCTTGACTTTGATCTCGTCAGGAATATCATCTGGATACTCATGCGCTGAAGTACCCTCCTCATGAGAATAGGTAAATACACCTAGCCTATCAAAACGCATTTCCTTTATATAATCGTGGAGGATATTGAAATCCGAATCTGTCTCACTAGGAAAGCCTACCAACATTGTAGTTCGTATGGCAATGGATGGCAAAATACTTCTGATGTTCCGAATTAATTCTTTCTGCTCTAGTAAAGTAATTTGACGATGCATTCTCTTTAAGACATTGTCAGAGGCATGCTGCAATGGCATATCTAAGTAATTACAGATTTTAGGTTGCTTCGCCATGACCTCAATAATCTCTAGTGGAAATTTGCTTGGGTAAGCATAGTGTAATCTAATCCACTCTAAGCCATCTACTTCACATAAAGCATTAAGTAATCTTGGCAATGCTCTTTCCTTATAGATATCAAGACCGTAGTAAGTCAACTCTTGTGCTATAAGCATGACTTCTTTGACACCGTTTCTGACTAGATTTTCTGCTTCCTTAACCAAACTCTCTACCGTCCTTGAGATGTGTTTACCTCTCATTAGGGGTATCGCACAAAATGAACAGGTACGATTGCATCCCTCAGATATTTTCATGTAGGCGTAATGCAGCGGCGTTGTGGTCCACCGCTCACCTATTAGTTCGTGCTTGTAGTCTGCATTTAGCTTATTAAGCAAAGCAGGTAATTCCATCGTACCGAAATAAGCATCTACTTCCGGAATCTCTACCTCTAGGTCCTGCTTATATCTTTCGGACAGACATCCAGTTACATAGAGCTTATCGATCTCACCTTTCTTCCTTAAGTCTGCTCCCTCTAATATGGCATCCACACTTTCTTGTTTAGCCTTATCTATAAACCCACATGTATTTATAATTAAAATATTGTTGTCACTAGCGTCACCCTCATGTACAACATCGAAATCATTAGCTTTCAATTGTGTTATGAGGTTTTCGGAATCAACAAGATTCTTGGAACAACCCAGCGTAACTACATTAACTTTGTTCTTTGTATTCTTTGTCTTCATTATTAAGCACAAAGATAGTTGCTAATGGAACAATAGGCCTATCTTAGTCTAACGTTATTACATTAAAAGATAAGTATTATGAGGGCAATCATGATCAGTTTACTCCTTATGAGTTTGATTACAGTATGCGATGCGCAGATAGCGATATCTGGAAGATTTGTATCCAACTCAGTATCCATACCTGGTGGATTTTCAGGAGAAGAAACAACATTTACATCTGGTGGGTTTGAAGCTGGTGTTGGATATTGGTTTAGATTGCAAGAAAAGCGTTTAGAATTCACACCAGAAATTAGCTATGGCGCAAGTTCATTTGATCAATTTGATATTACAACTATAGGGTTCAATTGGAATGCATTAATATATCCCCTAGATTTTCATTCAGACTGTAATGCCTGTCCTACCTTTTCTAAGGAAGGAGGACTAATTAAGAAAGGCTTTTACTGGTTAGTGAGTCCTGGGCTCATTTTTGCTAATTCCGACTTTGATTCCACTCTGGAATCAGAGAGTAATCTAACCTATAGGATTGGTCTGGGAGCCGGTCTTGATATTGGCGTTACCAATCTATTGACGGTGTCTCCATTTGCTATGTATAACATAACAGGTAATGCTATAGACTTCCAAGGGGAAAGCTCAGGCATCAATCAGGTTCATGTCGGTGTAAGGCTTACTTTACGATATGATAAGGATAAGTGGTAGTCTAGCAGAGGGATTGTCTCATGGACCACATTATTATACCAGCACAGACTGCAACATTAAGTGAGTGTTTGGTGCCGAATTGCGGTATTTCTATAGCCGTATCTAATAGAGGGATTACTTCATCAGAAATACCATGGACTTCATTGCCAAATATGACTATTATCGATTTATCGGTAGGCATAACATAGTCTGGAAGCGGTACTGATTTATCAATCTGTTCTATACCCAAAATGAGTTTCCCTTCTTTTTTTGCCTTTTCTATATATGAACCTATACTACTTTCATATGTCCACTTTACCGAATTTGTAGCTCCAATAGCAGTCTTATTGATTTCTTTATGAGGTGGGCAAGCAGTGATTCCACATAAGACAATGTCATTGATTGCCATTGCATCAGCTGTACGAAATATGGACCCTACATTAAGTGCTGACCTAATATTATCTAATACTATAGTTATCGGTAGCTTGTCTGCCTTGGAATAAGTTTCTAAATCAGGTCGTCCTAATTCTTCTAGCCTTAATTTCCTCATTGACTGAGTTTATGTTCCAATGCCGCTTTGACAAAAGCAACGAATAACGGATGAGGTTTTTCTACAGTACTCTTGAGTTCAGGATGAAATTGTACACCTATAAAAAATGGGTGGTCACTTATTTCTATTATTTCTACCAGGTTCTTTTCTGGATTTATACCAGTGACTTGCATTCCTGACTTAGCAATTTCTTTGCGGTAATCATTATGGAATTCGTATCTGTGCCTGTGTCTTTCAGTGACCTCCGATTTGCCATATGCTTTCTGAGCTACTGAACCCTTAACCAACTGGCACTTATAACTTCCTAGTCTCATGGTGCCGCCCTTATTGGTTACATTTTTCTGATCCACCATCAGATCTATAATCGGATTAGCAGTGTTAGGTTTGACTTCAGTAGAGCTGGCGCCTTTAATCTTAATAACATTCCTGGCATATTCTACTACGGCACATTGCATACCCAAACAGATACCAAAGAATGGGATTTTCTTTTCTCGAACGTATTGAATGGATTTGATTTTTCCTTTTATACCACGTTCGCCAAATCCAGGAGCTACCAATATCCCATCAAGGCCCTTTAGTCTTTCTTTCACGTCACTAACTTCTAGTAATTCTGAATGTATTGGTATGACTTTTACCTTACATTCATTCTCAGCACCAGCGTGTATAAAGGATTCATAGATGGACTTGTAAGCATCAGGGAGTTCGTTATATTTTCCGATAAGCCCAATCTTAATTTCATGCGTAGGATTCTTCAGCCTACCTAGGAATTCTTTCCACTGAGCCATATCTGGTGTCTTTGTGGATTTGATTTTTAGCTTTTTGAGCACTCTAATATCCAGTTTCTCCTTAAGCATAAGCAGTGGGACATCATAGATAGTAGACGCATCTATTGCTTCTATAACTGATTTAGAATCAACATTACAGAATAAAGCGAGCTTACTTTTAATTTCCTTGGTAAGCGGATATTCTGTACGACAGACAAGGATGTCCGGTTGTATCCCTGCCTGAAGTAGCTCTTTCACAGAATGTTGAGTTGGTTTGGTTTTCAGTTCTTTGGCTGCACTCAGATACGGGATAAGCGTAAGATGAACACACAGGCAATTCTCTTTTCCCAACTCCTGTCTTAACTGTCTAAGGGATTCCAAGTAAGGCAAAGATTCTATATCACCCACAGTTCCACCAATCTCAGTTATGACTATATCATAATTTCTTTTCTCAGCTAATAGCTTAACCCTTCTTTTAATTTCATCAGTAATATGGGGAATGACTTGTACTGTCTTACCCAGATAAGCCCCTTCTCTTTCTTTGGTGATAACGGTTTGATAGATTCTACCTGTCGTTATATTATTATCCTGGGAAGTTGGCGTATTGAGGAATCTCTCATAGTGCCCAAGATCTAAATCTGTTTCCGCACCATCATCTGTCACATAACATTCTCCATGCTCATATGGATTAAGTGTGCCAGGATCTACATTAATATACGGATCCAGTTTCTGTATGGTGACTTTAAGGTTTCTTTCTTGAAGGAGTTTAGCTAGAGAGGCTGCAATTATTCCTTTACCTAATGAGGAAGTTACTCCACCCGTCACAAAAATATACTTAGTCACAACTCAGATTATTTAGTACGGGGTATAAAGGTAGGAATATATCCCTGAAGCCTGAGCAAATCTGCTTTCGATTTTAGAGATAAAATTGACTACTGTTGTACGAATAGGTTAACAGCAACCTATTTCGTCTCCGCTACCATCTGAACCAAATGGCATAGCACCTCCACAACCCTCGAATATACCATAATGGGTGTCCCATGTTCCAATAAACTGGAAATGGTCTTTGTAGCGAGTATCATGCAGCATTTTATAAGTATTACCACAAACTGGCTCTACCTTACCTTTTTCAAATACATGGTGGTCGTCCAATATGAAAGACTTCTCTGAGTACGTAACACCACCATTGTATATAACAGCTTGACCATAATCCTCACAATCTTTCTCTAGTCCTTCTATTTTGAACAGTCTATAGGTTACTGAGAAAAAAGTAATGTTGCCTAATAAATCCTGCAATTCTTCATTCTCTACAGTGATTGGGTGACTGTCTACAGCTCTAGGATCTGTGAATCCTGCTCTTCTCGAAAATGTCAAGAAATCATTCCAATATAAAGCCCCACTCAGGCATTCTCCCCATAGTACTTCATGATCTCTAAGATTTTGAGGAATTCTTCTGTCACTATATACATCACTGAAGTACATCTCTCCTCCTGGTTTGAGGAGTTTGTACACATCATTAAGTACCTTTTGTTTGTCCTCAACCAAATTAATTACGCAGTTAGAGATAATTAAATCAAAGCTGCCTTCTTCTAATCCCAGCTCTCCTAATTCGTCTATGTTCCCTTTGATAAACTTGACATTGCTGGTCTTGAATCCAAATGATTCAGTATGATAATCTATGTGCTTATTAGCTACGTTCAGTTGCTCTTCTGTCATATCTAAGCCAATAACTTGCCCTTCCTCACCAACCAATTGCGATGCAATGTAGACATCTCTGCCACTTCCAGAACCCAAATCTAAGACCTTGAGTCCTTTCAATTGATCAGGAATCGTCAATCCACAGCCGTAATACTTAGCCATCACCTCATCATGAATCTTAGCCATTGCCTCCTTAATATGCTTAGGATATACTTGTATGGTGCAACAAGCATTGGTTTTGAGATCGTCTGAAGTCTCTAATTCCTTTCCATAATATTCCTTAACCGAATCGTGTATTTCTGACATGTAATTACTTTTTCAATGCATCAAAATTAGCAATATTGAGCTTATATATCAACGTGGCATTTCGCTTCACAAATTGACCATATTACTTAATAGATGTAAGTAACATCACTTATTGGATTGATGTTGCGATATTTTGCATATAAAGCAAATATTCTGCTCTATAAGAAAGCAGAAGACAAGTAAGTAAAGCCCTACGCTTTTACTGAACTATTTAAAGAATTGTAAATAAAGAATCTCATTCTTCTTATCTAGAATCATAGCACTGATCGCTAATTGTTCTATACTGAGAATTCCTGCTATAGGCTCATCTAGAGATGCATTGAGATTGCTAAAATCAGTAACACCAAATTGCATGTTCCTGACTTTGAGATTAGAGAGTTTCACTTCTTGGGCTTGATAGATACTGGTGCTTTCAGAATTGGGACCAGCCGTATATAACTCCAAGGACCTAGCTTGCCTAGTTAGAGATTCCTCTTCTATGATATCTAAATCAATCATGGATACCGACGAACCTGAATCTAGTAAGAAGCGATAAGTAGCTTCACCAACCTCTAATGGAAGGATAAACTTATTATTGACCACTTCTACTTTGACCTTGAGCATGGAAGCTGGAAAATTGTAATCAGCAAGCTCTGAAGCACTATCAAACACACGTATCAGGCCATTCTTGTTGTCTATATAAAGCACGTTATTTTCAAAAATGTCTACGCCTAATATTCCAAGTAGTTGAATTTCTAGATAGTTTTCTAAAGCTGATAAGTCCGAAGTGAAGGCCTCAACTTTATTGAATACATGCTCACCAAAGGTTATTCTAGGGACCGTCACTTCACTAGCCGTCACAACACCAGTCAATGTCTCAAAAGAAACATCCTGTCCGTCAGCACTATCTGGACTATTAATCAATATACCATCAGCACCAGTATCAAAGATGAATACACCGAATTGTTCGTCCATTTGAGCTTCAACTAATAGTAAACCATCTGCTTTAGTAAAAGGAAGTGTGTATAACTCGGGTGATTTAATATCTGAGGCAGATGTCATGCTTACAAAAGCTGTAATCAGAACGAATATGTTTATCAAAATCCTCATAGTCAGTACTTTAGCTAGCGACTTCTATTGCTAAGATATGCTTGATAAACAGTAAAATCAAGTTTTTGTTAACATTAAGTTTACATTGGGGTAATATTTAGCCTACATTAATGTAACATTCGCGTCATTTTATACTAATATTCCCATAATAAAAATATCCTGCTAGTGAACACTAGCAGGATACGATTCATTCCGAAGAATGGAAAAATTGCATTATTAGAACCTCTTTATGAGAGGCTTATTTCTTTATCTGATTTTGTAAGATAGGCTCACTGAGAAATTAGTGCCCGGTGATAAACTTGAAAATAATTGGTCTTCACTTCCAAATGATTCAAAGACTGACTCCCTTTTACTTTGTAGTAAGTTATCTACCTTAAATCCTAAGCCGTACTTATCATCAACACCGAACTTGTAGCTTCCTGTCAAATTAAGGCTATGAAAAGGTCTAGTATACACATCTGGTCTGTCGGCAATTCCAACAAATTCTAAGGTTCTTCCTCTCACATTATAAAATGCGCCGAACTCCAATTGACCACTTACAGTTCTATAACTGAATCCACCATTAATAATATAAGGTGCTTGTCCAGCCATATCTCTTGTTCTATCTATTACTTCTCCATCTCTTGCATTATTGACTCGAGATGTAAACTCCGTTTCGCTCATTTCTATTTGTGACTGTGTCAGTGTCACGTTTCCTCTTACTGCTAGTCCCCCTAACTTACTTTCAAAGGCACCTAGGTACTTAAGAAATTCTACTTCCACTCCAGCTACGCTACCATCTCCTACATTACGTGGTTGGAAATTATTAGCTGCTTGTACGTACTGTACTATCTCTATAGGATTCTGGAAGCTCTTATAGAAAACACTCAGTGAAATATTCTGTCCTCTATTTCTGTATGTCTCGAATCTCAAATCATAGTTCTGAATCGACGTGCTTCTTAGCTGGCCATTCCAAATTTCCTCTCCAGTAGCTACATCTATATCTGGGAAGAACCCTCCTATAAATGTTCTACCAGATAACGGGTCTATGATTGTAGCAAATGATGCTTCTTTAAAAGAAGGTCTTGCTATGGTCTGAGAGAATGATCCTTTTATACTTGAATTATCATTGAGTACGTAAGTCGCATTTAATGAAGGGAAAAGGTCTAAGTCATCCAGAACCAATTCATTATTGAACCTATCTCCACTTTGATTTACTCCTGTATAAAATTGGTTATAGTGCTCGGCTCTAATTCCAGCAATTACCTTTAAGTTTTCTATTGGCTCAAATTCATTTGATACGAATAAATTAGCCGTGTTAATCGTGGCATCATATTCATTGACATTGAATGGAACAAAATCAGGGTTGTAGAATAGGCCTAGTATGTTGCTTTCTGCATTGAAGAAATTCTCTTCTCTAAATAAATCATTGACATTCTCAGTGATTTCACTGTTACCTGGGAAGATAGAAAAAGTCTCTATTGAATATTGTCTATTCTTAGTGATATATCCACCACCAAACTTTAATTTCGCTTTTTGTTCTTTAAGCGTATAGTCAATATTATAATCAACTTTACCTGCTAGATTAACTTCATCTAAGAATCTCCATATCCTTTGAGGGATACCAGATTCAGTTCCTATTGTTAGTCTATCGCCATCATTTCTTACTCTTGTAAATCTGATATCGGGATCAGTAATACTTGAGAAAGTTGGAGATAATCTCCAGTTAAGCTTATGCTTACCTTCTTTCAGCGAAGTTGTTCCGCTTAATTGTAGGTTGGTAATTTCTCTCTGGCTAAACTCTAAGTTATGCTGCTCGGCAGTAAAGTTTGATCCCTGATCAGAACCTACGTAATCAAACAATCCAGCTGTGGACTCACCATTCTGAATTCTTAAGGCATTAAGTGAAAATCTTGATGTTTGAGTTTTATATGAAACGCCAGCCATAGCAGACAACAAGACATTATTAGTACCATACTCACCAATTTGGGATTCTCTGATATCTAAGGCTGTGATGTCACTTGTATTTCCTCTACCCCATCTTTGATTGACTACATCTGTATAGTAATCTGTACTATTCTTATAAGATAGATTAAGCGTATACCCTAGGCTTGACCCAGAGTTAAAGTTCTTTTGGTCACCTAATGTGTATCCAATATTATAATCCAACAAGCTTGATTGTCTTATTCCACCAAGCGTCGAACTAAAGTTGTTTAGGTTTTGTGTGTAAGTGTCTTGGTTATCAGTATTTAGAAAAACATCTACTCTTGTCACTAAATCTCCATCATTAGTTATAGGCGAATTTCTCGTACCATCATCAAAGCCAAGGTAATCTGTAGAACCTCCTTGGTAAGTCAAATAATCCGAATTAAAATGCATAGCAGGATTATATCCAAGTCCTAGAGAAATCGAAGAATTAGCTTCTTCAGGAAAATCTTTAGTATTGATATCCACGATACCTCCAGTAAAATCAGCTGGCAAATCAGCTGTAAATGATTTTAGGACGATGATATTATCTATGATATTCGTAGGAAATAAATCCATTTGGATGGTATTTCTATCAGGATCAAGTCCTGGTATATCCATACCATTTAGTAATGACTTAGTATATCTATCTCCTAGACCCCTTACATATACGTACTTTCCATCTTCTACAGAAACACCAGCCACTCTCTTTACCGCTGCTGCTGCATTGCTATCCCCAGCTTTCTTGATTGTTGATGCTGATACGCCTGCGATAAAGTTGGGTGAGTTTCTCTTGATTGTAGCTAAGGCAACTTCTGTATTTCTAAGTTGCTTGGCGACGATTACTATTTCATCTACCACCTCAGAATCCTCTTTGATTCTAACGTCAATAACATTCACTTCACCATCTGTAACTTCTACGTTACTCACAGTAAAATTAGCATATCCAAGATATGAGAAAGTAAAGGTGTAAGATCCTACAGGTAGGTCTAGGGTATAAGCACCATCTAGATCTGTAGTAGTCCCGCCATCAGTTTCTGCTACAAGGACATTACCGAATAGAATAGGATCTCCAGTAGCGTCATCATACACGTAACCTCGAACAGTACCTGTCTGTGAAAAAACTGAGTTGATAAAAAGAAAACTAAAAAGAAGAATTAATGTGCAATTTTTCATCTTCGAAATATTATAATTTTAATACTTATATACGTTTTAAAAATCAAGAGCGCCAGTAATGCTACTTAGTGACCACCCTTCAAATTCAGAGGTATCGGCGCCAACTGTTGGAATTGTTACGATACTACATCCTGGATCTATTTGAGTAAAGGCAGTTCCTTCATCAGAATTATCTCGCATTATATCATTACAGGTCATGTTACCAGCAGATAGATGGCTCAGGTTAAATTCTAGCCCAGAAGTAGTAATTGCTCCATTTAAGTAGTTAGCTGCTACGCCATCATTATCTAGCTCAAAATCCGAGTCTTCAGAATAATTGAAGAAATAAACATTGCTTAGCGTACACATGAGATTAGATCGGAAGTCAGCATACTCTCCTCCACCTGTTCCACCTTCATTGTAGCCTCTGCAGGTACCATTAGTGAAGGTATATGATCCGTTAGTCGCACCTTCAGGTCCATCAAACTCTAATGAATGATCTGAGGAAGGTCCAGCAATATTGACAAAGTTGTCTACCGTGCCTGAATAAGCCTGGTCTCCATCAAAGGCATCATCACCTTGATTCCATACGATGAGATCAGAAGCATTAACTGTACCTCCAAAAAATTCTATCCCATCATCCACATTAGATACTACTTCTATATGGTCTATAGTCGTACCACTACCGACGCCACCAAGTGTCAAACCATTGATTTCATTACCTTCTCCAATATCTGCACCTCCATGTCTTATAGATACATATCTAAATACACCTGAGTTATCATCACTCATAGTCCCTCCATAAAGTCCATTTTGGTCAGAAGGCGGGATGCCATCTATCTGAATAGATTCTGCATCTGCTGAAATAGGTGCATTTCCTAATATCAACACACCGCCCCACAAGCCATTAATAGTGGGATCTAAATTTGGAGATTCTAATTCACCAGGTTGTACCTGATCGGCGATTGAAGTAAAAATGATTGGTGAGGCTGCTGTACCTTCAGCCATAATTCTTGCCCCTCTTGCGATTAATAAGGCGGCAGCATTTGTACCAGCTCCTGCATTTGCCTTGATAATAGTACCTGGTTCTATCGTCAAGGTAGCACCACTTTCTACGACTATTCTACTATTTAAAAGGATAACTCTATCAGATGACCATGTAACATCAGAAGTTATATTATCCGATATCGTAACTAAATCTGAAGATCCGGAATTTGGAACACAAGAACAATCTTCTAATTGGGTTTCATTTACTTCACATGTGGAAGTACATTCATCTTCAGATCCACAAGAACTCAGAAATATCCCAAGTAAAGTGATTAAGCATAGGCTAAAAAGTAGATTTGAAAAGAATTTCATCGTTTGATAGTTAGTATAGTTTGAGTAAAGTTTTATGGCTCGCAATTTTTCCACCTTATTCGTAATTACGACTGCAAATATCAATGCATAACATAAATAGGTTATGAATCAGAGGTTAAGTAATTGTAAACTGTGTTAATTGAATATTAACTACCTCTGTTTGAAGCAACTCAAATGAGTGGTTAATTTTCTGTTTGTTAGTGAGAAAGGGGACCTTACCTTGTACAAGGTAAGATGTGAAATATCATTATATGCTTAAGTTACTGACCTAAAATCAGAAGTCTTTCAAACAGGAATCAAGTATTATTCCCTAATCCAGTCAAAATTACCTTGGTAGATTACGGAGAAACCAATAGCAACTATAATTGGTGCTAAAGCGGAAAGGAGCATCCATTTATAAAAGGATGTTGGCACCTTGGATTTTTGTACTTGTTCTACTAATAAAGAGAAAACTAGCAAACTGAATATAACTGCACCCATAATGACGCAAATCAACAAGCCTAGATACTCACTGAGTAACCATATCAGTGAGTAAAAAATTACCTGAACGAGAAAGCCTTCTTTGTAGTAATCACCCAAGAAGAATACTATGTTTTTCTCTTTTTCTTCTCAGCTGCTGGAAACAAAATATTATTCAGTATCAGTCTGTAGCCAGGAGAATTGGGGTGTAAATTAAGGTCAGTTTCTGGATCTCCGACATGATGCTTATAGTCCTCTGGGTCATGACCTCCATAGAAAGTCCAGGTACCAAAGCCGTAGGTACCATGGATATATCTGGCCTCATCTACAGCATTATTTTCACCCATAATTAGTACGTCTGATTTTATGAGTGATTTATGGTAAGCTGTAGTCTGTCCCATAAAACCCTTTATTGTTGTTGTGTGATTTTGTGTTAGCATAGAAGGAATGGGGTCCCACTTGGCAGAAAAATCGAAAAGCGTGAAGTAATCATTAGTAGGATTAACTTTTCTTTTACGATGGTCAATTGAAGAATATTCATATTCCAATGGGTTCTTAACTAATTTCCAATCTTTAAATGCAAAAGTCTGAGTGTAATCTAATTTACTATCCACATCTTGATCCGCAGCGTCACCATCATATATATCCGCACAAATATCATGACCTTGACAAGCTAAGGCAATATCATATGTATCCGTAGCACTACACATGGCAAACATAAATCCACCTCCAGAAACGTATTCTCTAATCGTTTTTACAACGTCCAACTTAAGCTGCGATACTTTATTATAACCTAAATCGGAAGCCAATGCTTCCATCTTTTGCTGGTTTATTTTGTACCATGGCCTGTTTCCTTGAGAATAGTAGAATTTACCATATTGACCTGTAAAATCTTCATGATGTAAGTGCAACCAATCAAACTCTGCTAGCTTATCGTCAAGTACTTCTCTATCATAAATCGTTTCATAGGGTATTTCGGCATAGGCCAGTACAAGCGTAACTGCATCATCCCAAGGTTGTATTTTTTCTCCTCTAGCATTAAAGTCTGGGGTATACACTGCAATTTTAGGGGCTTTTTCCAGTTTGATGGTTTCCATATTCTTCTCTGGATTAGCAATTTGCTGTCTCACGCTAGCAAATTCAGCATTAGATATCACTTTATAACTTACACCTCTGGTTTTGCATTCCTTTTCGTAAAGTGTTTGGTGCTCGAATGCGAATGAGCCACCATCATAATTAAGCAACCAATAAGCTTCCGAATCTGTGTTTAGCACCCAATAAGCAATACCATAGGCTTTAAGGTGATTCTTCTGATTATCATGCCCCATAGGTATAATTATATAGGAAGCTTGCATACAAATGGAAACAAGGAGACAACTTAATAGAGGAATAAACCGTTTCATATCACATATTTGATGTTACAATATTAGCACTATTACAGAACGCTATCTACCCTATCTGAGTTTTTCTTGATGCATGCTTACGACAATCTTAACAACTCCTTGTTGTTTAACTGTCAGATTATCATACATTAAAAATATTTTTAATATTTGTAAGTTAAAAATTGTGATTCCAGTTCATATCATACATTAATATTGGAAAATCTTCAACTATCATATCCTGGCTACTATGTAATTATTATTGCAGTGATAGCTATCCTATTCGCATTAGGACTCTATTTTAAAGATGCCCGCATTAAGGAAAACAAGTCCTGGCTGCCTAAAGTATTAGGTTTACTGAGGTTCTTAACCATATTAGGAATCCTATTTCTACTATTAATGCCGCTGCTCAAGCAGTTTACTACAGACGAGCAAAAACCAGTTGTCGTTATACTCAAAGATGAGTCCGCGTCTATTCAAGCGTCTACTGATGCTTCCACATTGCAGTCGACAAATACAGGATTAGAGTCTCTTATTAATGGATTGAGTGAGAAATTTGAAGTTAGTGAATTCTCTTTTGCAGAAAATGTTATTTCAAGTACCTCTGATACAATAAGACCTGAGTCTACGAACATATCTGCGCCATTAGAGTACATCACAGAAACCTTCGAGGATCAAAACTTGAGTGCCATTATCATGACTTCAGATGGCATTTTCAATGAAGGTAAAAATCCTTTGTACGCAGACATGCAAACGGCAGTGCCTATTTACCCAATTGCATTAGGCGACACAACTATAAGAACGGATATCCTTATAAAGAATGTGCTTCACAATCGTATAGTATATCTTAACGATAGGTTTTTAATTGAAGCAGATGTACAGGCTTTCAACTCTAAGGGAAGCAAGAGTAACATCCATCTACACAAAGTTACCAATGGTAAAAACATAAAATTAGAAAGTCAGTCTTTCACAATTGACAAGGACAATTTCTTTAAATCCTTTCAATTTGAGTTAGATGCAGATCAAGTGGGTAACGTAAAATATCTAATCTCTATAGATGGACTCAATAACGAATTGAGCAAAGTCAATAATAGTCGAAATATCTACATGGAGATATTGGACGCAAGACAAAAGATATTACTGCTAGCGCATGCCCCACATCCAGATATCAGAGCGATTAAACAAAGTGTCAAAGCCAACAAGAATTTTGAGATAGATGTAGTTTATGCCAAAGAAGATCATCCATCTGTTAGATCATATGACATGGTTGTCTTACACAATCTTCCTAGTCAACAATCAAGGATAGCTACATTCATTGAAGAGCTTAAGAGGATTAAAAAGCCAGTATTGTATATTATTGGAGCTAATACGTCTATCCCAGATATTAACAATCTTCAAGATGCAATCAAGATAACTGGGAGTAATAATAGTCTCAATGATGTTACGCCAATTTTAATGGACGGCTTTGACCTATTTACTCTAGAAGAATCATTAGGGCCTGAATTGAAGAAGTATGTTCCGCTCAAAGTTCCATTTGGAGACTATAATGTAGGCGCAGCAAGTAAAGTTTTACTAAAACAGAAAGTTGGAAGCGTCGAAACCAACTATCCCTTGTTAGCATATACAGATGTCAACAATCACAAACAAGCTGTTCTGGCAGGAGAAGGTATTTGGAGATGGAGATTATTTGAGTACCAAGAGTACGAGTCATACAAGAACTCACAAAGTATCTTAATGAAATCTCTTCAATATATCTCCCAGAAAGAAGATAAAAGAAAATTCAGGGCCTATGTGGCCAAGAACAGTTTTAAGGAAAACGAGTCCATTTCATTCGATGCTCAATTGTACAATGAGAATTATGAACCCATAAATATACCTGAAGCAAACTTAGTGATCACTAATAATAAGGGTGAACAGTTTGATTACACATTAAGTAAGACCAATAACTACTACTTTCTGGATGCAGGAAGATATCCAGAAGGCAATTATAGTTTCAAAGCAAATACCAACTATAATGGAAAAGCGTTAGAATCTTCTGGAAAATTTAGTATTCAGTCTATCAAAAAGGAGCAGTACGATCTGACAGCTAGACATGACTTATTGCATGATTTGGCTAAGAAATCTGGTGGGCATGTCTTTTATCCCTCCAATATAGCTTCACTTCAAAGTCAAATGCTTGAAGACAATACCATCAAACCGATATTGTATAGCAAAGCAGAGACAACACCTATTTTAAATTTATGGTGGCTGATTGCCATTCTGATAATTCTTTTAGTAGTGGAGTGGTTTTTAAGACGGTATTATGGAAGCTATTAAATATTCAACTTTTATTCATTTGACTACTTACAATTATAGATAATGAGAGGATTAATGAGGTTACTAATCATGTTTGGACCGATGATCTTAAGGCAGGTTCAAAAAATGCAACGTAATAGATCACGGCAACAACCTCGGACAAGGCAGCACAGAGAGTTACCACAGCGTGAGCGAAGAGGTAGAATGCAGGGCAACCCAAATCCACACAGAGGCCAGCCTGTTGAGCTGAAAGATTTGAATGAAGAGTTAGGTCGTGTACCTGAACAAGAAAATTTTGAGTTGAAGGAAGAAGAAATCATGTTGGACAAAGATGATTTGAAGCACTACAGAGGCAATCAATCACAAGATGTAGATGCTATGCTACGAGACGATACTCAAAAGCAGAAAAATCTATTAACACAAGATGATATTACGACTGATAAGACTCCAAAATCAGATTCTAATCCGGATTTGGATTTGAAAGACTTATTTCTGGAAGATATAGATGACCCTCAGTCCTAGACGAGTGGGCTCACATACTTATCGCTGAAAATATCTCTTCCAATGATAAGTTTCATAATCTCAGAAGCACCTGCATAGATTCTGCTTACTCTAGCATCAGTATACATTTTACAAATCTCGTATTCTGCCATGTACCCTGCCCCACCATGTAGTTGGACGCCTAAATCCACCATACGTCCTTCCAACTCAGATGCAAGCAACTTCACCTTTGCACCTACATTTGACGTCAATTTACCAGCGTTGTTGAGCGCTACACAATGGTCTATATACACCTCTAACATATCTAATTCAGCATCCATTTCCGCCATCTTAAATTGCGTATTCTGGAAGTCAGCTATAGTCTTGCCGAAGGCCTTTCTTTCAATGACAAAATCTCTGGTAATGTCAAAGGCATGTCTTGCACTAGCTGCCGACTGACAAGCCACAATCAATCTCTCTTCTGCTAAACCACTGACCAAATAACTAAATCCTTTGCCTGGCTCCCCTAATATATTCTCCTTTGGAATCTTCACATTATCAAAAAAAAGCTCTGCCGTATCTTGTCCCTTCATGCCCATTTTTTCTAGATTCTTACCACGCGTAAATCCCTCCATCCCTGTTTCTACCACACAAAGAGTCATACTATGTCTTCCCTCTCCAGGAATTGACTTTGCCGCAGTTACAATGGCATCTCCATTTATTCCATTCGATATATAGGTCTTGTTACCGTTCAGCAAATAGTAATCTCCTTTATCCTCCAAAGTGGACCTCATACCAGAGAGATCACTACCTGCATCTGGTTCTGACATAGCTACAGCGAGTACGATGTCACCACTGGAAGCTTTAGGCAACCATTTCATTTTTTGCTCCTCAGTACCCAACTTGTCAAAATAGGGACCTACTAATCGACTATGCAAGGTATTAAACCATTCCAAACAGCCTGCCCTGCATGTCTCTTCCATGATAATCTGCTCATATCTGAAATCTCGATCACCATACCCACCATATTTTTCGTCAGGCCAAATCATGAGAAAGCCCATTTCACCAGCTTTCTTAAAGGCTATTCGATCTACTATTCCTTCTTTTCTCCATTTTTCCATAAAAGGTACAATCTCGTCAAGGAGGAATTTCCGATAAGCTTCTTTGAACATGAGTTGATCTTCTGTAAATCGGCTTGTAGATTTAGAAGTTGTGGATACTAAAGTGTCCATGTCAATAGCAGTTTATTTTTATATCTAAATTTAAGTATAAGATCTTCTTAATGGTAATGTAGAGCAACGCAACAACCCTTCCATCTTAGAAGATTCTGAATATGGGATCTCTTCTACAATAAACCCTTTATCTCGTAATTGTTTATTAATAGCTCCAAATTCATCTTGGTTCTTACCAGAAACGATGACTTCCGGACTCAGGCTAAATATGTTTGAATTCATATCATACATCTGTTTGCTTGAGATTTTAATGGCATTCTTTTCACCTCCAAATAGAGACATCATCTCATGAGCTTGATCCTTATCCTCAAATCCATCAACAAATATGATACAGCTATCATTATTGCCTATAGGCTGAAATGCACAATCAAGGTGCAGACAATTTTTCTCAGGGTATCTGTCTGACTTAATCAATGGAACAGGAATGATTTCTTTATCAGGGAACTTATTTTCTAAGTAAGCGATGGCTTCCTGATTAGTTCGGTTACATCTCATGCTTTCACATCCCTTGGCTGCTTGCCCAACAAATACTCTATTTCCAGCAAGCATCACATCTCCCCCCTCGACTTCTACCGATTTAGGAGGGAACCATACTTCTTGCTCTATCTGGGTCACTATATCTCTTATGGCAAAGAACTCCGCCTGCCGTTCCTCAGTCCCCATATTAGACTTGATAAATACATTGTCTATTACAAAGCCTATGTCTCTAGTATAGATTTGATTTGTACTCGGCAAGGTAATAGGTTGAAATACCTTTATGTTGTATTTGTTGAGTACGCGTATGAAGTGATTATTTTCAATCCTCAAGTCTGACTCCAATGGATAGGTCCCTTTTATAATATGATGTCTAGACTTGGGATCTGTTATTAAATCCTCTTGTGGTGCGATTTCATTTGCCCACTTATCAGGGTGTACGAACTTCATATAAGGCGTCCCCAAATGTCTTGCAGTTCCTAAGATTACTGACTCTAGAGGTGCTGTTTCATCTTGAACATGTATGTCAATTTTTTCGGACATGGTTGATATAGATATATTTGCAGCAAAAGTACAAAACAACAGGAGCACTTATATGCGAACAATTCTTTAATCGCTGCTGTTTTCTGACATATATTCAGAAGTTGATTAAATTTTACCCTATCAATAAACCTGTTTTTTAAAAAAAAGTAAATCGAAAAATAAAATGAAGAAACCGCTAGTATCCCCAGTTGACGGAAATTTTAGCCAGAAAGCCAAAGAGATGAAGGAATTCTATGATGAGACGCTTGGCTTTACACCAAATAGCCTATTCACCATGATGCACAGACCACGTATTTCTGATGCCTTTGTGGAGATGAATAAAGCTGTCATGGAGAACAAGGGTCGTGTTACCAGTTCTTTGAAAAGGGAATTGGCCTACCTTTCTAGTATGACCACTGGCTGCCGATATTGTGAAGCGCATACGATAAGAGCTGCTGAAAGGTATGGCTCTGAGCAAGATAGACTTAATCATATTTGGGAGTATAAGACTTATGGGGCTTTTACGGATGCAGATAGGGCTGTATTTGATTTAGCCATAGCAGCCTCACTAGTTCCAAATGCTGTAACAGATGAGATTGCAGACAATATGAGACAACATTGGGATGAAGGAGAAATCGTTGAAATTATGGGAGTAATCGCGTTATTTGGCTATCTCAACAGATGGAATGATAGTATGGGTACCCAACTTGAAGATCCTGCAGCTGATCATGCCAACGAGTTGCTAGGTCACAAAGGGTGGACTAGAGGCAAACATGAGTATTAAAAATGATTGTTAAATACGGTAAGATGGTTTAACTCAGTTCAACTTCAATACTATATTGTATCCTAAAAAAATGGATATGAAATTGAAAATCCTTTTAATACTGACCCCTACTCTTCTTCTACTTTTGTCATGTGGTGATGATAATGAAAGAGTTTGCGATCAAAATGACTACACAGGCTTATATCAAGGTTCTAAGGAGGGAGCCTTATGTAATAATGATTCAAACTTGTTATTTGAAGTATCAGCTGGACCTAATAATGATGAAATAATAGTGGACGGTAATTTGGTCAATTTTCTTGGATGTGCTGTTGTATCAGAGTCTACAACCTTAGGCTTAGGTGAAGAATGGGAAGGCAATTTAGATGGCGATTCTATAACTGTAGTTCAGACAGCCCTTGGTGGGATTGTGGAATTAAGCTGTACTTGGAAAGGCATCAAACAATAAATTAGAGGAAACTTTTTCTTAAGATTAATAATTATATATTTGCACACCCGTCGAAGGATGGGTTAAATAACATCGCGGAGTGGAGC
>CAZMMQ010000015.1:0-65584 GCA_964567435.1 uncultured Saprospiraceae bacterium | reverse complement strand
TACATAACTCTTTTTTCCTAACTGGTTATTCTTGATCGAGCACGGAGAAATCTCCGCAAGGTCGATATGGAAAGTGTCCATTTACACCCCCCCCTTTTTCAAATCGATCGGAGTGTAGTGGAGTAAAGAGTTCTCCGTTCGCTATCGGGAATGATTCTAATAAGAAAACTGACTTTACAAACCTACCATCCCTTTGCTAGCACGGAGATGTCTCCGCAAGGTCGACACGAAAAGGATGTGTATCTCCTCCCTTTTTCAAATCGATCGGAGCACAGCGGAGTAGAGAGTTCTCCGTTCTCGCAATGGAACATGATATAAAGCAAGACAGATATCTAATCAACCTAACCCTTATCGAGCACGGAGATGTCTCCGCAAGGTCGACATGAAAAGGATGCGTATCCTCATCTTTTCAAAATCGATCGGAATGTAGAGAAGCACAGGGTTATTCGTACGCCGAATGAAACATTAAAACAAAACTACAACGGCAACACATTAACAGCTTCTACCTTTCTCCTCTCAACATCAACGAGAAAGCAATATGAAGAGATTCCATTACTAATAACGATATAGGGCACCTGTAGGATTTGATTGTACTGTGCCGCTTGTAGACCGACGTCTGAGGTAAGTGGCTGTTCTGGTGCTTTGAATTCAAAAAGAATATATGGCTGAGACTTCTTGTATAGGACCAGATCAAATCTTCTCTTAAGTCCACTTACAATGAGTTGCTTCTCCACGGACATAGAGGCATAGCTTTGCTTATAATCATGATGCAAATACAAGAGCCAGGATTGTCTGACAATTTCTTCGGGAGCAACTTTATAATATTCCTTACGAACTGGGTCCCATATTGTGTGCTGACCATCTGTCTGAGAAAATTTCAGTTGGTCATGATACTTAGTAAGATTGAGGTCTAGTAGTATACTCACTAACTTAGCTTATACTGGCTGTGGTTGCCTTTCCTTCTCTCCTTGTTTCAAGTCTAATACAATCTTAGAGAATTTACTATCATTACTACTTATCCACTTATAATTATCTAATGACCTAACGGTCAAGCCCGAGGTGATTAATTCTTGCAATAGTAAATGTTGAGTAATAATAGACTCTGCAGACTCCTTTGCAAAGAGATCATCTTCTAACAAGATATGGACTGTTCTATCCTTATCAATTAAGGTAGCAGGAATTAGATTAACATTCTCATTATCTGAGATAATTTCCTTTATTCCTTGATCAGAAAATTCTTCTAATAATTGTGTATTCCAGATATCAGACCAGAAGGATATAATGGATGAATTTCTTAACTGATAGATCTTATATTGTTGCGTGAGTAGTCGCATATTTTTCCCAAGATAATTGGCGATGATATTCTTATCTGCTGTAGCCAAGTTTTCCAGCTTTTTGGTGACCAGGTAAGATGAAGCTGCATTATGAGAGATTACAAAGGAGGAGTTAGTCTTGTGAGTCATCGTCACATCTTCTTTGAATCTATTACTAAATCCAACACTGACATTCGATGTATTGTGCTCATAGATTTGATTGGGAATCTCCTCTAAGAAGTAAAAGGTGTCAGCTGCATGGGCCAAACGTTCACCATAGGCTTTATAGAATTCACTACTAATAACCATTACCGGATATTGGTCCAATATATTAGAAGCATTCTCATCTAAGAAGAATTTCCAGTCATCAGAAACAAGTTTGATTTGACTATTCTGCGTATCCCACAATTTATAGATGTCAAGATGATGGGTGTTTGTAAAATCTGCCAACGCTTCTCTTAGTGGCATAGTGAGATCCGTAATAGACTCTATTTCTATTTTTTGTTGATCGACTACAAAGGCAAGATACTGTCTCTGAAAAGCATCACCCCAAAATCCCTCTTGCTTCTTTAGGATATCAATCACAGCAATATCTATATCACTAAGTGTAGTTTGAAAATCTAACCAGTCCCAATAATCTTTATTAGACTCCACAAAGTACTTTGCAAACTCCAGTTGTTTTTTAAGTCCAAGTAAATTATCTCTTTGAAATTTTAATGCGGTACTTTTAATGACTTTGAAATCCTTGAGAATATCAAAATCTTTGACCTTCGCCATCAATTTATTGACGCCATTTATAAGGGGCATGATATCCATAGAAGATTGGGCACTGGCGGGTGTCAGCATAGACATAATCTCTTCAGACTCTTGATTGATTTTTCGATAATGAGTTGCCAGTCTACTTTCTAAGGCATACTCAATTCTCTCCAAACCGGCATCCATTTGTTTTTCATTTTCAGGCGCATCCGCACCAATGTCCAACTTGGCGTAGAGTTCTGACTGTAAATGAAGTAGTTTTACTAAGTCTGTCTTTGAATAAGGTCTTGAATGGATGAGCTTAGATTTTAAGTTTACGACCTCATCTTTGATATGATTCAAATCACAGGCTTGCATCATCTCTATGCTATTCTTGACTTCCCATTCTATGACTCTATATTGACTTTCAAGTGCTTCAGCTTCTAGGATTAGTTCGCTGATTGTTGCCAATATTGAGGATTTATCTTCTTGCTGTAAGGTCTCCTTAGTAATTGGATTGTCGTCTTCCAAAAATTGAAAACGCTGCTGATACATTCTCTGCGCTTCTTCGTATAACTTACTTTTCTTTTGCGCATCATTATATGAGATGGCATCCAATAGGTTTCTGGTGATTGGGTGATAATGATATTTATTAGATGATTGCGTGAAGGTTTGCAAATCCAATAAAGTCTTAGAACCAACAATCTTTGAGTTTAATCTGGTTAAATTGCCAGTTATCCTCTCCTTTATATCTATGAGCTTATCATGCAATGATGAATCAATATTTTGATTTCTAAGTAGTTGTCTATTGCCATCTTGCTCTATTTTTTCCTTTAGCACTGAACTGACCTTTGTACTATCATGAATCAGCAGTGTCAACAGATGCACTCTATACTTTGACAACAAATAAAAGATGTACTCTAAGTCTTCTTTGTGATCAGAGATAAGCACCGTTCGCTTTCCTTGCTCGAGATTTCTATATATGCTCCAGAATACTGATTGTAAACAATGTTCTCTATAATCGAAATCAACCAATTTGTTGCTTTTTTCGTCTTCCAAGAGCAAGTGAGACGCGACAAGTTGAGCTAGTGAGGTCATCATAATTGTGGATTTACATCAAATATATAAATTATTGTAATATGTACCATATCTATATGATAATGAGCTACATATATATATTCAATTTATTCTATAAATAGGCGAAGTAGACTAAAAAAGGCCATCTCCTTTAGGAAATAGCCTATTCATTTTGTTTTGAGTATGTAGATCTAATGAGACTTAATTAACTATGCCTCCACTCACTTTCTCTCCATTCTTATATTCATACTGCATAGTCATCTTGCCCTCTTCGTTATACCACTTCATAGATCCATGCTGTTTACCATTTTTGAAATTGATTTCTTTTTGAATAACGCCATCAGAGTAGTAATCTGAAGACAATCCATTAAGCTCTCCTCTTTCATAGGTCTTTTCTGTGAGTGGTCTGCCAAATTTGTATGACACTACCTTTCCATGGTATTTATTATCCATATAGTTACTCTCTGATTCAATCTGTCCTCTGTTGTTGAATTCAAAATAAGGTCCATTAAGTATACCATTGGTATAGGATGCCAAAGTCTTCATACGTCCAGCATCTTTAGCAGTGTAATAGGTGATCCAAGTTCCAGATTTACTTCCGTTGATAATAAATCCTGATTCCAAAAGATTGCCTTCTGCATCCTTTTTGATGACCTGTTTTGTGCCGTTACCAGCATCAATTTTTTCAAACCCATCAAGATTTGCCATTGGACCACTTCCTGTACTGGAATTGCCACAGGCTACTAGCATTGCAATAGCAAATACAAATATTGTAGATTTCATATTACTATTATTTTTAATGCGAAAATAAATGATTGTAGCTGATGTTTGTATAAAAAATTAAGGTTTTTAAACAGATTTGTAAAAAATCTACTGCGTTGACTAATAAAGAAATAGCGAAAAAGATCAATTTCTTGGGCAAATTGATGGAATTGCATGGAGAAAGCACATTTAAAACCAGAGCTTACACAAATGCTTATCTCGCCATAAGGAAGTGGCCAGTGCCTCTATCAGGAATGGATGTAGAAGACACTAATAAAGTGCCCGGCATAGGAAAAGCCATATCCATCAAAATACGAGAACTTATAGATACCGGGGAGATACAGACTATGGAACAGTACAAAGACAAGACTCCCATAGGCATACAGGAAATCCTAACTATCAAAGGATTGGGTCCAAAAAAAGTAAAAGTCATCTGGGAAACCCTTGGGATCGAATCAGTTGGAGAATTATTATACGCGATCAATGAAAATAGATTGATTGATGTCAAGGGCTTCGGCGAGAAGACACAAGAGAGTCTTAAAAATCAACTTAACTATCATGTGGATTCGAGAGGCAAACTCCACTATGCTAATGCGGAAGAGTTGGTCTCCGAATTTCTACAAATAGCAAATCAGAAATTAGCTAACCAAAAGGTGGTATCAGTGGGAGAGATAGCTAGAAAATCAGAAATCGTCGCAGTAATAGATATAATGACAACTGCGACAAAAAAGACATTTATCCAGTTTCTAGAAAATGAAGAGTCCACTGTATTGATAGATTCCAATTGGTTTCTACACGCATTGCCTTTAAACATTCACTTTTGTGAAGAAGACAACTTTTACTATGAATTAGAGAGATTGAGCACTGATGAAGACTTTTGGAAGTCCCTTACCCCAATACCTCAAAAAAGAAAATATGCTGATAGGCTATCAGTGTTTACCGATAATGACCTACCCTACTTTATTCCTGAATTTAGAGAGAAAGAAAATATTCCAATCAAGTCTAAGTATGGCAGGCAAGATGACATTATTACAGAAGAGCAAATAAGGGGGTGTATACATAATCACAGCACATATAGCGATGGTGTTAATACATTGGAAGAGATGCTAGATGCATGTGCAGAGAAGGGCTATGAATATCTGGTGATGACAGACCATAGCAAGAGTGCCTTCTATGCCAATGGCCTTTCAGAGGAAAGACTACTCCAGCAATTAGACGCCATTAGAGATTTGGATCAAGAATATGATGATATATCATTTTTCTCAGGAATAGAATCTGATATATTAAGTGATGGCAGTCTGGATTACTCTGATGAGATATTGGGATATTTAGATGTGGTTGTTGCATCCATACATTCCAATCTTAAGATGGACAAAGCAAAAGCTACTAAACGACTTATAGCTGCGATAGAGAACCCATACACCTCTATTCTAGGCCATCCAACAGGCAGACTATTATTGAGTCGGGAAGGCTATCCTATCGACCACTCAAAGATCATCGAAGCTTGTGCCGCCAATAACGTAGCGATAGAACTCAATGCAAATCCTAACAGACTAGACATAGATTGGAGATGGATAAGTCAGGCCACGGACAAAGGTGTTCTTATATCCATTAACCCTGATGCTCATAGCATAGAGGGAATAGCAGACATGACTTATGGCGTTGCATCGGCTAGAAAAGGTGGATTACTTAATCATCAGTGTCTTAACTCTATGGATATAGAAGAGTTTCAAGAATGGATGACAGAACAGCATGAGAAAAGGAATTGAGATACTAACGGGTGTTAATTGGTTTGTTAATCGCTTGTTAACGACTTAGTTGTTTATAATCAATGCCTTACACAACTGCTTTATATGCAATATATTTGCAAAAATTCTTAATCTAAAAATTAACAAGTAAAATGAATAAAATCTTGGTTTTCCTTGCATTCGCCTTAATTATAATGGTAGGATGTAAATCAGAGTCAGGTTCTTCAGCTGAAGTAGCACCTTCTGCGCCTGTAACAAAGTCGACGACAGCTACGAATGAAGTTACACCTATTGCTAACCCTGCGGCATCTGCAGAACCAGACGTGCCAGTTGGTCCAGTAACCACTGTAGAGTTCGAAGAAACAGAATTCGACTTCGGTATGGTAATGGAAGGAGAAAAAGTAACTCATACATACAAGTTCAAAAACACAGGTGATGAGCCTCTTATCATCTCTAATGCTAAAGCAACTTGTGGATGTACAGTACCTTCATGGCCGAGAGAGCCTATTGCTCCAGGAGAGTCTTCAGAGATCAAAGTTCAGTTTGATACTAAGAACAAAGGAAAAGTAGGTGGTCAAGTACAGTCAAAGAGAGTAACGATCACTGCTAATACTGACCCTGTCAATAGCTATGTGACTATAAAGGGTAAAGTAGATAAAGTGGAAACGGCAGAATCTAGCGAATAAGAGCTAATTATTATTGATTGCCTTACTCAAACTAAGGTGACGAAGGTGCTGATATTGATATCAGCACCTTTTTTTTATCATGTTTTTAGATGAAAATTGACCTTTTAGTAAGCATTTAACTTCTGATATCTGATTTTTCGGCATTTATAACACATTGATAACCAGATTGGCTTAATATTTGCATTATGAAAAAATGTTATATGTAATTATTAAGAAATATCAATAAAAATGGGAAAGACAATAAGTATATGGGCTGTATGCATTACTTTGTTGTTAGCTGGATTTTCTTACACTGTGCCACTTGGCTCAGACCTTACAGAGGATTTAACTATTTTAAACAGTGCTGAGCTGAAAATTAATGTAGACAGTGATGAGGATTTTAAATTCTTCCTCAAAGCAGAATACGAAGAATCACTACAAGAGATAAAATTCCTAACAAGGGAAAAGACAAACCAGATAAGAATCTATAGCGGATTAGGAGATATGATATATCTACTACCAATAGGTTCGGACAGAGTAAGCATAGGAAAAAGCCTATTCGAATCTGGCGACTACAAATTCGTCTTTGATATAGCTGGAGACAGAAGAATGTATACTTCCAAGTTAACAGTATACTAAAGATACACTTGCAGACATAGACTTAGTCATGCAAGTTAGTTTCTCATAAAATTACTTTAGACCGACCAGGCAATTCTCGACCAAGAATTGCCTGTTTTCATTTAGGTTAGTTGTTGTTCTAAAAACTTCTGCATCTGAGATATTGCCCTGTACCGATGGCTCATACCATTCTTCACCTCAGAGGGCAATTCTGCAAAAGTCTGATCAGATCCATAGGGAATAAATATCGGATCATATCCAAATCCTTGTGCTCCTGCCTGTTTGACTGCTATTCTACCATTGACTATGCCTTCAAAGAAGTGCTCCTCCCCTTCCCATATAAGCGATATTACAGTTCTAAACCTAGCAGCTCTTGAAGAAATATGTTCTAACGCCTGTAACAACTTTTCCATGTTGGCTTGATTATTTCTGGCTTCGCCAGCATATCTGGCTGTATGCACGCCTGGCAACATATCCAAGGCTATCACTTCCAATCCCGAATCATCAGCAAAGACGGACTGCCCTTTGGCCTTATAGATTGTCTGGGATTTGATACTTGCGTTATCACGAAGTGTATCTCCTGTCTCATCAATATCTTGTTTGTAAGCGATATCTGTTAGACTAATGAGCTTGATTCCAGTACTAGATAGCATGGCTTCAACTTCCTGAAGCTTATGCAAATTATGTGTGGCAAATATGAGTGTTGGATGATCTATAGACATACTATGCAAGATCTGATGCAAATACTTGTTGGAGCACCTCCCATAGGGCTTTCTTTTTTGCTGTCTCTACCGAAAGCTGAGCAAGAGAATGACATAAGAGGAAAGAAAAAGTCTCCGTTGTGTAAATATGATACCCTGAAAATCTCCCATTGAGTCCAAGTTTGGCTGGAGCTATCCCAAAAGCAAAAACAAATTGAGTAGAATCGGAAGTATGGCGAGCTACATTGATTTCCTCTCCCTTATTTAAAAGCACTAATCCAGGATAACTTTCTAATTCCAACTTTACTGCAGAAAAAATCTTATGCAATAACTCCCTATGAGAATTATAATCTTCCTTATAGAGTATAATTATGTAATCAGAATGACTTATAGCAGAACGCTGTTCAAGAGTATCCTTTGGAATATTAAAAATGTCTATATTAAATTGGGGTGATTTCAAAATATATATTAATTAAGTATTGTATCCGCAGAATTAAATTTTTTTTATTATCAAAATTACAACTTAATAAAGAATATTATAAATATCATGTACTTTTGTATTGATTTTGAACATAGGTATTTTCCTACTGTTATACTTTTCCAGAGACTGAAATAATACAAGGTAACCATACTGGAAAACAAACTCTAAAGCATGCTGATGACGTCACTCAAAATGAACAAAGTCTCAGAGTCAAAAATCAAATCAGTTGACTTCGACAATCTTGAATTTGGCAAAGTATTTACAGATCATGTATACATTGCAGATTACAAAGATGGGCAATGGCATGACATGCGGATTGAGCCATTTTCTAACTTCAGTATACATCCAGCTAATATAGCTTGGCATTACGGTCAAGCCATCTTTGAGGGCATGAAAGCCACTAAACATATAGATGGTACGCCTATGTTATTCAGACCAGAAATGCATAGTGATAGAATTAATCTATCCGCAGACAGACTGGCTATGCCTCATTTTCCTAAGGATGCGTTCATGGAAGGTTTATACGAATTGGTCAAGCTTGAAAAAGACTGGATTCCAAAAACGGAGGGGAGTGCTCTATATATCCGTCCTTATATGATCGCCATGGATGAATTCATAGGTGTACAAATTTCCAAGACTTATAGATTCGTGATATTCTGTTGCCCTGTAGGTCCTTATTACAGCAAGCCACTAAAGCTAAAAGCTGATACTGAATACATCAGGGCAGCTATTGGTGGCACGGGAGAAGCTAAGGCTGCTGGTAATTATGCTGGATCACTTTTACCAACCAAGCTCGCAAAGGAAGAAGGCTATGACCAAATAATGTGGCTGGATGCTAAGGAATTTAAGTATATCCAAGAAGTTGGTACCATGAATATCTTCTTTGTTTTTGGAAACAAGGTTGTGACACCTAGCACTGATGGTGCCATACTTAAGGGTATAACAAGAAATACATTACTGGATATATTGAAGTCAAAAGGATTTGAGGTGGAAACCAGAAAAATATCTATTGATGAAGTGTTATCAGGTGCTCAGGATGGTAGCTTGACAGAAGTATTTGGTAGTGGAACTGCTGCTGTTGTGGCCAATGTAGAAACGATAGGGTACAAAGGAACTAAGCATAACTTTGACCTTTCTTCTTATAAGGTGTCTCCTATGCTTAAAGATACAATCAATGGTATCAGAAGTGGAAGACACGAAGACACTGAAAACTGGACTGTAAAGGTGATGTAATCTAATGTCTACTTATGTTCTAAGTAGACATTCAGTTTGTACATATCTAATTTTCTTAGCGAGGGATGCTCTGATTTTAAATTAGAGGTGATGTGATGTCTATTTTTATCATAATACCAACGATACAAGCCACCAAGCCCCAATTTTCCCAACCAATAGGCTGCTTTTTCTAGCTTAGAATTGAAGTAAAGACCCTTCTGATTAAGTTTAATGAGATTCTTAACTGCAGCCTGAGTCTTACTTAGAAATTCGCTATCGTCATGCAACTCCATATGTTGGATAGGATTATCTATATGCTTAATAGTCAAACCATTACTGGTCGCCATTTCAGCAAGCACTAAGTCCTCATACCCATATGAACGGATAGATTCATCAAACGACAGGCTACCAAATGCTGAGATGGGTATAACAAAATTATTTGTGTGGAAATATTTAATTGGGTTATTCTGTCTGTATTGCAATGATCTCGTTTCTCTCTTGGATCCGTATAACCAGTGCAGTTTATGCGAGATATTTTCAGGCGGAAGAGGCGCATAGTTTCGTCCTCCGCAAATCAAATGGTCCTCCGCAATATGTGTCAAATATTGTTGTATAAAGTCCTTAGATATGATACCAGAGTCACAATCAAGATATAAGAGAAAAGGGTATGAAGCGGCTTTGGCCAATAGATTTCTTATGGCTGAGCGACCGACATTCTTAGGGAGGACTTTATACACCACATCAGAATCATTTGTCATCCAGGCATTGGCAGCTTCGTACAAAGGTTGGGAGTTATCGTCATAACAAATGATTTCAGTAGGTGTATCCAATCCCTTGCATTGCTCTAGCAAGTCATTGACTAACTGAGTTACATCATAGTTATATATAGGTATTAGGATGGACAACATGTCAAATGCAAGATAAAGCATCTGAGGTCTATTCCAAATTCTCTAGAGTTTGAGCAGGTGGCCCATGCTTTCTTTTTTGGTCTCGAGATACTTAGAGTTGCCCTCATGAGGAGGAATCTCAAGTGGTATACGTTCGACGAGTTCTATCTGGCTACCATTGAAAGCTGCCATCTTTTCAGGATTATTGGTCAATAATCTAATTTGAGAGATACCTAGAGATAGTAAAATTTGTATGACCTTACTATAGGTTCGCGCATCAACAGCAAGACCCAGCACTTCATTAGCTTCTATAGTATCTAGTCCTTCATCTTGCTTGTTATAAGCTTTTAACTTATTGATGATGCCAATGCCCCTTCCTTCTTGTCTAAGATAAATTACTATTCCCTTATGCTTGGAGGCATGTTTCATAGCTGCGTGCAACTGAGGCCCACAATCACATCTCATTGAGTGAAAAAGATCTCCAGTAATGCACTCAGAATGTATTCGAACATCCACTGGCTTTGACACATCCATATCTGGGTGAACCAATGCTAATTCCGGATCATAATCAGAAACTTCAGATTTGAAGGCAATCATTCTAAACTCCCCCCAATCCGTAGGTAAAGTTGCCTCTGCTTCTTTAATCAATTTTGAACCCATCACTTTTTTCATAACATCAAATGTATACTTATACAATAACAATAGACCACAGGATAAAAGTGTTCAGTCTTGACTGTTAATTCTAATAGAATAACGTTTAGCGAGCCTAACTTGAGTATACAAATAGCAGAAAAGCACCACTCTGATACAGAGCAGTGCTTTTACAAAGTTATAATAGGATCTGATTTCAATTAGCGGCGCAACAATAGCCAAGTATCTTTGCAGCCGTATTTATCTCGATTAATCTCTAATTTAAGTCTGTTGTTGTGCATCGTATACTCATACTCATCACATTGCCTTCCAAAGCATAATCTAATGACCTTTTCGTTAATCATATAATCTATTTCATCATACTCATCTAATAGTCGACCTTCAAGCAAATCTACATTACGCAGTCTCACAACATCTTCTCTGAATTCAATCTCTTGATATCTGCAATCTGTGACAATTCTATCTTCACAAACATTTTGATCATAAATCTGTGCTATATCCATTGTGGGGTCTATACATCCTTCTAACTCTCGGAATACGGAAAGCCAAGATCCTAAGACTGGATTTTCAGCCAATTCTCTAAATGTAACATTCTGCTCTTCTGGCAAATTCTGTGTTTCCTCACAACTGATAAGTGATAACACAAGAAGTAAAAGTAAAATTCGCAACATGGGTATAAAGTATGTATTGGCTAATCCGAATTTCATACCAATGATGATTACCAATCATCAATTGCAAATTAGCTGTCAAAAAAAGACCATCCCTTAAGTAGTTGACGTTTTTCTAATCTTGATAACAACTGATTTAGAGTTAGGTGTATTGCTTTTGTCAGCAGTGCTATTGATTGGCACTAAGACATTAGCTTCTGGAAAATAGGTCGCGACACAGCTTCTAGGGATATCATATGGGACGACAATAAAGCGAGGTGCTCGGCGTTCTACACCATCATCAAAATTGTATAAGTCGACCACATCCTGCTTAGACAAGCCCGCAAGTTGCATATCTTGGTTATTCATTAATACAACTCTTCTTTCATTATGAATACCTCTGTATCTATCATCTAATCCATAGATAGTTGTATTGAATTGGTCATGGCTCCTAATAGTCGTCATCAGATATTCATCCTCCTCGATTGATAGATGATCGTATTGAGATACAGTGAAATTGGCTTTACCTGAGGAAGGATGAAATGACCTTGATCTGGCAACATTTGGGAGATAGAAGCCTTCAGGTATTCTTACACGCTTGTTATAATCGTCAAACCCAGGAATTGTTTTCTCTATATCTACTCTTATCTCATCATAAGACTTAGAATAACTATCCCAATTGACAACAGTATTCTGAAGCGTAGCTTTTGCCAATCGACAAACGATTTCTGGCTCACTAAGCAATAAATCAGAAATAGGTGTTAGACTACCTTTGGAACTATGCACCACTCCCATAGAATTCTCTACACTGACGATTTGAAGTTTATCTCCAATAACATCTTTATCTGTCCTGCCTAAACAAGGAAGAATCAATGCTTCTTTGCCATGCACCAAATGCGACCGATTGAGTTTTGTAGAAACATGTACTGTGAGATTGCATTGCATCAAGGCATCTGCCGTATATAGTGTATCTGGAGTCGCGGATATGAAGTTACCACCCATTCCAAAAAACACTTTGGCCTTGCCATCATGCATGGCTCGGATAGCATTGACCACATCGTAGCCATGCTCCTGAGGAGGCTTAAAGCCAAAAACCTTCTCTATAGCAGTCAATAATCGCTTAGGGGGTCTCTCATGGATGCCCATGGTTCTGTCGCCTTGTACATTACTATGTCCTCTTACTGGGCATGTACCTCCTCCGGGCTTGCCAATACTCCCTTTTAACAAGAGAAGATTAACTACTTCCTTAATCGTCGCTACAGCATTCTTATGCTGTGTCAATCCCATCGCCCAACAAACGATGATCTTGGACTTGCGTGACATTAAATCTGCAACCAATTCTACTTGCTCTGTGGAGATACCTGTATGCGATATAAGCGATGCTATATCCAGATTAGATAGATGGCTTGCATACGCTTCATAGCCAAGAGTTTTCTCGGATATAAATGACTCATCTAATACCTCTCCCCTATCTCTATGCATCTTAAGAAGTAAAGCATTAAGTGCTTGGAGAAGGGCCAAATCTGCATTGACTCTGACTTGCAAATAATGATCTGTCAATTGACTACCCTTCCCAATAATGCCTTTAATTTTCTGCGGGTGCTTAAACCCCATTAATCCAGCTTCCTTAAGTGGATTCACAGATATTATTGTCGCGCCATTGGCTTTGGCTTTTTCGAGTGCAGATAACATCCTTGGATGATTGGTGCCAGGATTTTGTCCAATAATCATGATGACTTCTGAAGAATAAAAATCCTCTAATTTCACCGAACCTTTACCAATACCTAGGGTTTCTCCAAGTGCGACACCACTACTTTCATGACACATGTTAGAGCAATCTGGTAGATTATTAGTACCGAATTCTCTGACAAATAATTGGTAAAGAAATGCCGCTTCATTACTCGTCCTTCCTGAGGTATAAAAAATAGCTTCATCAGGCGATTTGAGTTGATTCAAATTTTCTGCTATCAATGCAAATGCAGTATCCCAAGTGATCGGTTGATATTTACTACCACCTACAGGGAGATACATTGGTTGTGTCAATCGACCTTGCTTACCTAATTCGTAATCAGATAATGCCGCTAATTCCTCGACTGTATGTTGACCAAAAAACTTGGCTCCTATAGACTTCTTTGCTACTTCCTCCGCTATGGCTTTTGCACCATTTTCACAATACTCTCCAAGTCCACTTCGCTCGTCATCAGGATCTGGCCAAGCACACCCAGGACAATCAATTCCATCTTTTTGATTGAGCTGATTAAGCACTTTGATTCCTTTGGATATAGAGGTATCTGAAAATATATGTTTGATTGAAGATACCACTGCTGGCAATCCCGCTGCGACATCCTTAGGTTTTTTTAGTTTAATTCCGGTAAATATTTCCGACGTCTCTGCTTTAGATTTTTTTGTCATAATTAATTTGTACAAATAATTAAGATAGACTTATACGTTCACCACCAGTGTAGACATTAAATCTATTTTCCTTAAGAAACCCTACTAAGGTCACATCATGGTCTTCTGCCAATGATATAGCCAGTGATGAGGGGGCTCCTATTGCCAATACTACCTTGATGCCTGCCATTACCGCCTTTTGTATTAATTCAAAGCTAGCTCTTCCACTCAGCAATAAGATATTACTTTTCAGAGGCAATCGATCTGGTTCCATATTAGTATCTAACAAGTATGACCCGATCAATTTATCCAAGGCATTATGTCTACCGATATCTTCCTTAGTATCCATCAGCTGACCATCATTGTCAAAGAGTGCTACCGCATGTAACCCTCCCGTAGTATTAAAAGTAGACTGCATAGTCGCCATCTTAAGTGGTAAAGATAGAATGACGGACTTAGATATCTTAAGTGCCTTAGCTGGCCACTCAGGAATACAGATAGCCCTCACTGCCTCAAGACTCGCCTTACCACACACACCACAACTACTGGTGGCATAGAAATGCCTATCCAGGTGACCGATATCTCCTTCTAATTTTCCAATCACCTCAACCAAAACCTGATTATCTCCTTCTTGCTTAACATTGATTTTGTTATTGATACTAATAATTCCCTCTGAGTAGAGAAATCCTAATGCTAAAGCCTTATCGTCGCCAGGTGTTCTCATCGTGATCGCAATGTTTTTACGATTGACAGGCGGTGAGTGCCGAGTAGCACTTAGGAGAATCTGCAAGGGTTCTTCTACTGCCACTTGATCTTGAGTCTCTTGAGTGGTCTCTTGAGTAAATCTAATTATCTCCTTATGTATTATTGGGTCATTCATTGTCCTCTACAATGTTAATGATATTTCAGATGGGTATTGTTGTGTCCAAATTAGAAAAGCTTTAGTAAATTGTATTCGATTCCGTTCTTGGCTATATTTCTTACAAATTTTATAACAATGAGACGACTTATACTAGGATTCAGTTTTTTTGTCTATGCAATAATTACCTCAGCTCAGATTACTATAGAATCTAACACACTTCCAGACATAGGAGATGAGCTAGAATATACGAATCTGATATTATCACAGGATTCCTTGACAACCTTTAAGGAGACAGGGGAAAATAGGATCTGGACATTTAACGAATTTGATCTAGGAGGTCAAATGTTAGAGACCTATCAAGACATCAATACCACAACTCTTGCCGATTCATTCCCAGACTCAGATATGATAGTCACTTTAGGTCTATTTACTGCTGCTGCTCGAAGAGAGGCTAACAGAATTACCATAAATGGGATAAATACAGAAGGTTTTGGAGGATTTGAAATCGATGCGTCGCTTCAATTATCCAGTGATTATACAATCAGAGAGACACCTTTATCATTTGGCACTATAAATTCTGACGATGCAGATGTGATATTCACTTTTGATGCAGGCCTTATTCCATTTCTTGATAGCATTGACCTGATGGGGTTACCTGGGGCAATTGACAGTATTAGAGTGACCACCTCTCTCAGTAGAGAAGAAGAAGTTGTTGGATGGGGTACGGTTAATGTAATGGACCAATCCAGAGAAGTGCTTCAAGTGCGAGAGGAAAATTTTACGGATATTATATTGGAAGTAGGTATTGATCTGGCAGGATTTTTATTGTGGTTTGATGTCACTGACTTAATAGCGATGGCTGGTGCAGGCGGCGGTGGTCAGAGTTCCACTACATACCGATTTTTAGAAGCTGACAGTAAACTTTCAGTCATTGAATTTACCGAGAACATATTTGCAGATTCATTGGGAAATAATATGCAGATATTGACCGCTAGGACAGGGTTAGAATTGGATATTTCTAGCACAGATGACGTCAGTCTCTTTGATCCATTATCTATAGATGTCTTTCCTAATCCAACCTCAGATGTGGTTACTATAAAAGTCAATAATTACAATCAGGAAGTCGATGTGGAGATATATAATTCAGTAGGGCAGAAAGTTGGGCAATGGGCTAATTTGGCTAATGGATCGATGTTGGATGTCACACAAATAAATAATGGTCATTACATTATTGTTGCACATACTGATGATCGAGAATTGAGAGGTACACTGATCATAGAAAGATAGTTTGTTCTAAGACTGTTGTATAAACAGCGTATTGTATTGACCTATAATATGCCGATTAGTGAAGAGGACTATAAGGACAAGTACTATAAATTGGATTATACCAAAGAGGGCTCTACTCAGGTCCAGATAATAAACTATCAACCATTCAATTGCAAAGAGAAGAGAAAAAAACACAATAGGTAACACAAAAACCAACCTGAGGTTATAACTAATGGGTTGGCTTATTTTACCATAACAATAAAATAGAACCGCCATAAAGAAATTTGCAATTGCCATTGATGACAATACTCCCCATATCTTATAATCAGGTACCCAAAAATAGAATCCTATTAATAGCACGAGTAATACCGCAAAAGAAATCCTTGTTACAATATCAGATCGTTTAGCGAAAATCATTTGTTGATAAAAGAGTTTGGCATAGACTAATAAGAATATTGTCAAACAAGCAAAGGTGACGTACTCACCAATAACCAAATAAGAATCCTTCGAGGTCAATATTGAGATATTACTACCGACTAATACGATTACAGGAACTGCTAGTAAGGGTAATATAATTACCAACTTAGTCAAATAATCAACTCGGGCTTTGTAGTTGTCATCATAGGTAGAGTTAGAAGTTCTATTATCTGCAAATAATTCAAAAAGAAAGGGCCTGACACCGCTCACAACAGCGCCTGCCGCTAATACAATTATATTTGTCAATGTGATGAGTAAAGCAAATACACCAACCTGAGATAAGCTATCAAAGCGTTCAAGTACAATCTTCCCACCTCTGGCAATTGCCCATGATATAAGAAGGTATGGAATTAGAGCCATGCTAAACTTCAACGAACCCTTAATCATTGATCTATCAGGTCTTAGAGTAAGTAAATCTTTTTCCATAAGTAATATAGCGCCCATTGTGACTACATTGGCGAGCAACATTCCAAGCAATGCACCTTGTACTCCTTTATCAAAAACGATGATCAACAGAAACTGAAATAGTATCATGGATAAGACCTGGCATAAAATTATGGTCAGATAGCCTCGTAGGTTCTTTTCATTTTTCAGATAGCTATAATAACACTCATTAACTTCTGAAAGGAGTGCATAAGCTAGGATGGTTAGGCCATAGGGAAAGAATCGAATGGCATCAGATTTGAAAACAAATTGAAATATACTATCGCCAAAGAGAGTTAAAATCGTCCCATTAAGTACAGCCATTCCAAGACTAAAACTAAAGAGAGATTGAAGGTATCTCTTCTGTTGTGAGGCATCTCCATGGTAATCGTAGTATAAGGTGACCATAGCCGCATTAAGCCTGAATGTCACTACTATAGCCATAATGACACCTGTAGTCACCATCAAATCATATAAACCATATTCTGCATTTGAAAAAACGGAGAGGTATAAAGGCAATAGGAATATATATATGGCAGGACGGAGAAAACTCAGGAATGAATATACCAATATAGCCACGAAAGGCTGCTCTCTTGAGGCATTGTCGAATCTTTGTATGACGTTATTAAGCAAGCAATCAGACTACTGATAAAACCCTAAAAGTAAGGATATCGCTTTACTCCGCTTGCCGATCAATGTATGCACGCAAATCAGCAAGCTGTTGCTCACTCATTTTCTCTATAGGATACTGTGGCATATATGACCGCTTTCCAGACCTAGAGTACACGCCATATCTGGTCACTTGATACAAGGAATGTCTTCCATAACCGTTGGCTTTTTTACTCAAGTGCTTGAAAGTTATACGGCTATCATCTAAGTGAAAGAATGAATATTTTCTATCCTCATGGCAGAAGAGGCAGGAATTATCATAGATAAGTTTACCATTATCAGGATTGCCTTTATACTCTCCTTTACTAATCATAGAGTCATGGGCTGTACCAAAAGTAGCCGGAGAGGATTTACTATACTTTGATTTAATCAATTGAGCTGCAGCATCACTATCACCGTCACCATCTATAGCTGCATAAATCATGTCAAGTTCATCCTGATTAAGATTCAAATCTGATAACTTCAAATCAATTGTCCACAGATAAGCAAGAACTGATTCCAGCTCCCAATCCTTCAGCTCACGACCTTGAGCACATTCTACGGCACATAGTTGGATCGCTTCTCGTATATCATTTCTTGCTGGCAGTACGAGGTCGCCATACTTTTTATAATAATCATCATTGTAGAAGCTTTCTCTATTCACAGCTCCATACAAGGTTGTCCCTTGCAGAAAAGGCAATCCATTGCTGCTGGTATATTCCAATCTGGCCTGAGGATCATTACTTGTAAGATCAGGATCTTCTTTCTCCAAATTATGGCATGATGTGCATACAAAGTGCTTACTCTGTTTTTTAGTATCTCCTCCGCCCGGTTTAGTTGTGATACCCTCCTTAATGATCGCTTCTCCCTTAACTGCTGAGATTTCATATGACTTGGTATTAGGTAAAGGAGTCTTGATTTCATCACCTAGGATTGACAATACTTTCGCCACCTTAAGATCTTCGCTGGTTTCATTGGCAGGAATAATATAAGCTGCACTAAAAACCACAGCAAACAGAGATAATATGAGAATACCTTTGTTTTTAGACATCATCTTTTCAAATTGAATTGTCTTGCAATAGTGAAGCCGAATCTAAATTCTCTATCAGACCACTGACTCTGTGTATAAGGTATATAGTCTGTCTCAACTATACCCGTTGCATTAGTGAAATTAGCTTGGAAAACATGACCTCCGCCTGTCTCCCACTCTATCCCTATACCAAATGGACTACTAAATTGTCGGTTGCCATTTGCATCTAGCTCTTCTCTTCTGAATTCAGAAAAAACTAGAGTTCCATCTAGAATTATTGCAATTGTTTTACTGAGCTGATATTTCAATGCCCCACTTACGCTTGCTAAATCATTAGAGTCTTGAATGGCATTGGGATCTCCATTAGACGGTACTATGTTTCTGTATGTCCACTGTGGCGCAATCTGCAATGCCAATCGATCATTAATTTTTGATGCTAGAATAACTTGAACGTTATAACTTATCCTGTGAGCAAACTGTGCGAAAAAATTGATACGACCGGGATTCTCTCCTCTTGGCATGGTCGAGATCGTAGCTAAGCCTGAGAAAGCTATTGAAAAAGGACTAGTATCACTTTGTCTCAATACACGATACTTGGCCAATCCAGTTACATTTTGTGTCAAGGGACCAGCACCTTTGGCTCTCATAATACCAACCATCAAATTATCTGTGATGCCATAATCGAACTCAAAGATGACGTCAGCGGCATTTTCTAATCCCCACAATGTCTGCCAACCACCATTTACATCTCCAAAACGGTGGCCTATCCTAAAATCCAGAACTCCTTTTCTTAAAGTCTCAACAGATTGAGAATTGATTACTCTCGTGTCTTTAAAAGTCTGGTGAAAATTCTGGGCACTCACTGATCTGGAGGCCGATAAAAAACTTAATACAACTATCGTACTTACTATTATTTTAACCATCTATCACTTAATTTTCTGGGAAATCTTGTTCTATCCAGCAACTAAATATTCTAAAATCTTCTTCTGTCATATTATCAGGCCCATCTCCATCATCTCTTGGCATCCCAGTAAATGGATTATCAATTTGAGTGACGACTCTGTCAAACATAGATCCAAAATCAGTCGACATACCTGTATAGGTCGTATAATCTACAGCGTCTTGGACACTACCATCATGACAACCAGAATAGGCGCAATAAGTGGTCAATATGGGCTGCAATTCTACATCATATCTAATCGTCTCCTGACAATTCAAATCTTCCTGAACGAAAGTGGCTCTAGTACAACCTATCCAGATTATCAGGATAAGAAATGAACCTATAAAGATGATTTTTTTCATTGCTGGTTATTTGTCAAGAAAAAATGAACTTTTATACACCGTTTGGGGCTTAAATATGTTACATATTTGCATCATGCAAGTTTAGCACAAAATTAAATATAAAATAAAGTTATAATAGATGTATCCAATCGAACTAGTCACCCCGATGGCAAAAGACCTTACAGATTTTGGTTTTAATGGCCTGTCAACATCTGAGGAAGTCGAAAATATTTTAGGTAAAAACGAAGGAACTGTCCTTCTTGTGGTCAATTCAGTTTGTGGATGTGCTGCAGGCAATGCCAGACCAGCAGCGAAATTTAGTCTCCAAAATGCCGCAAAACCAACTCATGCGGTCACTGTTTTTGCAGGTGTGCATAAAGAAGCAGTAGAAAAAGCAAGAGACTTTCTATTACCTTATCCTCCTTCATCTCCCGCAATTGCTTTATTTAAAGAAGGCAAATTAGTCCATATGATCGAAAGACATATGATAGAAGGTCGATCAGCACAGATGATTGCTGACAACCTGATGGAGGCAATGAATACGCATTGCTCTTAGAATATAAAATCAAGATAAAAAAGCCAGATCCCATTCGGGGTTTGGCTTTTTTTTATTGGTATCCCTCCTTATTCTGACCTGATGTGCGCTTATATAATCCACTCTGCGTATCACTTTCATTTTTAACTAACCAGTGATCTATATCATAAAAAATCCCGACGATATAATCGTCGGGACTGAATCAGTTATGAAAAAAACTATTAAAGACCTTGAAAGGACTTAAGTTTTTCTTTATCTCTTAGTATTAGAAGTGTCTATATATCTCTTCGTAGTACTAGCACATACCTGTACTCTTCTGTTCAATTCTCTACCTTCTTTAGTCAAGTTATCTGCAATTGGGTTTGTCTCTCCATAACCCTCTGAAGATACTCTGTCTGGAGATATACCAGCTGCTATGATACTGTCAGCAACTTTTTTAGCTCTTCTCTTAGACAAGGCTAGGTTAGCAGACTCTGCTCCTTGACTATCTGTATATCCTGACACATTTAAGAATGCACCTGGGTACTGATTAGCGAATGAAACTATTTCAGAAATAGTCTGATTGTAAGTATCTGATTTGCTAGAGCCAGGTCCAAAAGTAATCGCTGGTGCACAGTATCTGTTGATAATTTCAGCTGTAGTTGGTTTTCTAACTGCAGGGCAACCATCTTTTTCTGGCACTCCTGCCTCGTTAGGACACTTATCATCTTTATCAGCAATACCGTCGCCATCAGCATCTGGACAACCTCTAACAGTTCCAACAACTTCAGGACAATCGTCATCTCTATCTATAACACCATCACCATCTGAATCTGGACATCCACCCACATCACCTGGAGTATTAGGGCATGGATCACTATCATCATCTACGCCATCACCATCAGAGTCTGGAATTGGACATCCATCATATTTAGATACACCTGACTCTTGAGGACACTTATCTACATTATCACCAATACCATCACCGTCTGAATCAGGGCAACCATTATATCTTGCTTCTCCAGCTACTTCAGGACAAGCATCATCTTTATCGATAATCTTATCTCCATCTGAATCTGGACAACCCATAAACTCAGCCAAACCCGCTTCTTGAGGACATTTATCATCTTGGTCAATGATGCCATCCAAATCAGAATCTGGACAACCTGCATGCTCTTTAAGACCAGGAGTATCAGGACAAGCATCTTTCTTATCAGCAACACCATCACCATCTCTGTCTTGTTTTCCTAGAGATAGAGCTAAACCTACTTCATGTAATAAGTAGTTATCATTTCCATCTGTTACCTCACTTGCAGGGAATAGACCTGCTCCAACGTTAGGAGAACCTTCATATATACCATCATATGTATCATTGAATCCTATTCCATATTGAGAATGCCAGAACAAACCGAAATTATCAGTGAAGTTATATCTCAATCCAACTCCAAGAGGAATTTGTAGACCAGAAGCGTCCTCACCTCTAGCATCATTTTGACCTGGCTGATCTCCACCGCCTGGAACATTGGAGTAGTTGATAAATCCTACACCTGCAGAAAGAAAAGGATTGAATTTTTCTCCTTTTAGAAACTTCCAATGAAGTGAAGGTGCTACTTGCCATACATCTGAAAGAAATTCATGGAACACAGTGTTATCCGTATTTTGACCATCCACTGAAGGAGTCAAGTCAATACCGTGTCTTCCTGTAGAACCTTGAAGGAAAATGTCAAAAGCCGGAGATAGGTAATAACCTATTCTAGCTCCAAAATGGCCTTGAAATGGCGTTCCGAATACAAGGTTGCTTCCTATATCGCCCGTATACTCCATCTTACCACCACTTATCATAATCCCCAACTTACTGTCTGCTGTCTGCGCAGATAAGGTAAGTGTAAAAGCTGTGAACAATACAAATACTGCTATTAAGTGCTTTTTCATATATAAATAATTTGTCGTTGAATTTTCGCAAAAATACCAAAAATCAGTTTACCCACAGCATCAAAAAGTATATGACATACTTAATAAAGTAAAGAGCCAAAATGGGTGGGTAAGATGATCAGAGGTACATCTAAATTACAAATAATCATCATATTATTAGCCATTTTAGGAAATTGGAGGTTTATATGCAATCGCTTTTATTTCGATAAGGAGGTTAGGGTGAGGTAACTGCTTGACAGCCACTGTAGTACGCGTCGGGCCAGTATGATCAAAATATTCACCATAAACCTCATTATAACCTCTAAAATCTGACATATCCACCAAAAAAGTAGTTATATCGATTATATCTCCTACTCCCGAATCCATACTGCTTAGTAAAGCCCCAATGTTTTCGATGACGGCTTTAGTCTGGGCTTTGATGTCCAAGGTCCAGTTTCCATCTTCGTCCATAACGGCACCGACATGGGTATTATCTGGTCTCCGGCTACTAGTACCAGATACATATATGAAATCACCAACTCGCTTTACATGTGGATAATGTCCAAGTGGCTGAGCTTTGTCTTTGAGTACTTTGGTTGTCATCCTTCTATATTTTTATGGAGTTGGTACAATACAGGTTTGCTTGGAGCTGCGTCTAGCTCTAAAGCACAAATTTGTAAGTTGACTAAGTAGAGTCCATCCTTGATTGTATTGTCAACAAAAATTAACTCTGTAATTGTGGCTTCATTTCTTAACTCACTTTTCCCATATGATGGCCCTAATTTCCAGAATATATGATGCGCTGCTAAGACCCCTTTGTCAACTTCTCTATCCACAGAAGGTAGATCAATAAGTAAATGTTGTACTCCATTATCTACAAGATATTGCATTGCTCTCTTATCTACGTATGGTGGATTAGTACCAGAGTAGTCTCTGGTTCTTTTAGATTGTCGGTTAGGCTTAGTCCTTATAATAACAGCGGCAGGGATATCCTTATTAAGTGCCTGTCTCAATGCAGTCACAGTGATGACCTTGTCATTCTTGCCTCTGGCGACAGGCTTTATGGTTACCAATTTGGCTACATGGTGGAAGGATTTGAGTGCACTATTTATCGATTCCTGATTTTTGGTTATGTGTCCACAGCATTCTGTATGTGTTCCATTTCCATGAGGATTTAGTGACACATTGTAAAAATTAACTGGAGCTCCATGCCTGACCGAGCCAATGAAGTCTCCTGATCTAAATGGCTCCATTGTCACCTTCGGGGCATAGAAACATCTTGCCTCACCCATAGGAATAGAAATATCCAATGGCTCAGATAGCCGAGCGGTATATTGATTCCCGTTATGCAACAAGGTTGTTTTCACTAGCAATTATTTTAGTGCCTTTAATTTTGTAAATACGTCAAACAATTCTAATTCGTGATAACTGTCATTTTTACAGATATCGAGAAGTAATTTATCCTGAGCCCTTCCTAATCTCATTGCTTCAGCATAGGGCAATTCTGGTCTAAACGTTACAAGAGAATACTTAGAGTAATATTCTGGATACTTTTGCTCCAATTGCATTTCTAATTGCCGCTTACGCTTAAAAGGCAAGTCATCCACTTTGTCACGCATCTCATAGAAATTGTCTATGGCCAAATCTGCTATCGCATTGGCATTCTCTGATCTTAATTTTTGAAATCTCTCAAATATTTTCATCCAGTCATCACCTTGCTCTTCTAATAAGTCATCAAATACTCTTACATCTTCAAAAGCGGCATTCATACCTTGTCCATAGAATGGTACTATCGCATGTGAAGCATCACCCATTATCAAGGCTTTTCCATTCGTCTGCCACGGATAACATTTTATGGTGCCTAGGGTTCCTACTGGATTTTCAAAATACTCTGTCTCATAATGAGGGATGAATGGAAGCAATGATGGAAAATATTTTCCTAAGAAATGTCCAACTTTTTCTTTACTGTCTAAAGCATTGAAACCAATGTCACTTCCATATGGATGAAACATGGTCAGCGTAAAACTGCCATCTAAATTAGGAAGAGCTATAATCATAAAATGTCCACGCGGCCATATATGAAGTGCATTCTTCTCAATCTGCCAACTACCACCTTCTCCTGGATGTATGGACAATTCCTTATATCCATGTCTAAGAAAATGTTGGGAGTAATTAAACAAATATTTTGTCGTATTTGCCATCATTGTACGTCGGACAATAGATCCTGCCCCATCTGTGCCTATAACAACTTTACCCTTATCAGTATATGTAGTATTGTTCGCTAAATCCTGAACAGAAACTTTAGCATTTTCTAAATCAACTGAGGTAACTTTACTATCAAATTTCAATGTGACATTGGGCATGACATCAGCTTCATTAAGAAGCAAAATATTGAGACCAGTACGTGAAACTGAATTAATATAATCGGATTCTCTGCCACTATATGGTGATAAGAAAGGATCGCCTCCTAGTGGGTGAATCATCCGACCTTTCATCGGTATGCATTCTGCGGATACTCTTTTGCGTAATCCTACCTTATCCAAAGCCATCAATCCTCTTGCAGATAGTGCTAAATTGATAGAACGACCAGCATCTTCAGTAGAGGCTCTAAGATCATCTCGTTTCTCATAAAGAACCACTTCATGTCCTCTCTGAGCAAGTCGAAGCGCCAAAAGGGAGCCACACAATCCAGCTCCAATAATTACAACCTTATCTTTTGTTGTCGACATTGCTTATAACTTATTAATACTAGTCTGTAGAATATTTGCAAATCTAAAGACATCCTCGTAGCTATTATATAAGGCAGTTGGCGCAATTCTGATAACATCTGGTTCTCTCCAATCGGCGATCACACCAGCTTCTGTAATCGAGTCATAAAGCGTCTTATTTGCACCTTTAACTTGCAAGGATAATTGACTTCCTCTTTTATTAGGGGCGGAAGGGGTGATAATCCTAATGACATCCTCTCCTATCTGAGTAACCAGACTTTCTAGATATCCAGTTATCTCGATAGATTTCACTCTGAGATTTTGTATACCCGCCTCTTGAAATATTCTCAATGAAGACCATATTGCAGCCATAGATAAAATTGGCGGATTACTTAATTGCCACCCCTCAGCACCATACATCGGCTTGAAGGCATCTCGCATCTTAAATCTCGTTTCCTTATCATGTCCCCACCAACCTTCAAATCTTGGTAACTCAGGATTATCTGCATGCCGCTCATGAATGAATACTCCACCAAGACTACCCGGCCCTGAATTCAAATATTTATAACTACACCATACTGCAAAATCACAGCCACTCTCATGCAATTGGAGTGGCACATTCCCTGCCCCATGTGCACAATCAAATCCGACAACAATGTCTCGCTCATGAGCCCATTGTGTAATCTGCTTCATGTCAAAGAACTGCCCTGTGTAATAATTTGTATTACCTAGCATAATAAGTGCAATCTCATCTCCTTGCTCTTCCATCAATCTCAGGATGTCTTCCTCTGCAATGCAATCTTCGCCTACAGAAGGTGTTATTTCTATTATGGCTTCATCTGGATTAAAACCATGAAATTTTGCTTGAGAATGTACAGCATATTTATCAGAAGGGAATGCATCTGATTCTATAACAATCTTATACCGTTTGGATGATGGTCTGTAAAAGGAAACCATCATCAAATGCAGATTAACAGATAACGTGTTCATGATAATGACTTCATGAGGCTTAGCACCTACAACCTCTGCCATCGCCCTTGTCAAAAACTCATGATAAGGCATCCATGGATTTTTTGCATGGAAGTGTCCTTCAACACCTAGATTCTTCCAGTCAAGCAACTCTTGTTCTATTGCCTCTGAAGTTGCCTTTGGCTGTAGACCCAATGAGTTTCCGCATAAGTATATATGTTCTTTTCCTGATTTATCTTTAGGCTTATGAAACCGTGATCGAAAAGATCCTAATGGATCCTTCTCATCCAACTCTTTAGCTCCATCAAGATTAGCTATACTATAATTAGAATAATCAAGCACAAGTTGGTTTTTTATCATCCATTACATTGAGTCTTTCTCTGATATCTGCATGATGCTCGGCACCCAACCACCTCATCACATTATCATACCACATCGATTCGTACTGTTCTTTTGTAATAATATTTTCGGCTATTGCTAGGTCTAATAATTTACCTGGATAACTAGATTGAGCATCGCTTTCCATCTCTCCTAGAGGATAGGGATCATCTAACCCAATCAACATCTGTTCAGTACCTCCCATCCTTTTGACCATCAGTTCCAATGAAAATGTATCATGGACCAAAGTATCAAAGAAAATATTAGGATGTCCAACAGCCTTACGTGGATGTGTCATGCCTTCAAACAAATCTGGTCTCCCATCAAAACCCTGGATTCGTCTGCCTAAGTTAATTTGTGCCAACTGACCTCCATGTGCAAAGCATACTCTAATATCTGGGTATTTATTCTGATATCCTTTCAGTGTATAAAAGTGGTAGGCATCACCACACTGAGCCAGCATCCATACAAGATGAAAACGCCAAGCAGTGTTCTCCAATTTAATAAACTTCTCGCCATCATAAGGATGGATTTCTATAGCCAACTTATAATGATTGGCAATCTCTAGTATGGGCTCAATATCTTGGTCAAATACACTTCTCCAAGTACCAATAGAATCCATAAAATGCGTCGGCAAGCAAAGAACTTTTAACCCTAACTGTTCTACACATCTCTGAATCTCCCAAACAGCACTCTTTACAAATCCAGAGTGCACAACAAATCCACATGTAAACTTATCAGGATAATCTCTTTGAACCTTTGCATTAAAATCATTCTGAAATCTTAAGACCTTTTTCAAATCCTCTAACCGAAGGCCATTACCATAGAGTTGTGATAAGTTAAGTATTACGGCATGATCTATACTATTCTTATCCATCCATTCCAACTTTTCCTTGAGAAAAAAGCTAGAATCAGTCACTGGTCTCTTCCATCCCTTTTGAAGCATAAATTGCCTATCATCATCTACCCAGAATATTTCCTTATCCTTCATAAATTGAGGAATGTCTTCAGGATATGGCAAAAGGTGTGAATGACCGTTAATTTTCATATCATTTAATTGAAAAACTTACAATAGATTCCATCGGAACTAATTTAATATTTAATACAAACGTTTTTGGGTTCTGTAAAAAACCGCAACACTTCGAGTCCGCCTTCTCGTCCAACTCCAGAATTCTTGGTTCCCCCAAACGGGGTTCTCAAATCCCTCATCAACCAGGTATTGACCCAGACGATACCAGACTCTATATTCTTAGCCATGCGATGAGCTCTGGAGATATCTTGTGTCCATATTGTACATGCTAGTCCATACTGAGTATCATTAGCTAATTTCAACGCTTCTTCTTCAGTATCAAATGGCATAATACTAACCACTGGACCAAATATTTCTTCTTGATTGGTACGACAATCGTTTGGCAATCCTTCTATAATTGTGGGCTCTATGTACCACCCATTATTATATCCAGTAGGCTGCACTGCTTCTCCTCCACATAGAATTAGGCCTCCCTCTTCTTTGGCTAACTCGATGTATGACAATATCTTCTCATAGTGTGGCTTAGAGACGATGGCTCCCACTTTAGAAGTTCCTAAGTGAGGTGGACCAACATGCAGATTTTTTGTGCGCTTGACGAAGTCAGATTTAAACTTGTTATAAATACTTCTTTCGACAAATATCCGACTACCACAAAGACATATCTGTCCTTGATTAGCAAACGAAGAGCGAACAGTTGTTCTTAGCATCTCCTCGTAATTACAATCCCTAAAGATGAGATTTGGATTCTTGCCACCCATTTCTAAAGATAACTTCTTAAACAAAGGTGCTGCCGCAGCAGCAATCTCCTTCCCTACTCTTGTGCTTCCTGTAAAAGAGATAGCCTTTACCCCTTCATGCGTGGTCATACTTTTTCCTACTCTATGTCCTTCCCCGTGTAAAATATTCAAGACACCATCTGGCAATCCAGCTTCTTTGCACAATTTAGATAAAAGGAAGGCAGACATAGGTGTTACCTCAGAAGGCTTAGCTATCACTGTATTTCCAGCAGCTAGTGCTGGGGCTATTTTCCAACTCAATAGATAGATGGGAAGATTCCAAGGAGTGATTGTTGCTACTACACCTAAAGGTTGACGCAAAGTATAATTAATAGCATTTGTAGCCTCATGAGATTCTGATGAGAACTGTGTGATAGCATGGGCAAAATATCTAAAATTAGACGAAGCCCGAGGGATATCAACTGCTGCTGCCAAACTTAGTGGCTTCCCATTATCTTCAGATTCCGCCTTTGCTAATGCATCAGCATTTGCATCTATCAAATCTGCAATCTTCATTAAGTAATTACATCTCTCCTCAGCGTCTAATGCAGACCAATAAGGAAATGAATTTTTGGCTGCTTGGTAGGCTAATTCTACATCTTGGGAATCAGAATTTGGTGTCTGAGCATATACCTGACCGTCAGCAGGATTGTATACATCTAGCACTTCTCCACTTTTCGAAGAAACAAGTTGACCATTTATATAATTCAGAATCTGTTTCACTATTTCTTTTTGACAGAATAAAAGAATCCAAGTCCTTGATCAAATTCGTCAGGTAATTCTGGTAAATCAGAACGTGGAATAAGAAGAGAAGAAATATTGTGTAGGTCCTGAAATACTTTATGCTTCTCAGCGGTGTCAGCCAGATATTTGTGACCTGATGATCCGCCAGTCCCTACCTTATTTCCAATCATTCGCATCACCATCTGTGCATGTCTGTATCTCCAGTTGGTTAATAGTTCATCAATATTCATCAATTCCATTAAGAAATTATAAGGTACTGTCAGGATTGGTTTCTCTCTATAGAGATTGATAAACAATGCAGCTAGTGTCGCTTTGTAAGAGAGCCTTAATTCTCCTTTCTTGATAAGATCGTTATGTTCTTTTTCTGAAAGCACTTGCTTGAAGTAAGTATTAGTGCTGCCTAACATCGTTAAGCGCATACTCTTCATTTTGGGAGAGAGATATTCAGTAGCTTCTATGGCTTCCCTTTCTTTAGTTAACATCTTTTGTACAGCTTCTTGATAGACCTCCAAAAAATTAAAATCTCCAAACTCCAAGAACGGTGTTCTTTCCAACCATTTTTCTACATGTTCAAATAGACTTTTATTCTGTTCTATTTCATCCAATATTTTTTTCTGTTCCTCAGAAAACACAATCTTATATGAGTGGCCATTATAGGTCATTCTCTGACTTTCTTCTAATCCCAATATGCCTTCTATCATTCTAAATTGGAGGCTCTGAAATCCCGAAGCAGGAAAGAGGTAATTCCGAAAGTCCATAAAATCCAATGGTGTCAGGGTCTCCATGACGAAGATTTGCTTTATCACCAATTCCAATATTTCAGATACCCTTTTCAATCTAAGGACAGCCATATTCATACTATCCTCTTGTATCTTATTATCTCTAAACATGGCTGTCACAGAATTCAACTCATGAATCACCTGCTTGAACCAAAGTTCGTAGACCTGATGCATTATGATAAATAATGTCTCATCATGAGCTGCCTCTTTCTCAAACTGTCCACTTCTAGGCGTTTGAGCATCCAAAATTTTATCTAATTCCAGATAACTATGATAATGAATGGCGGTATATTTCTTAGATGGGTCCATATGTCCGAGTCTACAGCTTGATGTAAGCACAATATAAAGATGTTATGTAGCAATCCATCATAGAATTATCACATAAGAACCAACATATTCATGTCGAACAAATTATACTTAGCATCAAGGAATTTTGATAGACTTCTATACCTATATTTGGAACAACTTTGAATACCACTTACCTAATATGACAAAGAAAACGCTGGCAAATACTGAGACTGACAGAGATGTCGATGAGTATATCAGCCAAGTCAAGAATAAAACAAGAAGGTCAGATGCAAAGACCCTACTTAAGAAACTAAAATCCATCCGCAAAGAAGAACCTAAAATATGGGGTGTCAGTATTATCGCTTTTGGAAAATATAGCTACAAAAGAAAGAATGGAGAAGAATATGAGTGGTTCAATGTTGGCTTTTCTCCAGGCAGCAAACACATGTCTATCTATTTGATGTACGACATTAATGAGGAGGTGGACCTCTTAGAAAAACTAGGCCCTCATAAGACAGGTAAAGGTTGTCTGTACATCAAAAAACTAGAGGATATAGATATGTCAGTACTGAAAAAATTGCTTAAGAAAAGTGATAGATGGGCAAAGGAGTAAGATGGTAATAAGGTTTAGCACATATGGTTGCATCTTTATGCTTTTGGAACGGTAAACAACAAGTTGGAACTTTCAATTGTATTATTCTCAAACCAGATTTTTCTATTGTGCAGTTCAACGGATCGGCTGTATCCAACGTAGGCGGTAGCCTTTAATGTGGTCACAGTTTGTTACCATCTGGCTCTCTTTTCTAAAGTTGATAATTTACTTGTTTGAGTAATAGTTCAGATTTATCAACGTATAAGCCAATTGATTCGTATTCCTTCTGTATCCCAAAGACTTTATGAGTAATGTCGAAATAAAGAGACATACAGTGAACATCTTAAACAATTTCCTATATCAGGAATTAGCTTGTTCTGTAAAATGTAGTATATAATTGGAATTCCTACTAATAAATCAAAAGCTAATGCCTTTGAAAAGATAGGGAGGTTTGAAACATACAATTCTCATTGACTAAACACAAACATCCCTAATAGAATTAGTCATGGAATGACAATCTTTAAATGTTTTATGTTGATTTTTTTACAGAATCATCTATTTTTCATTCTTTGCTGGATGGTAACTATTTTTTTACAAATAAATAGGTGTATTGGTAATCTAGAAATCCTTATACCATAATTCTTATGCCTAAGAAAGGACTTTCTTTAGTGCCCTCAAATAGGCTTGATTAGCCTGACGATCTCCGATAGTCACCCTAATACAGCCCTTAGCACCAAAGTTTGCGACTGGTCTAACCATGATGCCTTGCTTGAGCATTTCCATCTCTAGCACCGTGTCTTTCATTTTAGGTTTGATAGTAATAAAGTTGGCTTGTGTAGGCCAGTATTTGACACCTAATTTTTCTAGTCCTTGGTATATATAATGCTTTTCTTCAAGAACCATACTCACTGTCTTCTTGATGTGATTACTATCCTCAAGAGCAGCTATTGCGGAGACTAGTCCAGTCGTGTTGATATGGAAAGGTCGACATAATTGTGCAATGTATCTGGCAATCTTCTCTGTTGTATATCCATAACCTATACGCATACCTGCAAGGCCATAAGCTTTAGAAAAACTATTTACACCTATGACTTGAAGGTCAGCTTTCACATATGGTAGTGCTGTGGTGAAGTCTTCTGCATCAGCAAACTGATAATATACCTCATCGTATACAGTAACCACATGCTGAGGCATTTGTGGCAATAGTTCATCAAGTTGTGCTTTGGGGATATGGGTACCCGTTGGATTATTGGGACTACATAGAAAAAGTAGTCTGGTTTTCTTTGTAATTGCTTTTAGTATACCTGGAATATCTAGGCGAAAGTACTTGCCTTTCAATGGCACATCCTTTACAGTTGCACCCATTTTTTTGGCAAACATGTGGTATGGCTTGAATGCAGGATTGCAGATAATCACTTCACTTCCAGGCACCAAGAAAGCCCTCTCTATCATCTCTAATAGAGCTACCCCACTATTATCTGTCACAAACTGGTTGGGCTGGAGTAAACCTCCATAGAATGTCGACAAGGCGGTTCTTAGTGTAGCATCAGTTCGCTCAGGATAGATATTGAGTTGTGTGAGTTCAGCCTTCATTGCTTTTATAGCCCTGGGAGAAGGCCCTAGGTAGTTTTCATTGGAGGAGAGTTTGTATACTTTTTTACGGCCTATTAGTTTAGCAACTTCTGCTTTGCTCTTTCCGCCCTTATAGCCACCTGATGGCATTAGAGATTCTTTGAAAATATTGATTTGTGATTTGGCCATGTGATTAAGGATTGAAATAACTAGTGATTAATGAGTATCATGCAGCTCAATAGAGCAACACCAAAGTATATACTAATTGTTTTTGCGCCATCATAGTCTTTGGCTAGTCTTTGTCCAAAAAATAACATGAGTAGGGCTACAATGGATGTGATTACACCCAAACTCAACCAATATGATTTTCCAGAAAGGACAACCTGAACTGCACCTGCCAAACTTAGTCCGCCAGCTACCAGCTCTACAAGAGCAAGGATACCAAGCATTGGCGTGACAACGCCTTTGAGTAATGTTTTTCCAAAGTGTGAAGTGAGCCAAGAGGCGTTACCTTTCCAATCCAAAACTTTATCCATTCCCGATTGTAGAAACAAAATTGCCCAAAATAGACCAATGGCCAGTTTTATAAGATCTAAATCATCTGCAAATATGCCCATCACGAACTGATTAGATTGGTAATAGAATCTGCTAATTGTCTGTCTTTTTCGGTCACTATATTGCCAGCATCATGAGTAGTAAGCTTAATAGTCACCTTATTCCATACATTATGCCACTCGGGATGATGGTTTTGTTTTTCAGCGAGCATAGCAACAGCAGTCATGAAGCCAAAAGCTTCGATGAAGTCTTTGAATTCAAATGTCGCATGCAGCGCATTTTCTCTTTCTTCCCAGGCCATATTGACTTTCTTTAGTTTATAGACTTATCAATGTTGTATTGATTTTTGATTTGCTCTAAGCTAGCAAATAAATCATCATAAGAATCTATAATAAAGTATCGGATACTAAATTCCTTATCGGTATATGATTGATTAAAGACTTCTTGTAAGTCAAACTTATCAAATCCACTGACTCTGACATTCTCAGTCTCTCCCGATGATGACAAAATTGCGCCGCCGTAGGCTTTAGGAATACCGTTTTCTTTGATAAGACCTGCTTCCCAGGTAAACCAGCCATATCTGCTAAAATTTTGAATCATCTTTTCCTTTTCCGCTCCATATGGTGTATTTCTCAATATGTCGTAAATCAGTCCAGAGGACTTGGAAACAAAATCAGAAAATTTCTTATCGAAGAATAATGGCAAATGCCCAACTACATCATGAAAGATGTCGGGATATCCTGTAAATGCCTGTGAATGCCAATCTCTCACAAAGGTCGCCGAAGGAAATATCTTTTTGGACAACAACTTATAAAAGTCTTCGCAAGGGAGCAGTCCATTGACAGCCATCACTCGCCAGCCTGTTTGCTGCTCTAACTTATGATTCAACTCTTCCAGATTGGGCAATTCTGAAAAGCTTTCACCTAATGCAGTCATGCCATTGGTATAAGAGTCACAAGCTATACCCTGCTGGGCACTAAGAACACCGTCCAACAGAGCTCGCCATCGCTCTCTGTCACCATCGTCATAGGCTTTAAAATCGAATCCCTTTAGCAAGTCGCTCTCCTTGATAGAGTCTATATCTAAGTTTGTTATACGGCTCATTTATCTCGATTAATAAGTAATAAAACTACATATAAGTAACATATTGAGTCATTATTTTCTTATTTGTTAAAAACAATAGGAATATATTTACTTAATAGTTGACTTATAAGTAATAATATTATTATTTGAATGGTGATTGACAATTTACAAAGAAGAAAATTATGAAAGCAGATTTAGATGATTTTGAAAAAGCCATACTACGGATAATGCAAGATAATGGCAGAGCTACTATAAAGGACATGGCCTCCCAACTTAATCTATCCACAACACCAATTTTCGATAGGATAAAAAGAATGGAAAACAGTGGTATAATTAAAAAATACGTGGCTATCGTAGACCAAAAAATGATTGGGAAAAGCCTAACAGTTTTCGTACATATATCTATAAGCCAGCATGGTAAAAATGCATTGAACAGCTTTATAGAGGCCGTTTGTCAATGTCCAGAAGTGATAGAATGTCACCACATTAGTGGAGATGCAGATGTGATGTTGAAATTAGTACTTGAAAATATAGAGGCCTACAATACTTTTATTATGGAAAAACTCTCCGTTATTCCCAATATTGGAAAGGTTGAATCTAGATTTTCGCTTTCAGAAAGAAAGAACACAAGTGCCATTCCTGTTGATGATTAACTTATGATTTACTACAGATTTGTCTTCATCCATACTTAATTCTTTATATAAATCTCATTCTTGCATAATTTCAAATCAAATCAATGAATTTTTACGTTCATTTTCCAAACAAATATCAAACTATGAACCATCGTCTTCTCTTCATATTCACATTATTCATTCTCATGCTATTCATTTCTTGTGGTACAGATAATGATTCAACTGTCGAATTAAATTTCAAATTGGAGTACGATGGAGCTCCATTAGTTATGTTTCAAGATGCCACCTATCCCAATGGCGAAATCATGCAGATGAAAAGAGTCAGCTTCTTTATGTCTGATATAACGCTATCAAATGCTAATGGAGATACTGAGGCAATATCAGAAGTAGAATATTTTGATATGACAGATTCACACATCAGTTTAGAAGGAGCAACTGAAGGATTAATGGTCAATTTAGGTGGCACTGACCTTACAAATGTGAACCAACTTAGCTTTAATGTTGGTCTTAATGAAGCTCAAAATGCCACTGTTCCAGAAGATTACAGATCTACCAGCCCGCTTTCCCGCTCAGCAGAGTATTGGAGATCATGGGAGAGTTTCATCTTTATCAAATTGGAAGGTATAATAGATTATAATCAAAATGGCATTACTGATAATGGAGAATCATTCACCTTACACCTTGGGTCTAATGCCGTTATGCGACCAATCTCCCTTGACGTAAACGACTTATCTGAGCCAATAGATATTATAATAGACATCCAAGAAATCTTCCAAGATGAAGCTGGAGAAGTCTATGACATAACAGGGGAAGGTGCTCGATTACATACACTAGATGACCCTACATTAGTACGAATGGCATTTTTGTCTGATGGTTTGGCTGCAGCTATAGAACAGTAAAGTTTTACTAGATTTTTAGAGGATGATTCATTGACACTTAACAATTTGATTGTTAAAGGCTTTGCAAGTACAAGTTGTGTACATATAGAATCAAGATAACTATCCTATAAATTATATCAAGAGGTTGATACATTTAGTGTCAGCCCCTTTTTAGGTTGTATATGTTATGAAGAGAGATGATGTAGAAACCATCATCAATATAGACATATACAAATTACATATATATTTATTTATTACATACCTTTACAGCAATTAACTCTTTGCTTATAGAAATTTCAACTCCAATCTTCCTATAGCTTATTTTTTGACTTCTGAAATCCATTTGACCAAAAACTAGTACTAATTCAATTATTCTATATAAATTTTCACAACTATGAAACTGAATTTATTTTTAATTCTTGCTTTACTTTTTACTCTATCCTCATGTGGAGGAGACGATGATTGTGTTCAAGCTGATTGGCTTGGGACTTACACAGGAACAGAAGATTGTAATGGCGAAACAACAGATGCGATAATAACTGTGACAGCAGAAGGAGATGATATGATCGTCTTTCTTATTGCAACTGATGTATCGACAGCAGAATTTGACCCATTACCATTTGATGGATGTAATGTTGATATGTCTGATTCTGATGGTACGTTGACTCTAGATCTATCTGTTGATCTAGATGGTAATGATTTGACACTTAGCTCTGTATTTACTGTAGACAATGAGAGCTCTAGATGTGAATACGTTGTTACTAAGTAAGTATACTATAAGTTATAATAAGAGGTTGATGCATTAGTGTCAGCCTCTTTTTCATTATAGATATAAAGTGCGGAACGCTGTGATAGCTGTAAGTTAGATTACAATCAGTACTCTCCTTCCGTTTGGGTTTTCTATGAAACTTATCCAGCTTCTCAGTTAACAAACAGTTCTTAGTTTGGAGGATTTGATTCTGGATTTAAAGACATAATTTATGGTTGAAGATTTGTGTCCATATTATCCTACAATGGTAAAATATGAAATCAATTCTGAACATTCGCATCATGCTGAGTTTTAACCAGCTCTCCTCTAGGTTTATACCAGTACCCCTCCCTTAATCAAATCTACAACCTCAGGATTCTTTATAGTTGTTATATCACCTATCTTATCAGATTCGTTGGCTGCAATTTTTCTGAGTATCCGTCTCATTATTTTACCTGAACGTGTCTTTGGCAAACCTGTGACAAACTGAATAAGGTCCGGCTTAGCAATTGGACCTATTTCTTTGGTGACAACGTCTTTTATTTCTTTTCTAAATTCATCATCAAGTTCCTTGTCTACACATATGACATAAGCGTAGATGCCTTGGCCTTTGATAGGATGCGGATAACCTACGACTGCGGATTCTACAACATTGGGATGTTCGTTGATAGCGTTTTCTACTTCTGCAGTTCCCATTCTGTGTCCTGACACATTGATGACATCATCTACACGGCCTATAATTCTGATTCTTCCTTCATCATCTCGCCGTGCACCATCTCCGGTGAAGTACAGATTTTTAAACGTAGAAAAATACATCTGTCTGCATCTCTCATGGTCGCCGTAAGTCGTTCTGAGCATAGACGGCCACGGATGCTTTATACAGAGTAATCCTTCCACATTGTTTTCTGTAATCTCTTTGCCTTCCTTGTCTACAAGTATAGGTTGGATGCCTGGCATAGGGTAGGCAGCGTAGGTTGGTTTCGTGTCTGTAATGCCCGGGAACGGCGTCAGCATTATGCCACCATTTTCGGTTTGGAAGTAGGTGTCTACGATGGGTGCTCTGCCTTTTCCTACTTCTTTATCATACCAATGCCATGCTTCTTCATTTATAGGTTCGCCTACTGAGCCTAATACTTTTATAGAAGACAAGTCATACTTGTTTGGATATTCATTCCCATGTGCCATGAGTGCACGTATGGCAGTAGGTGCTGTGTAAAACTGGGTCACTTTATACTTTTCACATACCTCCCAAAAACGGCCAGCATCTGGATAAGTAGGCACCCCCTCAAACATTAAGGATGTTGCCCCTGCAAGCAGTGGTCCATAGACGATATAACTATGGCCTGTAATCCAGCCTATATCTGCGGAGCACCAGTAGATGTCTCCTGGCTTATATTGAAATACATTTCTGAAAGAAAAACAAGCATAGACCATGTACCCACCGCAGGTATGTACTACACCTTTTGGCTTACCTGTAGATCCTGAAGTGTAGAGAATAAAGTGCAAGTCTTCGGCATCCATTTCCTCAGCTGCACAGAAAGGCGATTGGTCAGATGTTTCTTCATGATACCATCTGTCTGTATCATCACTCCAGTTGACTTCGCCTCCAGTGTTTCTGTGCACAAGTACTGTCTCCACACTGTTACATCCGATGTTCATCGCTTCGTCTACGACAGCTTTTACTGGAATATTTTTAGGGCCTCTTCTGTTGTAGTCAGAGCAAATTATCATTTTAGCTTGTGCATCATCGGTCCGGTCTGCAATAGCTTGTGCCGAGAATCCACAGTAGACTACAGAATGCACAGCCCCTATACGAGAACAAGCCAATAGCACGATGGCCAGCTCGGCCAGCATCGGCATATAGACTATGACTCTGTCTCCTTTTTCGATCCCAAAACTTTTTAGGGCATTGGCACATCTACAGACTTCGTCATGTAATTCTTGGTAGGTGTACTTAACGGCTTCTTCATCTGGCTCATTAGGTTCCCAAAGAATGGCCACTTGATCTGCTTTGTCTATCAGATGTCTATCCAGACAATTGTAGCTTATGTTCATCTTACCATTGATGAACCATTTCACGTTAGGTTCTGTAAAGTTCCATTCACAGACTTTATCATACTGTTCAAACCAAGTGAACGTTTGGGCCTCTGTGTCCCAGAATTTTTCTGGTGTTTCTACACTTTGCTTATATAGCTCTTTATAATGGGCTAAGTCTCTTATTTGAGTGGTCATAGAAAATAGCTTTTTATGTTAGCGAGAATTTAATCCAACAAGCTCATTTATAGAGTAATCTTTATGTTTTATTTTGTTTTTGGAATTGAATTTCGTGATTACATTTTTAATTTCTATATACAAACAAGCTTGGACATCAATATTAAAAATTAATTCTAATTTATTCGCGATTTCATTGTTCTTTCTTCTCCTCTTTAGCATAGCATGAAAATTGGGCTCCGATATCCAATGTACATGGTAATTATACTTTTTGATTTTGTAAATTTTCTGAATATCATTAAGGAATTCACCTCCTTCGAATAACAATGAAATCTATGTAATCACTTAGGTATTTGTTTATGCGAAATTTAACCCCAATCTTTTGATTCTCTATTATCTCTTCATTCGCTTTGTGATTGAGCAAGAGTATCTAATATTCTTTTGATTATTTCAGCTTCTGACTTGTATATTTTATTAGACCAATAAGATGTATATAATTTGCCATAATTTAAATATCACGGGTTTAATACAAGTGTTACAATATCTAATGCACCGCCCCTGGAGAACCCGCCCCTCTAGGTATTCTAATATCCTCCACCAATTCCTGTATCTCTTGAGGTGGCTGAGCAGTAACGCGGCTAATCACCAAGGCCACTATAAGATTAAGCATCATTCCCAAGATACCGATACCTTCAGGCTTAATCCCAAACCAATAGCCTTCAGGAGTACCTGGTCCACCAAGTTGAGGTTTGAAATACCATATATATATCAGTGTAAATAGTATGCCGACAATCATCCCTGATATAGCCCCTTCCTTATTCATACGTTTGTCAAAGATGCCCATGATGATGGCAGGAAAGAAAGAGGCTGCTGCCAAGCCAAAGGCCAATGCGACAACTTGGGCGACAAAACCAGGGGGATTCATTCCGAAAAAGCCTGCGGCTACAACTGCGATAGCGATAGAAATTCTTGCAGCTAGTAATTCGCCTTTTTCAGAAATGGCTGGCATAAGATTCTTTTTCAATAAGTCATGTGACACAGAGGTAGCTATAACCAATAATAATCCTGCTGCTGTAGATAAGGCCGCTGCAAGTCCTCCTGCGATCACGAGTGCAATCACCCAGGCTGGAAGATTGGCTATTTCTGGATTGGCCAATACCATAATATCTCTGTCTATGGTCAGTTCGTTTTGTTTGGCATCGGCAACATACTGTATCAGTCCATCGTTATTTTTGTCTTCAAATTTTATCAAGGTTGATTTCTCCCATTTACTAAACCAATCAGGCATTTCTGCATAGGGTTGATTGCTAACTGTCTGAATCAGGTTGGTTCTGGCAAATGTGGCTATTGCAGGTGCCGTGGTATATAATAGAGCTATAAATAAGAGGGCATACCCAGCTGACTTTCTTGCATCGCGTACTTTGGGAACTGTAAAAAATCTCACGATGACATGCGGCAAGCCGGCTGTACCAAACATCAGTGCTGCTGTGATAAAAAACATATTTACTCTATCATGCATACCCATAGAAGTATACTCAGCAAAGCCAAGGTCAACGCTGAGCATATTCAGCTTATCCAGTAAGTAAGTACCATCGGCCAGCTTTCCTCCAAAGCCTAATTGTGGAATCGGATTACCCACCATTTGCAATGAAATAAATATTGCAGGTACGGTAAATGCAAATATGAGGACACAATATTGCGCCACCTGTGTATAGGTGATGCCTTTCATGCCTCCTAATACAGCATAGAAAAAGACGATAGCAATTCCTATAAGTATACCTGTCGTGAAAGGTACTTCCAAAAATCTGGCAAAAGCCACTCCTACTCCTTTCATTTGTCCAACAACATAGGTGAACGATACGAGGATGGCGCAAAGTAAGGCAACCATTCTTGCGGTCTTAGAGTAGTATCTCTCACCTATGAAGTCTGGCACTGTAAATTTCCCAAACTTCCTAAGATATGGTGCTAGCAATAAGGCGAGCAACACATATCCTCCTGTCCATCCCATGAGATATTGTGCTCCGCTAAAACCCATAAATGAAATGAGCCCTGCCATAGAAAGGTAAGAAGCGGCCGACATCCAATCTGCCGCTGTTGCTAATCCGTTGGCTAAGGGAGAAACCCCTCCACCTGCAACATAAAACTCCTTAGTCGATCCCGCTCTTGCCCATATAGCGATACCAATGTAAAGGGCAAATGTGGCACCGACAATTATATAGGTCCATGTTTTAATGTCCATTTTTATCTAGTTTTTTTAGGGTTACTTCTCGTCTACATTATACTTCACATCGAGCTTATTCATCAGTCGCACGTAGATGAAAATCAAGGCAACAAAAACATAGATAGAACCCTGCTGAGCAAACCAAAACCCAAGTGGGAAACCACCAATCTTAATCGTATTCAATGTTTCTGCAAAGAGTATCCCACAACCATAAGAGACAAAAAACCAGATACTTAGCAGGATGACTAAGTATCTGAGATTCTGCTTCCAATATTCTTTGAGGTTTTTATCTGTCATAGCACTTCTTTAATAGATCTTCGGAAATCTGATTCAAGCTTGAATTCATAAATGACAATAAAATTTGATGTATTTATGAATAAGAATAAACAAATTAAAATTCAATATATAAAACAACCCTCATTTGTAGTCTACAACTCAAACCATAAATTATTTCGGAAAAATAATCTTTTAAATTCTTTTTCTTTTGTTAAATTGTGTCATACAGAAGGATATATGTAATATTCTACTGATACATAATATCCTCCATAACCTAATCTTGATCAAAGCACATGGAAGTTAAAGGCAATCATTCATTCTCAATATCAAAAAAGGAGCTATGGGATTTGCTGATGGACCCTAGCGTTTTAGCAAAGATCACACCTGGTGTATCTGCTCTGGAAGCCCAGGGAGATGATACTTTCAAGACGGTTTCTAAAATCAAAATAGGTCCTGTAAGCGGACAGTTTAAAGGAGATCTTTCTGTTGTAGATAAGAATGAGCCACATGCTTTTGCAATAGAAATGAAACAGCTGAGCAGGATTGGCAATGCAAATGTAAGAGTGCAAATGATTTTGGAAGATGGAGATGATGGCAGTACAGTATTGAATTTTGACGGCAAAGCAAAGCTATCAGGACTTATTGCTAGAACTGGACAAAGAGTCTTGTCTGGTGTCGCCAATGTTATTACCAAAGAGGTATTTGCATCGCTCGATGAGCACATTGAAAATACAAAATCAGACAAAATAGCTTAATTCAATTTTTTATTAAAATATACCTAATTCAAAAACGATAAAACTATTACAAATGGGGAATAAAATTTCAATTTCGGTCAACGGGAAAGTGGAGGCAAGTGAAGTTGAGGGCAGGACACTTTTGGTTGATCATCTCAGAGAAGGTCTTCATCTTACGGGTACGCATGTAGGATGTGATACCGGTAGTTGTGGTGCTTGTACTGTACACATAGATGGTAAGGCTGTCAAATCTTGTATGGTCCTAGCCGTTCAGGCGGATGGTTGCGAAGTTACTACCGTCGAAGGCTTATCTACAAATGGTGAACTGCACCCTATCCAAGAAGGATTCAAAGAAGAACATGGTCTGCAATGTGGATTTTGTACACCTGGTATGATGATGACAGCCACCGACCTTTTAAAAAATAATCCAAATCCATCTGAAGAAGAAATCAGACATGGTTTGGAAGGTAACTTTTGCAGGTGCACAGGCTATCATAACATAGTCAAATCTATACAGCATGCAGCCAAGAAAATGGGCACTACTGCATAATTCCCATTCATCATTGATAAAAAAAATAAGAAGAAAAAAATGACAGATTATATAGGTAAACCCATCAAGCGTCTAGAAGATAAAAGATTTATAACTGGCGAGGGAAAATATACTGACGATATTGTTCTACCTCAAATGTGTTTCGCATACATACTAAGAAGTCCTTATGCGCATGCGACAATAAAAAACATCGATACAAAAGGCGCTAAGGAAATGGCAGGTGTGATCAACGTGTACACAGGTGCTGACATTCCTGAAGCCATCGGCGGTGTTCCCTGTGGCTGGCAAGTCAATTTCAAGAACGGAGAAACGATGAAAGAACCTCCCCATCCTTTGCTAGTCAGGAAGAAAGTACGGCATGTGGGAGATGGTGTGGCAGTCGTCATTGCAGAATCCAGGGCCATAGCCAAAGATGCCTCAGAACTCATCGATGTAGATTATGATGTGCACGAGGCTGTAACCGATGCTAAAGCGGCTGCAGAATCTGGTGCACCCTTGGTACATGATGATGTGCCAAGCAATATTTGTTTTGATTGGGAACTCGGCAATCCGAAAGATGAAGTTGCAGCGGCTCTGGCTAGTGCTGCCCATGTGACTGAGTTAGAATTTACAAATCAACGGGTGGTCCCTAATGCGATAGAGCCTAGAGCTGTAATAGGTCACTATGATACAGCCTATGAAAGATATACCCTGTATACCTCCACGCAGAATCCACATCTTATTAGATTATTAATGTGTGCCTTTGTATTAGGCATACCTGAGCATAAAGTACGTGTCGTTGCTCCCGATGTAGGAGGAGGATTTGGAAGTAAGATATTTCACTATGCTGAAGAAGCCTTAATCATTTATCTTTCAAAGATTGTCGGCAGACCTATCAAGTGGACAGCGGATAGAAGTGAAGCCTTTATGACAGATGCACATGGTAGAGATCATGTTACGCATGCAAAGATGGGTTTTGATAAAGAAGGAAAGATGGTAGCTCTACAGGCAAATACTTATGCCAACATGGGTGCATACTTATCTACGTTTGCACCAGCAGTTCCTACCTATCTACATGGCACCTTATTGCAAGGCGTTTATACCACGCCAAAAATAAACGTGGACGTTACAGCGACCTTCACCCACACTAATGCTGTCGATGCCTACAGAGGGGCAGGCCGACCAGAGGCTACCTACCTTATCGAGCGATTGGTAGATTTAGCAGCATTGGAAATGGATATGGATCCTGCAGAGATAAGAGCTAAGAATTTTATTCCAGCTTTTGATGGTGTAAAACAAGAAGGATATCAGACCCAAGTGGCACTCCAATATGACAGTGGCAATTATGGACCTGTACTCCAGAGAGCCTTGGAGATGGTAGGCTACGAAAAATTCAGAGAAGAGCAAGCGGCTCAGAGCAATGGAAAATATTTGGGCATAGGATTTTCGACCTATATCGAGGCTTGCGGTATAGCACCGTCAGCAGTAGTCGGCGCTTTGGGTGCAAGAGCAGGATTATTTGAATCCGCTCAGGTGACCGTACAACCTACCGGCAAGGTCAGTGTCTATACTGGATCTCATTCGCATGGCCAAGGGCATGAAACCACCTTTGCACAGGTTGTCGCTGATAGAATGGGCATTCCTATAGAGGACGTCGAAATCATTCATGGTGATTCTGATAGAGTGGCTTTTGGTATGGGTACTTATGGTTCGAGGAGTTTGGCAGTAGGAGGAAGTGCGATTGTAAAGTCGATAGATAAAGTTCTGGAAAAAGGAGCTAAGATTGCTGCGCATATGTTAGAGGCGGCACCTGATGACTTGGATTATCAAGATGGCAAGTGGACAGTAAAAGGAACGGATAAATCTGTAGCTTTTGGAGATGTGTCTCTAACGTCATATGTCCCACATAATTATCCTGAGGGCATGGAACCTGGCTTGGACTTTAGTAGTTTTTATGATCCTGCAAATTTCACTTACCCATTTGGTTGCCATATAGCTATAGTCGAAATAGACAAAGAAACTGGTGCTGTAAAACTTAAACGATTTATTGCAGTAGACGATGTAGGTAATGTCATCAATCCGATGATTGTGGATGGTCAGATACATGGTGGCGTTGCACAGGGAATTGGGCAAGCCTTACACGAAGGCACCATCTATGATGAGTCAGGTCAACTGATAAATGGAAGTTACATGGATTACTGCATGCCTCGTGCGGATGACTTTCCGAGCTTTGAAGTGGACAGAACCGTGACACCATGTCCACATAATCCTTTAGGTGTGAAAGGTGCAGGAGAAGCTGGTGCAATAGGATCCACTCCAGCGGTAGTCAATGCGGTTATCGATGCACTCTGGAAGAGTGGACACAAGGTGAAAGATATTAGAATGCCATTGACTCCTGAGAGAGTTTGGAAAGCGATGCAATCCTAATTGTAATTCTAATAGGTGATAAATTAATTAAAAAGACAAAAAATAAGTTATGATACCAGTATCATTTGAATATAAAAAAGCAGATTCGATAGATCAAGCTATTGGCCTGCTAGACGGTGAGGCACAAGTATTAGGTGGAGGACAAAGTTTGTTGCCAGCTATGAAGCTCAGGCTCAATGCCCCAGCAACTTTGGTAGACATCTCAAAAATATCGAGTATCCAATCCATCAAGGACAATGAAAAATCCATAACGATAGGTGCAGGCGTTACGCATGCGGATATTGCAGCCAGTGCAGCTCTTGCAGAACATTGCCCGATGATGGTGCAGGCTGCAAAAGAGATCGGTGATATCCAAGTTAGAAACCGTGGCACTGTCGGTGGCAGTATAGCCCATGCTGACCCTTCTGCTGATTGGCCAGCAGTATTATTAGCAGCGGATGCTAGTATCCAGATTCAAAATAAGGATGGAAAAAGAACTGTGGATGTGGATCAATTCTTTAAGGGCTTCTACGAAACGGCTTTAGAAGAAGGTGAAATCATTACTGCTATTAGCATTCCTAAGACGGCATTCAATAAGAATTCTAATTATGTGAAATTCAAACAACCTGCTTCTCGCTTTGCCATAGTAGGTGTAGCTGTAGCAGCCGAGATGCTTGGTGGCAATGCAGGTACAGTACGTATAGGAGTAACTGGTGTTGCAGATTGGGCATACCGTGCCATGAAGGTAGAGACTGCATTGAAAGGCAGTGCACTCGATGAAGCCAATATAACAGCTGCTTTGGGTGATCTCACTGATGGTGTATCCGTAATGAGCGATCACTACGCCTCTACAGAGTACAGAACACATTTGGCTGGTGTTATCGCTAAAAGAGCATTAATTAATGCTGGCTAGGCAAAAAATATTTCTGAAATTTAAAAAACCTGGTAAATGTTTACTGGGTTTTTTTACATTTTAGCACAATGGATAATAAGTCCCAGAACCATATCTCTCAGCTCCTTAAAGAACAAGGCTACATCACTGATAGCACTGTGGCCATGTCTCTGCATCTTTCCATGTTGCTTAAAAAACCCCTGCTGGTAGAAGGTCCTGCTGGCGTAGGCAAAACAGAAATTGCTAAAGTGCTGTGCCGAGCCTTGGACACCAAACTTATCAGACTACAATGTTATGAAGGCATGGATGCCAATCATGCCATATACGAATGGAATTACCAGAGACAATTACTCTATCTCAGAATGAATGAGCATTCAGCTCAATCCCTTCAGGAAAAAGAGCAAACAATTTTTTCTGATGCCTTTCTTTTGAAAAGACCTCTGCTGGAATCTATACAAGAAGAGAAATCTCCAGTGCTCCTGATAGACGAGATAGACAGGACCGATGAAGCCTTCGAAAGCTATTTTTTGGAATTGCTTTCTGATTGGCAGATTACTATTCCAGAGATGGGTACTATAGAGGCCAAGTCTATCCCATACGTCATACTGACTGGCAATCGTACACGTGAGCTGTCTGAGGCACTCAGACGACGCTGTCTTTATCTCTGGATAGACTATCCGACTTTCGAAAAGGAATTAGAAATCGTCAAAACTAAGGTGCCAAAGGTTAATGAGCAGATGGCAGAACAGATTTGCAAATTCATGATGGCTTTAAGAAAGAAGAAACTAGAGAAACTCCCTGGTATTGCAGAAACCTTGGATTGGGCTACGGCTTTGGCAGCTATGCACATAGAGCATCTGGATAAGGAAGTAGTGGAATCGACTCTTGGTGTAGTGTTGAAAGATTGGCAGGATGTCAGACAGGCTCAGATGTCGCTGCAAGAATTGTTTGATGAAGTTGGTGTCACTTTCAAAGCCAATTGATGGAGTTTCAAGTAGAAAGACAAACTTCTATTCCTGAACATGTCATACAATTCGGAAGATTTCTGCGAGAACATAGTTTTTATATTGGACATGATGATATTTATGATTTACTCACCACCTATAAGTCAAACATACCAGAGTCATTCAGTCAGCAGCAAGATTTATACAGAGCCCTATTTGTCAAAAACAGAAAGCAACTTCTGGTTTTCGATGAGTTGTACAGGGAGTACTGGAAAAAATTAGCACATGCAGAAAACAGTAAAACAAAAACAGAAGAAGAAACCAAACCTCAAAAGAAACGAACCCAATCGGCCCCTTCTATCTATGAGCTCAAAGACTGGTTGTACAATGGAAAAATAAGTACGGAAAAGGAAATTTCTGCGCATAGTGCTTTGGAAGCACTCGGCCAAAAAGACTTTTCTATGTTCTTGAAAAATGAGCATTCTTCATTAAAAGAAATTATAAGATTAATCGCACGACGATTATCGGTAAGTTATAACAGACGCTGGACACATTCTAACAAGAAGCAAAACATAGACCTAAAGTTGAGCATCAGAAGCGCCTTGCGTCAAGGTGGAGAAATCAATAGATTTTACTTCAAAGAAAAACAGAAAAGAAAAGTTAATCTCATACTCTTATGTGATGTGAGTAAATCGATGGAACTGTATAGTCAGTTCCTGATAGAGTTTATGTATAACTTCCAGCAAACCGTATTCTCGTTAAAGACTTTTGTATTCAGTACACGATTGATTTCTTTGACAAGAATACTAAGAGATGGGGACTACGAGCAAGTACTCAACAACCTCTCTAGTCAAGTGCCATACTGGTCGGGTGGTACAAGGATAGGCCAGTCCTTTTCAGAATTTACCCGATTCTATAGTCATCAAATCTATAATAACTCAGTGGTGATGATAATGAGTGATGGTTGGGATACTGGAAATATTGAGGAGTTGGAAGAGGCTATGATTAAAATACATAAAAAGAGCAAAAAAATTATCTGGCTCAATCCTCTCGCTGGTAACCCCAACTACAAACCTGATACTGCAGGTATGAAAACCTGCATGCCCTACATAGATGTTTTTGGGTCAGCACATAATGTAGATTCGCTGAAAGAAGTTGCCAAAAAGATTGTGTAATAACTCATGCAAATCAAGATGGCTTACTTTTAATTATCTGAGTAATTAAGCTACTTAAGTCTGTGTCTTGAAAATCTGCTTGCTCGTAATACGGGTGGTAAAGCGCTTCTTTCCTTTTTATATAAGCCGTACGCAGTCCTGCCTTCTTAGCTCCAAACAAATCCCAATCGTGTGATGCAATCATCACGACATCTTCTATTTCTAATCCCTCCTGCTTAGCCGTTGCCTGATAAATATCTTTGAAAGGCTTGTACTTTGCGACACTATCTACAGAGTAATAAGCATCAAATTTGTCAATAATACCTGCATTGGTCAGTTGCTCTTTTATCATTTCTAAGGATGAATTTGAAATGGCAACAACACGGATATTTTGTTCTCTCAGATTATCTAGAGCAGGTATGACATCATCATAAGCAGGTAAGCTTTTAAATCCACCAAGTATCTCAGTTTTGGATTCTGGGCTCAGCTGTTTGTTGTTTTCATGAAAAAGATTTTCTAATGCAACTCCAGCCAGTTCTCCAAAATTGAGATAAGTATCCATAATACCCATGACAGTAGAGCTATGTAGCAATTTCATGAACCAATACCTCAGCGCATACTTATCATCGAAGTGCTTATCAAAATGCGTCTTGAGTAAACTCAAGTTCAATAAGGTTTCGTTCATGTCGAAGAAGATTGCTTTTGTCATATCTGATTGATTTCTAATGCTTTCATTACCGAGTCAAATTAACACTCCTAAATATATATTTTCAAAATAGGTATTTCTGCTATTTAGCTAATTACTAGCTTAATGGTAATTACCCAACTACTCAGCTAACAAACAGTTGTTAGTTTGGTTATATTTGAGAAATATGGAATCATACATAATAGACGGGATAAGAACACCAATCGGAAAGTTTACTGGCACGCTTTCCCCCATCAGGACAGACGACTTAGGAGCCCATGTAATCAGGGCTTTGTTAGATCGAAATCCATCCATTCCTAAATCAGCATATGATGATGTTATTCTAGGTTGTGCCAACCAAGCTGGAGAGGATAATAGGAATGTGGCTAGAATGTGTTTGCTCCTAGCAGGACTACCCTACACAGTACCTGGTGAAACAGTAAATCGCTTGTGTTCTTCAGGACTTTCTTCCATCATTCACGCCAATAGAGCTGTCAAGGCAGGTGATGGAGATTTATTTATTTCAGGAGGTGTGGAGCATATGACTCGAGGCCCATGGGTAATATCGAAAGTTTCCAAACCTTTTGGGAGAGATGCTCAGATGCATGATAGCAGTTTCGGCTGGCGCTTTGTTAATTCCAAATTACATGAGATGTATGGGACAGATGGCATGGGTATGACAGCAGAAAATCTATATGACAAATTTAATATCAGCCGAGAAGATCAAGATAAGTTTGCCGCATGGTCTCAGCAAAAGGCGGGTAAAGCACAAAATAGCGGTCGATTAGACAAAGAGATTATTCCTGTATCTATACCTCAGAGAAAAAAAGATCCAATTTCTTTTGAGCAAGATGAATTTATCAGACCGACAACCACTACTGATATTCTAGCTAAATTAAGACCTGCTTTTAGAAAAGGAGGCACTGTCACCGCTGGCAATGCCTCAGGATTGAATGATGGGGCAGCGGCGGTTATCGTTGCTTCGGAAAAAGCGATTACTGATTACAGTCTTAAGCCAATGGCACGCATCGTTTCATCAGCAGTCGTAGGTGTCGAACCTCGCATAATGGGAATAGGACCAGTGAAAGCTACAGAAAAAGCATTGGCAAAAGCTAATTTAACCATGGATGACATTGATGTCATCGAACTCAATGAAGCTTTTGCTGTTCAAGCATTGGCTTGCATCAGAGAATGGGGACTTAAGGACGACGACCCTCGCATCAATCCCAATGGAGGTGCTATAGCAATCGGACATCCACTAGGTATGACAGGAACAAGACTTACATTATCTGCTGCACATGAATTAAATCTTACCAATAAGAAATATGCATTAGTGACTATGTGTGTAGGAGTTGGTCAAGGATATGCGGCAATTTTAGAGAATGTGTAATAAGAAAATTATCCCAATGAAGACTCAGGAATTAAAGGCTAAGAAAAAATCAAAAAACACCTTAGACAAGGACATATTGGCCAAAGGCTATCTACTGATGAGTACTGCCAAATCAATGGCTGAGTTATATGAAGAGAATTTTAAGATAGTATCTAAGTACGTCCATGCCACCTCTAGAGGTCATGAAGCTATACAGTTAGCTGTAGGTATGCAACTAGAATCACAGGATTATGCTTTCCCCTATTACAGAGATGATGCTATGCTACTTGGCTTAGGTGTTACTCCTGAGCAACTAATGTTACAGCTATTAGCCAAAAAAGATGACCCTTTCTCAGGAGGTCGCACTTACTACAGTCACCCTAGCCTTAAAGATGAAGACAAACCCAAAATACCTCATAACTCTTCTGCTACAGGCATGCAAGCTATCCCTGCTACGGGTACTGCTATGGGTATGCGATACAAAGAGCAACTAGGACTAGATGAGGGTGACAGGCCAATAACTGTTTGCAGTCTTGGAGATGCTTCTGTCACAGAAGGTGAAGTAGCAGAGGCATTTCAGATGGCCGCACTGAAACAATTACCCATTCTATATCTAGTACAAGATAATGGATGGAATATCTCAGCCAATGCCGCTGAGACCAGAGCACAAGATGCTTCAAAATATATACAGGGATTTGATGGAGTGACTTGCTTTAGCATAGATGGCGCTGACTTTACTGAATGTTATAATATAGTAGAAAAAGCTATTAAAATTATTAGAGAAGAAAGGAGACCAATATTAATTCATGCAAAAGTGCCATTGCTCAATCATCATACTTCTGGTGTCCGTATGGAATGGTATAGAGATGACTTGGAAGAATCCAGAAGTAGAGACCCTTACCCTGTACTAGAGGCTCAGTTGAAGAAAGCAGGATTCAAAAAAGGAGAGATAGAAAAAATCAGAGAAGGAGCAAAAGAACATGTCAAATCTGACTTTGAAAAAGCTGTAGCTGCCGATGACCCAAAGCCAGAGGATTTATTCACATATGATTTTGTACCGACTCCGATCATAGAAGAAACAGGTTCTCGTGCTCCTGAAGGCGCTGATAAAGTGGTCATGGTAGACTGTGCTTTGATAGCCGTAGAAGAATTGATGCGGGCTGATAAAAAATGTTTGCTTTACGGACAGGACGTAGGTGCAAGATTGGGAGGTGTATTCAGAGAAGCAGCCACCTTAGCGCAAAAATTTGGAGACGATCGAGTCTTTAATACCGCGATACAAGAGGCTTATATAATTGGATCTACTGTAGGTATGTCTGCTGTCGGTCTTAAGCCAATCGTCGAAGTACAATTTGCAGATTACATTTGGCCTGGACTCAATCAACTCTTTACAGAGGTCAGTCGCTCATGTTATCTCTCTAATGGCAAATGGCCAGTCAGTATGATTTTACGGGTACCTATAGGTGCCTACGGTAGTGGTGGCCCCTATCACTCCTCCAGTGTAGAATCAGTGCTATCCAATATCAGAGGCATCAAAGTCGCCTACCCTTCTAATGGTGCTGATCTCAAAGGAATTATGAAAGCGGCCTACCATGATCCTAATCCAGTCGTTATTCTGGAACACAAAGGGTTATACTGGTCTAAAGTTCCTGGTACGGATATGGCTAAAACGACTATGCCTGCTGAAGATTATATCTTACCACTCGGTCAGGCTAATATAACCCAAGAGGTTCAATCAAGCAATGATTCCAGATTAACTATCGTCACCTACGGGATAGGGGTACATTGGGCATTAAATGCAACTAAAGACATAAAGGAACAAGTAGAGATTGTAGACTTACGAACGATACACCCATTAGATAAAGAAACGATATTTGACTCAGTGTGCAAGACCCATCGCTGCCTCGTGGTGACTGAGGAGCCCGTGAGCAATTCTTTTGCCAGAAGTTTGGCAGGATTAATACAAGAAAATTGTTTTGAGTCTTTAGATGCGCCAATTAAATGCATTGGGTCAGAAGACATGCCTGCGATCCCTCTCAACAGTACATTAGAACAGACAATGATTCCTTCTGCTGATAAGGTGAGAGTAAAGGTGGATGAATTGTTGGGGTATTGAGTATATCCTTAACACAAAGTCATATCTCTGAATCAAAACTCCAATCTTATTATTCATTTTAATCCTTAGAGTGAGTACTTTTGCCACCCTTTATATATCCACAAGAAAAAGAACCTGTAGATTATGAATACTATTCAAGATTTTAAAGATTATGTCAGTTCAGTAGAATCCAGAAATGGATACAAAAAACCAGTCGCCTTTGCTCTAGGAATAAGAAAGAAAAAAGGAGATAATACACTTGAAGTATTCTATCCCCATATAAATTATGGTGCTGCCTTTGGCACTGCAGCAGTACTCCATGATGTAGTTAGCTATGGCAAATATGAAAGTGGTTACATAGTTACTTCTTTAACCGCTTTAGAGCAAGCACTTGAAAAATTCGAACCATTTAATAACGACGGCAAAGACCATCCTAATATAGAATTGATAAGGACCTTATCAGAAATGCCTCCAGATTTAAATGCCTACCATGAGACAGATATCATTTGCTACTTTATGTACGAGACAAATAAGGGAGTGGAATCTCCAGAGGAAGGCTACTTCAAGACACAGTGTCTGTCACAGTTACACGTAAGGCCACACGACTTGGATTGCAGTGGCATTTTTGGCAAAATGAATAATATTGCTTGGACAAACAAAGGGCCAATTCTACCTAAAGACCTTGCCTCTGAAAAAGTGAAGTGGACTTTTAAAGGAGAAGAACTCGTTGTCAGTCATGTAGACAAGTTTCCCTATATGGTCAATTTCCATGTACCTGAAGGTGTCAGGATAGTACAAGGCTCCAAGGTTAGACTAGGAGCACACCTTAGTCCTGGCACAACAGTTATGCCCGCTGGGTTTGTGAATTTTAATGCCGGCACTTTAGGAAGTGCTATGATAGAAGGTAGAGTCTCAGCTGGCGTGGTTGTAGGCAACAAAACAGATATAGGTGGAGGCGCATCTATAATGGGTACACTCTCTGGAGGGAACAAAAATGTCATCTCTATAGGAGAGCAATGTCTGCTAGGAGCCAATGCAGGTACAGGTATTTCTCTGGGCGACGGATGTACTGTGGCCGCAGGTGTCTATGTCACGGCAGCCGCGAAGGTCTCTCTATACAATGATAAGAAAGAGCCAATAAATATGAAGGGACAAGTGGTTGCGGAAGGAGAGAATATCGTCAAGGGAGCTGATCTCAACGGTAAAGATTACCTACTCTACATACAAGACTCTCTTAACGGAAAAATCGTAGCTAGGCCAAACACAAAGGTCATAGAACTAAATGAGAGTCTGCATGGGTAAGACTCTTTTGGCTAGTTTACCAGAATGAATCCAGCCCAATAATAAGGCGAGTCATATTTCTTGGACCAGAAGACAATACTGTCTAATGCTAATGGTCAGTTAATGTCAGAAGATTTAGATATGAGGCAGTATTCAAGCAAGTAAATTAATTCTCATAAAATAATTCCAGGTAATCCAATATAGTAAAAGGATAATTTCTCCTAAGTGGTCACCTTTTCTTCTATTTAGCAATATAGCTATAGGAAGTCTTATTTAATTAGTAATCATTATACCCCAAAAAAGTTATGATTTTCTAAGATGAACTTGACTTCTTTTCATGCAAAATGAAAATATTGTTTTAATGTTAAGTTATGAATCTACAATGATTCTATAAAGTTACCCCCAAGGAACTTATGAAAAGTCTGTCTATTCTAATAGTGGAAGATGAGATTCTCATCGCCAATCTGGTTAAGTTATATCTCACAGAAAGAGGTCACACGGTTAGTGGTATTGCTATCTCTTATGAAGAAGCGGTCAGCGAATATGCTCTCAACAAGCCTGAACTCATCTTACTTGACATACGACTCTATGGAAAAAAGTCAGGTATAGATTTTAGTAGATTCTTGAGAGAACAGAAAAATTCTCCTCCCTTTATCTTCCTTACCAGTCAGTTCGACAATGACATCCTTAACCAAGCTTTAGAAAATAAACCAAATGGCTATCTGACCAAGCCTATCGTAAAAGAAACTCTTTGGACAACTATAGAAACAGTAGCTCAGTTATCAGGAACAACAAACATTACCCAAGCAATCATTAGTGATGGAAAACAAAATCATCAAGTAGCAGTAGAAGACATTCTATTTATAAAAGCCGATCATGTCTACATTAACATCCATATTGTTAATGATAAGGTAATAACACTAAGAAGTACACTAAATAATATTTTGGAAAAAATAAACGACAGCTCTTTGGTCTTATGTCACCGCAGCTTTATCATAAACAGCAAACACATAACAAAATGGACTGCGAAGTATCTAATATTGCGAGATTCGATAAAAATTCCAGTGAGCAGATCAAAAAAAGAAGAAGTATTTAGTAAGATAAATGTATCGAAATAAGCTATTTTATGTAATCAGAAATACGCTTTTCTACAAACATTATATTAAAACTTGCACCTAGATCATTGTAAAATTTATGCTCAGCTTTAAGTTGACGTACCATACTCTCTATGAGATTCATTCCCATTGATTTTCTCTTTGACTTAAACTTATCCAAATCATATCCTACGCCATTATCAGCATAGCTAAGTACATATTTCTGATCTATTTTCTCCACTCTGATTGTAATAACTAGCTGTTCTTGACTGGCGTATTTCAACGAATTACTTATAAGTTCAGCACATATAATACCTAGAGGCAGAACTGTATCTATATTAAAGTGGAACTCCTTTGTGTGAACTTTAAATTCTAAATCTGACTTCGATTCATGCAATCTATAGAAGTGATTACATAATGAACTGATATAAGACTTTATCCCTATTCTATCAAATTCTTCTTCTCCATATAGTTGCTCATGGATCAGAGATATACTCCTTACTTTATTAGATACTTCGTTGAGCAATTGATATTCATGATTTCCACTGGCCTCTTGACTACGAAGTGTCAAAAGGCTAATTACAAGCTGTAAGTTATTCTTAACGCGATGATGGACTTCTGACAAGAGTAAAGATTGCTTGCTTAGTGACTGGCTGAGTTCCTTATTACGCTGCAAGATGACTGCATTTTGCTGTGCAATTTTCCTTCTTCTATTCAGAAGTATTATTCCAAAAACAAAGGATAAAAACACCAGAGAAGTCAATAAAATATTACCCGTCCGCTGAAATTTTGCTGTCCTCTCTAATTCTGAGGTTTTAAGCTTCTCTCTTTCTATGGCAAAGGCAACAGCATTTTTGCTGACTTCTTCTTGATCTACTATCCAATTAGACTGTCTTTCGAAATTTATACTCTTTTGCAGATAGTAAAGCGATGAGTCTAAGTTACCGGATTTTTCAAACAACAAACTTTTGCTCTCACAATATCTTGACATAAAACTTGAATAGCCCTTAGATTCCTTATTGAGTAAACTGATATATGACTCGCTATTCTTTAGTTCTGACAATGCACTATTATACGCCTCTAGCCTAATATATCGAGAAACGATATTCGTACTCATAGATGCTGCTGCTTCATAATCTTTTCTTTCGACAAACAGTTCTATAGCATTTTGAAAATAATAAACAGATGAATCTATTTCAGGAGTAATAATTCCCATAAGCAAATGAGCATCTACCAAATATCTTTCTGGGCCATACTTCTGTCCAAATACCAGGCCATCTCGAGCTAGTGTTCTTGCTGTGTCTATACTTGCATAGATTCTCTGAAATGATGAAGCCCTTATGGAATATCTTCCGCGTACTTTATTTAAATTATACTTCTCTATATACTCCTTCGCTAATTCCAGATTCCTTCTACAATCATTAGTCCGTCCTAATATTTCATGAGATCTGGAAATAGAAATGTAGGCATTTGCAACTATCTCCCAGAATTCCTGTGACTGTGCTTTTTCTATGATTTGGTAGTAAAGTTGTAGCGCTTGCTGAAAATCTGTTTCCATTTCCAGCCCTTGTCCCTTTTCCAATGAGATCCATAAGGCTATCGGGCAATGCTCCAAATTCTCGGCGTTCAATACTTGCAATATTGAGTCACAGAACCTTATTGTCTGAGATGACTCATTTGTAGAAATTAAGTTATATGCAATTTCCAGAGCAGATTCAGTAACAGAAGATTCCTCACAAGTATCAGCAAATAATTGATGACACGAAAAAAAACAAAATAATACAAGCACCAGTGGAATAAGGCTCGATATTATAGTCTTCTGGGTTAGCATAGTTCAATATCAAACAATATAACGACTACACTAAGATTAACTAACTTAATTTATGAAAATGTTACCAAGCTTTAGGTATTTGTTAGGAATTGCAGTTTTGTGCTCAGGGTCTTATTTTTCTAGTCTGAATCAATGAAATAGAGAACGTCTGTTCATTCAGACTTATAATTGACATTCGTAACAATTAACTTTACTGAATAGCGCATTTAAGCTACACTAAAAAATTGGTCACTTGTTCGTGGCGCGAAGTTGACCACCTTTTTAAAAAATATTTACTCCAGATTTATTTCTATTAAATCTACATCAGAATTCGTCAAGATATTATTGTAAATCTCATAAGCTTCCATGTATTCCTCTCAGTCTTGCTTTGAAACACATAATAAATCTATGCATGGTCTTAAAGTCCTTTACTTCTAATAAAATTTAATTAATCAAAGACATTTATCGTAAAAAACTAAATTATCACTCTTTTTTAGTCAAGAACGACTAAAAAATATAATTATATTTGGTCTTTAATAATCAATGAAGACCAGAGACCGGATTATAGCAACTGTTGTAGATGCCTTTAATGCCACAGGCTATCATACACACTCACTGGCTGATTTGGCGCAGATATGCAACATGAGTAGAGGTAATCTGGCCTACCATTACAAAAGCAAGGACGATATACTATACGATATATCCATTAGAATGATAAAGGATATTCAGCGATATCAAAAGCGAAGAGTTGACTTTCCAGCTTTCTTCAATTTGAGTTTGGATATCAGGACCTGTCGTTCATTACAGGAGAGATACCCATTTATATTCCGAGATATGTCTGTTCTAGAGCATGACTCTATAAAGTCTATCCTAGCCAACTGGTCAAAGGAAGTTATAAAACGTAACCTGCAGACTTTTGCTTATGGCATAGAGATCGGCAATGTAAAAGAAGAGCCACATGATGGATTATATTATATGCTTTCTGTCAATGCCTGGCTAATTACTTACTACTGGGTGGCACAACAAGCAGTAAGAGCTGTTGGAAGAGAAAATCCTGAGAAGATGGTTTGGAGCACTATATATCCACACTTTACAGAGAAGGGCATGCTTGCATTCAACGAATATTTTGGAGACAAGTTTCTTACTCAACCAGGAGTAAGTATTAAAAACTATATAGAACTACAACATCTCATTTGATATAGAATTAAAAATAAATACAGAATGTTAGATTCATTTTTTACAGAAGAGCATAAATTATTTAGAGAAGGATTCAGGTCCTTTTTGGCGCAAGAGGTTGTGCCACATCTAGATGAATGGGAGAGAACAGGGACTATACCAAGAGATATATGGCCTAAGTTTGGAGAAATGGGATACTTCGGCATCTTATACCCTGAAGAATATGGTGGACTAGACTTAGATATATTTTACCTGGTTGTCTGGCTGGAAGAAATGCAGCGCATTAACTCTGGAGGTTTTGCAGCTGCCATGTGGGCTCATAACTATTTGGCTATGACTCACCTGCTTAAGGAAGGCTCTGAAGAGATAAAGCAGAAATATCTTACAGCTAGTATAGCAGGAGAAATGATTGGTTGCTTATGCATCTCAGAACCATTTGGCGGTTCAGATGTAGGTGCCATGCGAACCACTGCTATTAAGGAAGGAGACCATTACATAATCAATGGATCAAAAACCTTTATCACAAATGGTGTATACTCTGACTATCTCGTTGTCATTGCAAAAGTAAATTATGAGGACAATCCAAAATCGATGGGAGTCTTCCTTATAGATAGAGATACACCAGGTGTCTCTTCATCCAAACTAGATAAGTTAGGATGGAGAGCTTCAGACACAGGTGAGATTGCGTTTGATAATGTGAAAATTCCTACTTCCAATCTAATGGGAGAAGAAGGTCAAGGCTTTTATTATGTGATGCAGCACTTTGCCTTGGAGCGACTAATCATGGGAATTAATGCCCATGCCCGTGCTGAATACGCTATAGAGTACACCCTCCAGTATATGTCGGAAAGAACAGCCTTCGGTCAGACCATAGATAGATTCCAGGCCTTGAGACATCGTATGAGTGAAATGGCTACAGAAGTTAATGTCATCAAAGCGTATAACTATATGGTGGCAAAAAATCTAGATCAGGGTGTTTATGTAGTTAAGGAAGCCAGTATGTCCAAACTCCAATCTACTAAAGTAGCGGATGAAGTCATCTATAGCTGCTTGCAATTTCTAGGTGGGTATGGTTACATGGAAGAATATCCACTTGCCAGAATGCTTAGAGATAGTAGATTAGGTCCTATAGGTGGAGGTACATCTGAAATCCTTAAAGAAATCATCGCTAAAATGGTTATCGACAAAAAGACTTACCAGAAGAGCACCTAATTACAACAATCACCATTACAGAAGTGTAATATTGTAGCATAATTAATATACGTGACTAAAAAGATAAATATAGAACATAGCAAAAATGAGGATGAGATGAAACTTTCCATTTCTGCTATGAACAGGAAACTAGAGAAAATATACCTTGGAGGTGGTGAAAAGAAGCTGGAGAAGCAAAGAACCAAGGGTAAGATGACCGCCAGAGAAAGAGTAGCGCATCTTATAGATAAGGACTCTGAATTCTTAGAATTAGGCGCTTTTGCTGCCTACGAGATGTACCAAGATGTAGGTGGATGTCCTGCCGCAGGAGTGGTCACTGGATTAGGGACTATTGCTGGTAGACTCTGTGTAGTTGTAGCCAATGATGCTTCTGTCAAGGCTGGAGCATGGTTTCCTATGACCTGTAAGAAAAACTTACGAGCCCAAGAGATATCTATAGAAAACAAATTGCCGATTATCTACCTCGTTGATAGTGCTGGTGTATTCTTACCTATGCAAAATGAGGTCTTTGCAGATAAGGAACATTTCGGAAGGACTTTTAGAAATAATGCTGTCATGTCATCTATGGGTATCCCTCAAATCGCAGCGATTATGGGTAGCTGTGTTGCTGGTGGTGCTTATTTGCCTATCATGTCTGACGAAGCACTGATTGTAGAGGGAACAGGAAGTATATTTCTAGCCGGACCTTATTTGGTAAAAGCAGCTATAGGCGAAACGGTAGATAAAGAGACGCTAGGTGGTGCACATACACAAACAGCTATCTCCGGAGACGTAGATTACAAATGTAAGGATGACAAAGAATGTCTGGATACCATCAGAGATCTAGTGTCAAAGATTGGAGAAAGAGAGCAGGCCGGTTTTGATAGGATTGATGCGGTAGATCCTGCTTATGAAGCTGACAAACTATATCAGCTCTTTCCTTCAGATAGAGTTAAACCGTATGATACTAGGGAAATACTTAATTGCATCCTAGACAAGGATTCCTTGACAGAATACAAAAAGGAGTATGGCCAAACTATTATCTGTGGTTATGCTCGAATAGACGGATGGTCGGTTGGCATTGTTATCAACAATAGACAGGTTGTAAAAAATGCCAAAAAAGAAATGCAATTCGGTGGGGTGATATACTCTGATAGTGCAGATAAGGCAGCAAGATTCATTATGAATTGTAATCAGAAAAAAATTCCTCTTGTCTTCTTCCATGATGTATCCGGCTTTATGGTAGGTAGTCGCTCTGAGCATGGAGGTATTATAAAAGACGGTGCCAAGATGGTGAGTGCCGTGTCCAACAGTACCGTACCTAAAATAAGTATAGTCATTGGCAACTCATATGGCGCAGGAAACTATGCCATGTGTGGTAAGGCTTATGACCCAAGATTTATTTTTTCTTGGCCTAGTGGACGGATAGCTGTAATGGGCGGCACCCAAGCAGCTAAGGTGCTGATGCAAATCCAAGTAGCTTCAATGAAAGCTAAAGGCAAAGAACCTACAGAACAAGAACAACAGGAGATACTACATAGAATAAGTACTAAGTATGAAGAGGAAACTTCGCCCTACTATGCCGCTGCACGTTTATGGACTGATGGCATCATAGATCCAAAGCATACAAGAGGCATTATCTCCAAATGTATCACTGCGGCCAATAATTCTCCAGTAGAAAAATTCAATGTTGGCATTATACAAACCTAAGTCATGGATCAACTTAAACTGATAGAATGTCCTAGAGATGCCATGCAAGGTATCCATGAGTTCATCCCAACTGAACAGAAAATTACTTATATCAATAAGTTATTAAAGGTAGGATTTGATACAATAGATGTGGGGAGTTTTGTGAGCCCAAAAGCTATTCCTCAAATGAAGGACACAGCAGATGTAATAGAAGGATTGGATCTTGACAGCACCCAGTCAAAACTTTCTGTCATAGTCGCCAACCGACGTGGCGCTCATGATGCTATAAAGTTTGATCAGGTAACTTATTTAGGATACCCATTTTCTATATCAGAGACTTTTCAAAAGAGAAATACCAACGCAAGCATAGAGGAATCCCTCCAAAGAGTTGCAGACATCCAAGCCATAGCTATAAAGAATAACAAAGAACTACTCATCTATGTCTCTATGGCTTTTGGCAATCCATATGGCGATATTTGGAATGTAGAAATTGTCCAACAATATGTCACAAAACTTGTGAGCATGGGCATCAAGAGATTTTCCTTGTCAGATACTATTGGTGTATCTACGCCTGAGAGTTTAGAGTATCTGTTTTCTAATCTAACAAGTATATTCCCTGATATTTATTTCAATGCACATTTGCATACCACTCCAGACAAGTGGGAAGAAAAAGTATCTGCAGCTTATAATCATGGCTGCAGAAGTTTTGATGGTGCAATAAAGGGGTATGGGGGATGTCCTATGGCCAAAGACGAATTGACTGGTAATATGCCTATGGAACACATGATAGCCTACTTTAACGAAAATAATATTGAGACTAGATTGAATCTTACAGCATTCCAAGACGCTATGGCCTACTCTGGTAATGTATTCTTATAAAAATCAGACGGTAAAGAATAGCTGTTATTCACTATCCAAAATATTCCTATAGTTAACTACCCAACGCAACTTTCCAAACCCAATATTAAAGGGTACTTTTTTGATAAGGTCGGTCAGGTTTAAGTCTGGATATGATTGAGCAACAGCCAAGGCCTTCTCCACTTTCTTTGAATCCATTAGGTCGTATATAGATACCTTTTGATCAGCAATCAATTGAGCCATATGAGATTCAATAGTAGATATCGCCAATCCTCGTTCTCTTGCAATTAGATTGACACTTTTACCTTCTTTGTGCATGTTGTATGTAATCTCAATACTGCTTCCCTTTCGTTCTTTACCTTTCTTAATCTTAGTTGATGATTTAGGAAGAAAGGTTTTTTGATCAATATAGATTTCCCTGTCCAAATACTTAATGTCGTACAATTTTGTAATCTGCTTTGCAACAGCCTGCTCCATGCTGTTCACTGTAGATACATAAGCCTTAGCATTCTTTTTGACGCTATACTCAAGACCGTGTTTTACAAGTGGTTTGTAGATATCGCTATGCAATTGTTCAGTAAAGTATTGAATGGCTTTTCTCATCCTATCAAGAAGCAGCTCAGTATGATCATGTTGACTTTCAAAAATAGTCCTGAGCTGCAAATGAAATTTCATAGATACATGTTCTAACTCAGTCAATTTATTCCTTATGTCAAAAATCAACTTCCGACAATTCCCTTTACCCATTATATCTTTCTCCTCTAATATTTCTTGCCAAGGGTCCAGATAGGTTAACAATCCTGCTGTCTTAAATGATTTTAGTATTTGATGTTGATTGTAGACTACTTTGGCCAATTGCAGCTTTGGCTCTAACTCTTCCTCCGTCAGTTTGTTTCTATAATAATCTACTATTTGAGGATTTGTAATGACATTATTGGCATTTATTTTTGATAATAAGTACAAGCCTTCTATTGACCGACATCGACTAAGGGCTACATAAAGCTGGCCAGCTGCAAATGTCTTGGAGACATCTAGTGCTACCTTATCGAAGGTCAAGCCTTGGCTCTTATGCACCGTTACTGCCCAAGCCAAACGAAGTGGATATTGGGTGAAGCTACCTATCTCATTCTTGACTATTTTGTCCGTAGTCTCATCTACCTCGTATTTGGAATTAGTCCATTCTACCATATCCACAATAATAGATTGATTATCATCAAGCGCCTTGACAGTTATACTGTTTGTTTTAATATGAGCAATGACCCCTATCTTTCCATTATAGTACAAACCTTCAGGATGGTTTCTTATAAACATCACCTGCGCCCCTTCTTTTAACGATACAACTTCTTCTACAGGATATGAACTCTCTGGAAATTTACCATTGACCTCGGCAGAGAATTTTTGAATAGAAGAACCTAGGGCACCTAGTTTCTCGTCATTGATTGCGGCAGCTTGCTTTACATGAGTAGTTAAGGTGATAATTTCGTCGGGAATATTATTTGGTGAATATCTTTGGTTGAGTTCATCGATAACTGCTTGATCTCTCTGACCATTTCTGATTGCATTAAGTAAATTAACAAAGTGGCCATCTTCCTGGCGATACACCTTGTCCAATTCTATTGTGATTGCACTTGCCTTCTGCCAAGCTGGACTTGAGATAAAATAAAATCCCCGATAATAATTAGATAGTGGCCTTTCTACATCATGTCTGACCACAGGAGATAACTGATACAAATCTCCTATCGCTAATATCTGCACACCTCCGAACGGTGAAGCATTTTTTCGGACTCTTCTCAGTGTATGATCTATCATTTCTAATAAATCCACACGAACCATACTTATCTCATCAATGATCAACATATCTAGCTGAAGAAACAAGTCCAATTTATCTCTTCTAAATTTCTGATGCTTCACCAAGGAAGATGGATCACAAAAGACGTCTGGATTAAGCGTTGGATTGACTTCAGGGATAAATGCTCTAAGTGGCAAAAGGAATAAAGAATGCAAGGTCACCCCACCCGCATTGATAGCAGCCACCCCAGTAGGAGCTGCTATAAGACATTGCTTATCAGTCTCATTTAGAATCTCCTTTAGCAAAGTCGTCTTGCCTGTACCTGCCTTACCAGTCAGAAAAAGACTCTGATTGGTATTTAATGCAAATGCTTTTGCAAGGGTTCTCATTCTAGTGTGCTCTACATCCAAATCATGGCAGCTTTTAGTATATAATCAAATATGAAGGTGATAACTTAGTAAGCTCTACTCATTTGTTACCTTTATCACTACAAATTACAAATAATGCAACAAGAGCAAAACGCCTATATACTTGGAACTGACTTGGAAGAGATGAACAGACTAGGTCTGCAACACCAAGTATGGGCCTCAGAAGCACAAAAGGGCTGGCAACTAGCTGGATTTACCAGAGGGATGCAATTAATGGATTTAGGCAGTGGTCCTGGATTTTGCTCGAGAGAAATGGCAAAGATCGTAGGCTCTGAAGGTAAAGTGATCGCAGTAGACAAGTCAAAAGTATATCTTGATTATCTCAACGAAATAAACAAGACACAACAGCTTAACATAGAGACAATCCATTCTGACTTTGATAACCTGGAATTGGATAACAACTCATTGGATGGGATGTACTGTAGATGGGCTTTGGCTTGGATTCCAAATCCAGATGAAATAATGACTAAAGTGTATAAGGCGATGAAAACAGGAGGAAAAGTAGTCATACATGAATATTATCATTGGATGACGCATCAAATAAATCCAAGTGGACCACATCTCAAAAAAGCCATTGCAGGATGCTATAATAGTTTTCAAGATACAGCCGGCAATATAGATGTCGGCAAAGAATTACCCTCTATATTAGACAACATAGGTTTTAAGATCATAACTATTAGACCTATGTGCAAAATGGCAAGACCAGGAGAACTTACATGGCAATGGCCTAGGTCATTTTACGAAATCTATTGGCCAAAAATTCAGGAGATGGGTTATCTCAATGAAGAAGAATTAAAACTGGCATTTGAAGACATCAAGAAGATAGAAAAAGAGAAAATTGCCACCTTATTCTGTCCATCTTTGGTTGAGATTATAGCGGAGAAGGTCTAAGAATTATTCATACTAAACGCCTAATATGGAGTACTAGAATTTAAATAACTGGAAATCTGAGCATTGCCTATTCTACTCTACTTTTCTCGAACTCGTCTTCGTATACAACCATAACTTATCTATCCAGTAGACCATCATCATCGTCAGTGTTGTACCCAAATAGAAATAAGTCCTCGGTCCAACAGAATAGGAAGACAAATAGTTAGTGAGATCGATGAGCTTCACAGTGCTCCTTAAAGAATAGACCGTAAGAGGATCCGTCCAACCGTAGGTCTGATTAGTATCCACAGGAAATAGCTGTGTATAGACTAAGCCAAGGATAAAAAGGATAACACCAAGATAAAATAATAATTTTCCAAGAATATCAAATGTTGTGGTTTCCGCGATGGAGATACCATCTGCTTTACCGACACTTTGGAGAATGTTCTCTACCATTCCCTCAGGTGCAGTCAAGGGTTCTAGCTGCTGTAGTTTGTTATGGATGTTCCTAGCTTCTGATAGGTCTTTAGTCAACCCAGCATTCTGAGACAGCTGTTTCTCGAAGGTTTTTACTTCACTTTCTGAAAGTAAACCATCTAGGTACTGCCATATTATTTGTTCTTTCTCCTTCATCAATCTAAGTTATTGGAATTATCAATTCGCTATATTGGCTTTTGATTATTGAGGCCAATTTTTTTCTAGCCCTATGCAGGATTACTTTTGTATTACTGATACTTAATCCTGTAGATGCATTCAATTCCTTTATTGACAATTGGTCTAGATAGTACATTCTAATCAATCCAGCTTCTTTGGGGTCGAGTTGGTTGATGGCAGATAAAAGCAGTTCTTGTGACTCTCTTTTCTCTATGTCCATCATGACATCTCCTTGGTGTATTGCCACAATATTTGTGACCGTGTCCAGATTGACAGAGGTCTTCCTTTTTCTAAGCATATAGAGACAAGTTCTGTAAGCGATTCTATACAACCATGTAGAAAACTTAGCTTCCTCTTTGTATAGATTGATAGACTTGAAGGCTTTTATAAAAGTATCTTGAGCAGCTTCTTGTGCCTCACCTTTTAACTTTAGGATGCTGTAGCATACAGTATAGATGTGATCTTGATGCCTGATCACCAGTGACTTTAATGCATAGTTGTCTCCTTCTCTAATCTTTTGTATGAGTTGTGTATCAGTCAGCATAGTTGGCCTAAAGTAGTCTTTCTAAAGATAGCGTAGCTTTATTGAGAAGTAAACTATTCACTTTGTTTTTTTCTATTGCTGACTCTTGTCTCTATCGTTTCTCTGTTTGATATAGTAAAAAAGGACAAAGCCCAGTCCAGCTCCTATCGCTGTCATAGGAAATATACTATTGTGAAGGTGTAGCGCTTTTTCGAGTACTAGCCCTGTGAAAAAACCGACACCACTGCCGACTAGAAACAAACCATTCTTAAGGAGTTGTTCTGTTCTTGTATACTCTGAATCGCTAAAATATTCTGGGTTTTCGGTTCTGAGCGCAAGCATCCTCTCTGCATGTTTGGTCTGATAATGCATATAAATAGAGGTAATCAATGAAGCAAAAAACCCTAAAACCAAGAGAAATCCTGTACTGTTCATTTGTATAATTTTACCCTTAGACGCAGCGCACCAAGATATGGTTACAGAATAATTAAAAAAATAAACCTAGACTGAAAGGTGTTGCTATCTAGTGTGAGCACAACAAACTTGTCACTATCAGACTTTGGATACAATTGTATTCTACTTTGTACCAATATATTATAACAACATCGCCAATCGTTCATACCACTCTCCATCTGTCAGCTCTGCCCCCTTCTTTATCATATCAAACATTTCC
>CAZMMQ010000014.1:64162-67261 GCA_964567435.1 uncultured Saprospiraceae bacterium | reverse complement strand
GGGGCATTAAAAAAGGACGTAAAAGAGATGATCTCAAATACGTCCTCTAGAGCGCTTCTTCAAGGACTTGAACCTTGGACCCTCTGATTAACAGTCAGATGCTCTAACCAGCTGAGCTAAAGAAGCGTGCTGTAATAGCGTGTGCAAAAATATATCGAGTTTCTCATTCGTGCAACTAAAATTGGAAACTCTTTATATTCTATAAATCACCATATGTAATCCCCTATCTATAAGCTTAAAAAAAGCCCGTTCGCTAACTCTTGGCATACCTATACATTAAGCGAACCATAACTTGTGCAAGGACCATGCCTGATTTAAATTGCAATAACGAATTAGAAAAAAGACGAATTTCTCAATATTAAGGGTGTTAATGATACGACCTCTGGAAACGTTCAGAGTCGTATCATTCTTGATTTAACAAATTCGGACAAACGATCACACTACAATTGCAATAGGCTTTCCCTTGCAAATTTTCATTATATTAGAAGTATTCTTAGCAAATCACTAATACTTCTATCATGCGCAATTTCTCCTTAATAATTGGTATAGCATTTCTTACTTGTAATACCATATACAGCCAAACGCTACAATGGATTGGAAATCCTACAGATCATTACCCACAAGATATTACTTTAAGCTTGCTAGATGCAGATTGTACCAATGATTTTGATCCTTGTGTATGGATGAATCAAGATTTTAATAACTGGCAATGGGAGGCATTAGAAGACGTTGTATGGGAAGGCGGTTGCAATGCAAGTATCATATACTCTCATCTTCCATGCGAGTTAGCATTAGAGTTGATTAATGTTACAAATGCTCAAGATCCTCCCGCTGTCTTAGTGAATGCTGAATCCAATTCATTACTTACGACAACAGTATGTATCACAATATCTGATGAGTGTGATCCAAATGTACTTGAGTATTGCTTTGACTTTTCTGTCCAGTGCGGTAGTTGTGGAGATGTCGGCGCTATATTCTGTGAGACCTGTGAAGATGCAGATCCCATATTCCCATCTGGCTGTCGAATATGTGACCCGATAACATTAGAAGATGGGTATTCCTCATGTAATCCAGAGTGTAACCTGATCAATCCTGGTTGTGCGCCTATATCTGATGGGTCACAGCCCTCGCCATTATGTGGTGATGGAGGTAATGTGCCACATAATATGTCTTGGTTCGCCTTTGTAGCTAGTGCTGAGGATTTGGAAATCATCGTGGGCTTGGAGAATTGCAGTAGTGGACAAGGCGTGCAACTGGGTATCTACGAAAGTTGTGACTTTGACGAATGTGTCGTCTGGACAGGCGGATGTACGACGACGCAGCAAGATTTGAGTGCAACCTTCGTACCTGGTCAGACTTATTACATGTTTGTGGATGGATGCAATGGAGATGATTGTTTATATACAGTGGTCGTTGAAGGTTTGGACCTTTTAGGACTACCAGAAATAGATGCCATCACCGCATTTAGCAATACACGGGAGGAGCAACTAACTGACAACCTAAATGATCCCTCTAATCCACAGGTCACAGGTAATTGTGGCATTGCGAATAGTATCACAGTCTGCCCAGGCGAAGAAATTCAGTTCGGCGTCATACATCAAGGTGTCCCAGGAAGTGGTTTTCCAGAGCATGAAGTAGCTTGTAATGAATATTCACAAGGATTGAACGCTACATTTCTATGGTCGGCATCATGGTTAGGTGATATTGAGTCTAATCCAACTATTTTTGATGGAGAATTTATTCCACCCCTTATTATGCCTACGGAAGAAGGTATATATGAGATATGCCTTGATGCCATACTTTTTGAGTGTGACCCAAAACTTGGTCCAACTTGCTTGGAAGTAGTTGTAGAAAGTGGATTGGTCTTAGATCACTTTGCTGACAACGATGGAGATGGATTTGGTGCTGGTCCAGCCATCCCAATGATGTGCGGAGATAATCCTGGCTTCTCATTAACGGATGATGACTGTAACGACAATGATCCACTAATCTTTCCAGGTAGCATAGATTATTGTTGCAATGGAATAGATAACGATTGTGATGGAATTATCGACGAAGATTTTCCAAATTTTGTTTTCCCCCATATAATTTCTGAATGTACAGGATCATCAATCAACTACACATGGGGCATAGATGCAAGAGCTGATTATGAGTATACTATAACAATAAATGGCGTACCAATTTCGACTGTGCCAGGAACCAATGACAGTAATTTTATTCTGGACGGATTAGCTGTAGGTGATGTCGTAGAATTTTGTGTAACTGCAAGTTATCCGAATAATGGTCCTGTGTTCAATAATTGTGTGGTCAAAGAAATAATTCTAGACGAAGATGGAGACGGTGTATCTGCAGAAGAAGATTGTGATGATAGCGACCCAGATGTATTCCCCAATAATCCAGAAACATGTGACGGCAAAGACAATAATTGTGATGGTATGATTGACGAAGGGTTTAATTCTATTGCTCCTTTACTCACTTGTGGTTCTATTACTACAAATTCCATAACTGTAGATTGGCAGGACATAGATAATCTGCAGGAATATCTCATTTTTGCTGATGGAATCTTTTTTAATTCGTCAACCATATCCGAACAGCTTTTAATAAATATTCTTCCCGGAACTACGACTACAATAACTGTTACAGCAGTATTTAATAATGGCTGTGAATCATTATCCAGTGAAATAGAATGTACAACAAGAAGTCTTATAGATATGGATGGCGACGGCGTCTTTTCTGATGAAGACTGTGATGACAATGACTCTAATAACTTCCCTGGCAACACTGAAGTATGTGACAATAGAGACAATGATTGTAATGGCATCATCGATGAAGGGTTCGTCAAAGAAATTCCTAATCCGCAATGCTTCGACATCACTGGCTCTTCAATAAGAGTGGATTGGCAAGATATTGCTGAGGCTGATATGTATAATATTTTTCTAGATGGAAATCTTGAAGGCTCTACAACTGATACAGAAATCACCTTAGCTAATCTTACTGCCACGACCACTTATAGAATTATCGTAGAGATTCAATATAACAATGGGTGCCCACTGGCAAGCTCAGAAGTTATTTGTGGCACTGCTGGTGTCATAGACGATG
>CAZMMQ010000014.1:0-64062 GCA_964567435.1 uncultured Saprospiraceae bacterium | reverse complement strand
TGCCCACTGGCAAGCTCAGAAGTTATTTGTGGCACTGCTGGTGTCATAGACGATGATGGTGACGGTGTCCCATCAGATCTGGACTGTGATGACAATGACTCCAATAACTTCCCTGGCAACACTGAGGTCTGTGATGAGGTTGACAATAATTGTGATGGTCGAGTAGACGAAGGCGTAGCGATGTTGTTTTTTATAGATGGTGACAGAGACGGATACGGAGATGATAATAACATGGTCACTGCTTGCCAGCAACCACCAGATACTGCCACACAAGGCGGGGACTGCGATGATACTGATCCAGATATAAATCCAAGTGTTATGGAAATTCCTAACAATACGGTAGACGAAAACTGTGATGGCGACATCGTCATAATAGACATCGACGGTGATGGATGGAATAGTGACCTTGATTGTGACGATACCAATGCAGCAATCAACCCTGCCGCAATAGAAATCCCTAACAACGGTATAGACGAAGACTGTGATGGTGCAGATGGCACAACAAGTACGCTAAATATAGCAGGCCATGAGGTAGAAATATACCCTAACCCAGTTGCTGAGTACCTGACGGTTAGCTCTACCCTATCTGAATTAAATTATACACTGATAGCCAGAGATGGAAGCATAGTAAAGCAAAATGTTTTGAATAATGGGCAGATAGATATGAGTGAATTATCTAGCGGTGTATATCTATTGAGAATACAGGATAGTGATAATAATGGTGGTATGATTAGGGTGGTGAAGATGTAAGTAATTCATTCTTACATAACAGGATACTGTCACCTGAAAGTAATGTAGTCCATCAAAGTGAAGCAAACAAGCTAATATCATAGATTGAACTGCCCTGTATTGCATAATGCAATCCTTCTTCATCTATCAGAATTCCATTCAGGAAACAATATCCATACTAAGAAGATTATCAAGTACTAGAGATTTACTGTTTAATAAATAATTTGATTCATAGAAAATCTACATTTTCAAATCTGAATATATTGAGATAAGATAGTATCGAAATAATTTTTACTATCTTAACTCATATAATTTAAGCCTTGCGTCATTTAATATTTATAGTCTTTACCTTATCACTTATATTCCTCTCATACACAAGGGAGTCTGCGATAAGCGTAAAGCCCCGCAGTACAACTGAATTTTCTTCAGAAAATGCTATGGACTACCTCAAAGTCATCGCTGCAGAAACCCACCCGATAGGTAGCACAGCCAATCAGAAAGTGAGAGACTATCTGGTGGAAGAATTAGAAAGACTGGGATTAGAGACTAAGGTAGAAACAGGCCTTGTCCACTTGCCTTACTCTGGCAACTATAACCGGTCCGCCTATGTGGAAAATGTAATAGCCACACTTCCTGGTTCTGAGCCAGGCGGCAAAAAAGTAGCGCTGGCCGCTCACTATGACAGTGTATTTGAAGGACCAGGCGCCGCAGACGATGGGTATGCCGTGGCCGCTATGATAGAAACTGTCAAGTTACTGAAAGACCAGCCCAGAAAAAACGACATCCAGCTTATCATTACAGATGGAGAAGAGATGGGTCTACTGGGTGCACAATTCCATGTCAAGAAGTATACTATGGAGGACATTGGCATCCTGCTCAATTATGAAGCGAGAGGTAACGAAGGGCCAGGCATCTCATTTGAGTGGTCAGACAATAATGCCTGGATGGTCAGGGAAATGAAAAAAGCATCTATCAGACCGATAGCCAATTCACTCTCCTATGAAATTTATAACAGAATGCCTAATAGCTCAGATTTTACGGCATTCAAAAAAAGAAAAGTACCGGGTATCAATCATGCGTTTATAGATGGGTTTTCTTACTATCACAATCCGGCTGACAATGTGGAGAACATAAGCATGGAGAGCATACAACACACTGGTGAGAATATGTATCTCATGACCAAACACTTTAGCAATTATGATTTTTCTATGGTAGAATCTGGGAATGCAAGCTTCTTCAATTTATATGGTCTGCTTATTCATTATCCATCCTCGCTAGATTTACTGCTGCTAGTATTACTAGGAATAATTATTATTGGTTTAATTGTTCTTATATCTAAGAAGATGGAGTTCCATTGGACAAGGTTTTTTAGTTCCTTGGCTTGGATGTTATTTACAATTATAGGGATTTGTGCATTGAATTTTGGGTTAGCAAGTATCTTGAAATCTGTGTATCCGCAATATGCTACTTTCTACAGTCATCATTATTATAATCATGAGTGGTATCTGATTGCGGGATTAGGATTGACCCTATTTATTACAGCCATATTGTCAGGACGCATCATTCAAGCCAAAAGTAGAACAGAGACGGGAATGGCTATGCTTGCACTACTTACCTTACTCTCTATAGTCATTTTCTTAACTATGCCTACTGGCGTATATGTTATGTTATTGCCTGCGCTGTTTTTCGGTATTTGCATGATACCAATTACAATTGCAAAAAATAGAAATAATTATAATTGGATATTGTCTTTAGCATTCATGATTCTAGTCATAGGACTATGGACTGTGCTGACTCATAATCTTTATTTGGCGTTTAGTCTGGGTGCCTTGCCGGGTGCTGTGTTGTTTATAATGTTGGGCACTTTTGCAAGTATGTATTTGATGCCTGAGATATGGGATAATAAAGGCAGGAAGACAATTGGATTCTTCGGGATATTATTATTTGTTAGCAGTTTGATTATTGCACATGTCAAGACTAAGCCATCTAAAACAGAGCCCTTGCTGACAAATCTTAAATATGTATACGACGCCAAGAACAACACAACGTATATGTCTACCTTTGATGATTACTTGCATAAGGGACATCACATGCTCAAGGAAGACCCTACCTCAAAAAGACTGCCTTGGCACCTCCCTTACACATCTCATTATCAATCCTCATCTACAGATCTTGGAAGTTACCATTCGCAGATAAAAAGAGACTCCTCTGCTATAGATACCTATTCGTGTAAGGTATACAACCCCAAAAGAGCACATATCGCCTACATTAAAATTCCTGACACGAATAACATAGACAGTCTAATTCTCAATAATAGAATTAAAAAAGATGTATCCAAAAACCAAAGTGGCAATAAGTATTCGCTGACGCTTTATGGCATTGGCCTTGACTCATTAGAAGTAAAGATAATTCCCAAAGATAAATCCAAACCGACATCCTTATACGTAAATATGGAATATGAGGGCTTACCCGAAGAACTACCATTAGCAGAGGGCCATGCATGGAATGATGTGACTACATACATCAGCCATAAAATAGATTTTAATAATTAAAGAATAAAGGATTAAGATTTGTTCTATGTCTTGAATTTCTTATAGTATTTATCCGATCCTTGGGAATTAACCAACAATAACTATCGTGCAGCCTAGTTGGTCTATTCAGTAATTCAATCAGATTCTGAGTATTCCAAAAAATCAATATAACTCTTAGCTGTTATGAATATAACTTCTTTGCCCAGTTCTGTGATTTCACTACCCTCATCTACGACAAGCATATCTTCTACAAAGGCGAGGAGGTCTTCTTCTACAAAACCATCAAAATATTGATCTATTGCTTCTGTTACATTTGCCACCTCTTCGCGTAAGGCCCAATTCTGATCTTCGTGATGTTGGAATTCTTCGATATCAAACACTGGCATCTCCTCCATTTGTTTTTTGCAGGTATGATATATCGTAGACTGGATAAAAAACATCATTTGTCTTTCCTTTTCAGTCAACCCACTAAAGCCATCCGAATTGAGATAATTCCAAAAGACGGTTTGTGTCTGCGCAAAATCATCTTGAAAATCCTCAGCCTCCATCTGAGCAATGGTCTCTTCTATCTGAGCTTCAGTTATCATTGTTCTAATTGTATGTCTTTAACCAAAAAATATCCTTCGTCGCCTTGTTGCTGATATAAGGGCATCAGTAGTCTACCTTCTTCTGAAATTGTCACCTCACCATTCTTGTCTTCTGCCACTTGTTCTCCTTGATAGACTTTCTGAAAATTTGTATAGCCTGGATTCATGACAAATCCATCTTCATTTGTGATAGCATATCGCTCTATCAGTCTTGTCACTTTAGGCAAGTCTGCAGAATATCTTATCAATATTTTTTCATGATGATTCTCTACTAGATTCGGCGCTACGGAACCCATTTCTTTCATGAAGTTAATTATTGCTGCTACCGCACGTGGGACAGAGAGTTCTTCCTCGTGCTGTCCAGACTCGAAGGTAATCGGTGTCGTCTTGACTCCCATGTTCTCTGTGGTAAAATAGTGTAAGGTTGTCCCCTTCAGACCTTCTAGCATACCGAGCACAATAGGGGCATGCATAGACAATCCCAATCGGATGTCATTATCTATATCTCTACATATGGTAAATATTCCACCGTAGGAAGAGGTTGTGTGTAAGTCAAGTAAAAATACTTCTGAATGATCATACCTATCTATCAACAGTCTAACGGTATCGTCTATCTCAAGCATTTCTCTATCCTCACTAGTTGGATTTGGAATTGTGCCCGCCCTTAATTCATTAATTCTTGATAAGCTGAAGTTTCTATTCAAGTCTTTGTCTATAAATCTCTTCCCTTGTCTGTACGCTTCCAGATTTCCTATTATGCCTACAAAATTTCCAACGTACTCAAATTTTGGATGACGAATAGGTTCTACTTCTAACATCTTGATTACTAACTCTATAGCTTTTACTCCTGCAGGCTCATTCCCATGCATCGCCCCAAAACAAATAAATAAAGGTCCTGGGCGATGCCCTTTATACATCCCAATAATTCTGTCCACTTTATCCATTTATTCAGTTATTAAGGATTCGCTCTTTTCCAAGCCCAAAGATACAAGGTAGCCCAAGTTCTGTAAGGTTTCCAATTTTCAGCTATTTCGTTCATCTTCGTCATCAATGCTCTTTTTTCCTCTTTCAGATCATACACCCCTATCATCGCTTGCTGGATACCCAAATCTTTGGCAGGAAAGACATCCTCACGCAACAACTCGAAAATAAGGACCATCTGCACCGTCCATTCTCCGACGCCTTTAATCTCTGTAAGCAGCTTAATGATCTCTTTGTCTGTCAAGGTACTCCAGTCAAAGGTAAAAAGGTTTTTATCCTGAAAGAAGCGAGCTATGTTTTGGACATAACTCACCTTAGATCTAGAAAACCCGACTGATCTTAGTTCATCATCACCTAATAGTAACACATCCTCTGGACTGAAATATTCTCCTCCGACCAGATGTAAGAAGCGTCCATAGATGGTATCCGCAGCTTTGTAGGAAATCTGTTGGTAAGCAATTGACTTTACTAACTCATTATATACATTACCTGATTGTGGAAGTTCCAGATAGGTTGTACTTTTAGCTATCTCACGCATTTTGGAATCTTTCTTGAGATGCTGTAATGCCTTTTTATGTATCATAACCTATAATATGCGATTTGCTAAATATACATGGATTTCTATTTTTCTTTGTTTAGGCCTGATGCTTCAAGGTCAAGATTCGCTAAATATGGTACGTGTGGGTCAATGGAATCCATCAGGCATGCCTACAAAAAGTGGTGTGACTTATAATGATGTATGGGGTTATACCACACCAACTGGTGAGGAATATGCCATTGTTGGAAATGTAGATTCCATCATGGTAATCGATGTCACTGACTGCAGTAACCCTACAAGAATATTTGGATATGATGGTGGTAGTTCTGCAATATGGAGGGACTTCAAAACCTATGGTGAGTATGTCTATGCAGTCTGTGATGGTTGCAATGAAGGGTTGCACATATTTGACATGTCCGCATTACCCGGGGGTGATATAACCCATGCGTTGACAACTACATCGTTTTTCTCTAAAGCACACAACATTTATATAGATACTGCTCAGCAAACTTTATATGCTGTGGGATCTAACAATGTTAATGAGGGATTTGTAATGCTGGACCTCAGTGTGCCTGACAACCCAACTCTTATCGATGAAATTGAACTGGATGATGAAGCAGGTTTACCATCATCTAATTTTTATGTACATGATGTATTTGTTCAGAATGATACGGCTTATGCCTCCCATGGCAACACTGGTTTTTTTGTTTGGGATATGTCAGATCTTAATAACATAGAGATTCTAGGACAATATGATTCTCCAGGCTATAATCATAGTAGTTGGATTAATGGAGACGGCAGCTACGCATACTTTGCAGAAGAAGTACCTACTGGACTGCCATTATCAGTGGTTGATTTGGCAAATCTGGGTGTGCCAAACCAAGATATAAATGTGGTACATACATTCAGAGATAGACTTGGTACTTCTGGTTATCCTACACCGCACAATCCATTCGTCAAAGATGATACACTATATATATCATATTATGAAGATGGGATAAAGATGTATGATTTATCTACACCAAATTTGCCTGTACTTATAGCTTATTATGATACTTATCCTGCAAATGGAAATGGCTATAGTGGATACAATGGTGCCTGGGGCACCTACCCTTTTTTTGATAGTGGTTGTATCTGTGTGTCCGATATCGATAATGGATTAAATACGATCGAATACTGTGAGTTTGCGGATTACTATATGGATAGTGACGGTGACGGGTATGGGGACGTCAATATCTTTGTTAATGCCTGTGAAATTCCATCAGGCTATGTTGCTGACAGTACAGACTGTGATGATACAAATGCCTTAATCAATCCTGATGCTGCAGAACTCTGTGATGGCATAGACAACAATTGTGACGGGCAAATAGATGAAGGACTCTTAACAACTTACTTTTTGGATCTTGATGGAGATGGGTATGGAGATCCAAATCCAGCTAATAGTCAGTCCTCTTGCACTCAACCATCAGGATATGTGATTGATAATACAGACTGTGATGATACCGATACAAATATCAACCCAGGTACGGTAGAACTTTGTGACGGCATAGACAACAACTGTGACGGCCAAGTAGATGAAGGAGTGCTTATTACCTATTATGAAGATGCTGATGGAGATGGGTATGGAGATCCAAATCCAGCTAATAGTCAGTCCTCTTGCACTCAACCATCAGGATATGTGATTGATAATACAGACTGTGATGATACCGATACAAATATCAACCCAGGTACGGTAGAACTTTGTGACGGCATAGACAACAACTGTGACGGCCAAGTAGATGAAGGAGTGCTTATTACCTATTATGAAGATGCTGATGGAGATGGGTATGGTCATATATCTAGTGCCATTCAAGCCTGCAGCCTACCTGCAGGTTATGCTACTAATAACACTGACTGTGATGATACGGACCATAACATCAACCCTGGTATTGCAGAAATCTGCGACGATGGAACAGATAATAATTGTGATGGGCAAGTAGATGAAAACTGTGTTCTTAATCCTTGTGACGCCATTAATTTATTAATATCTAATATCACACAAGACACTTCCAGAGCAAAGCAACTATTGGAATCAGATGTCGTTATTGCTAATACAGAAGATATTGTCTTCAGAGCAGGTAATGAGATAATGCTCTTACCAGACTTTGAAGTCATTCAAGGTGCTGAATTTCTGGCAGAGATAAGAGATTGTGAGGTAACGTCTAGTAGTAGTGTGATAGTTGGTCCAGCTGCTGCCTTGACAATTTATAATGAATTAAAGAAAAAAAGTTATCCATCTGATAGTCGCTATTTATTATACAATCAGTATGGTGAGGCAGAGGCAACAAATGTGGACTACAATCAAGTGATTCTCATCCTAAGCCAACTCAATGACAAGCAGGCATATCTTTTAATTATAAACCAAGGAGAGAGCGGCAAATTAAAGTAATGGAAATTAATGATTTGAAGATGTATGATGTTGTGATTATTGGTGCCGGTCCTGCAGGGATTAATTGTGGCATAGAAGCTGCCAAGAAAGGCTTGAAATATATTATCTTGGAAAAAGGTGTTTTGGTTAATTCCATTTACAACTTTCCCACCAATATGACCTTCTTCTCTACGAGTAAAAATCTTGAGATTGCAGATATACCATTTATATCACATACGGAAAAGCCTACCCGCAAAGAAGCATTAGAATACTATCGGCGACTTGCCCATCATTATAGACTCAATATTGCCTTCAAACAGGAAGTAGTTACCGCTCAGTCTACAGAAGAGGGTTTCACTGTAAGCACTAATACAAAAGACTACAGGACCAAACACATCGTTATCGCCTCTGGCTTCTATGATAATCCCAGACAATTAAATGTACCTGGTGCAAATCTGGACAAAGTGAAGCATTATTATGATGATCCCCACCCATACATAGGCATGAATATTCTTGTTATCGGTGGTGCTAATAGCGCTTGTGATGTAGCGCTGGAAACTTGGGCCCATGGTGCCAATGTAACTATGGCCATAAGAAAACCGACCCTGTACCCAAAAGTAAAATATTGGATACTACCCAATATCCAAAACAGAATTAAGGAGGGTTCTATTACTGCATATTTTCAAACAGAAGTCACAAAGATATCGGAGGACAAAGTTACCTTATGTACGCCAACTCAGACAATCGACATTTCCAATGATTATGTACTTGCCATGGTGGGCTATGTGCCAAATTATAGCTTACTTAGTCAGCTAGGCGTAGAATACAATGAGACCGAAAGCCAAATTCCCACCTTTAATCCTGAAACCTGTGAATCCAATGTCCCTAGTGTCTATCTGGCAGGTGTTCTTAATGGCGGCAAGAAAACAAGTAGCCTCTTTATAGAAAATACCAGAGACCATGGAGAGAAGATAATGGGGCATATAGCTCAAGTGCATGGCTAAGAAATTTATTCCTGAGTCTAACTTTTCTCTGAAACCTCTGCTTTCCATTTCGTCCAGCCACGTATCTGCATTAGAAAATTTACAAAGTGCATAATACTCAGAAACCATAAATCAGTGGCGGCACAAATAATTGCAGCTAAGAGCTGTCCTATAGCCATGACATAGAACCCTCTGATACTTTTGCGATTAAATAATTCGAATCCTGCCAAAATGAGTATGGCAGAAAAAATCTCAATAGTAGTTTTGAGCATAAGGTTTGCGTTTTACTAAAAATACAATTTTTATAACGGTGAATATTATTCCACATTCTATGCAACAACTTTCCATCTGATCAAATAAGAATAGTAAAGACTCTCCTCAAGTAACCTGGAACTATGCTTAATCTATTCTCTATCAAGGCAGTTGTGATTTTATTCTTATTAAGTCACTCCTTTCTCAATGGTCAGTTAATACTGCAATCTCAAGCTGACGTCAATGCTTCTGACCAAAGTCTGACTACAGCTGGCAATATAACTATTGGAACAAGTGGCCCTTCTGACATAGTAAATTTATCACCTTTGTCAAATTTGACTCAGCTAACTGGAACACTAAGAGTCGCATCTAATCCCAATCTATCATCCCTTAATCGCCTCCACAATATCACTTCCATCAGGCAACTTGAAATCTTATCAAATGCTCGTATTGTAAATCTAGATGATCTGAATATCACTGAAATCAATGGATCGCTTTTTATAAAAGACAATGGCCTTCTTGAAAACATAGATGCTATAAGTCTTATAAGTGCTATTCCTTCTGACATTGATATTAGACAAAACGCTAGCCTCTTAAACCTTGATGGGTTATGCAACATCACAGAGTTTGATGGTGAATATTCCATCTGATGGACAAGCACACCGAATCACGCTTGCAGATATTACTGATAGAACTTGCTTACTCGAGCAAGATGTCGACTGAGAGCCATGTAGCTTTGTTCCAATGCCATCTATCTATGTTCCAAATGTATATAATATTAATGCTGAAGGGGGTAATGCCACCTGGGAAATCTTCTCTACCTATGAAGAAATACAATTTGTAGAATGTTATGTCTATGACCGATGGGGAAATGTGCAGTTCTTCTCTGACAATGCAGAATCCATAATCTGGGATGGCACCTCAGACGGGAAGATGCTGAATCAAGGTATCTATACCTATAAACTCAGCTATGTCTTATCTGATGAAGTCATCGTGGATTATGGGACAATAACTTTATGGAGATAGCTATTTAATCTGACAATTACACGTCAGTTGGCATAGCTTTTGGATTATTGCAGCCATAAAACCGCCTGATTTTGGGATATCTATACCTAACCCTCATTGTAGGAATATTGTCGTTTGTACCGAAGGAGAACCCTTCTGTAGAAGCATTAGATTATATAGCGACATACAAAGACTTAGCCATAGCAGAGATGTATCGTACTGGTGTACCTGCGTCTATAAAGATGGCACAAGCACTTCATGAGTCCAATCTAGGCAAAAGTGATTTAGCCATATATGCCAATAATCACTTTGGTATCAAATGCAAAAGGTACTGGAAAGGAGGTACTTACTACCATAAGGACGATGACTTTGATGCGCAAGGGAATCTTATAGATTCTTGCTTTCGGTCCTATGGAATATCGTCAGATTCATGGGTAGACCACTCTAATTTTCTAAAAAACAGAAGTAATTACGTGCATTTGTTCTTATTAGATAAGACAAATTATAAAGCCTGGGCAGTAGGCCTCCAAAAAGCTGGATATGCTACAGATAAGGCCTATGCACAGAAGATAATCAACAAAATAGAGCTATATGGGTTGTATGAATTAGATAAAGCTGACAACCCTTTCAAAAAATTAAACGTTATAAAAACACGTTAACAACTTACTCTTGACTTTACATATTAGTCAGGATGATTATATTTACGTCGTCGAAGCCTGGAGGCGATACGAGCAATAAACCAATCTAGGGAAAGATTTTTTTAGAACCTAAATCTCAACCTTAATCTTGGATTTCCTCTTTTGGCTTCGACGTTTTTTTCAAAGAATCCTTTGAATCTGCCTCTGCTTCCTTCCTGTTATTATACAAATCCTTAGCTAAGTATAGTGCCTTTCTCATAGACCCAGCATTTGCTTTATTCTGTCCAGCTATGTCATAACCGGTGCCATGGTCGGGAGATGTCCTTATTATTGGCAGACCAGCTGTAAAATTGACTCCATCACCAAATGACATCAATTTAAATGGAATCAAGCCCTGATCATGATACATAGCCAATATAGCATCCACTTTCTTGAAGTCAGAGCCACCAAAAAACCCATCTGAAGGATAAGGCCCTGCTACTAAGACATCATTTCTCTTCGCTTCTTTGATGGCTGGCTCTATAAAGTCTATCTCTTCGCTACCTATCACTCCCTTATCTCCTGCATGAGGATTGAGCCCAAGAACAGCTATAGTCGGCCTGCTTTTACCGAAGTCCTGCTTTAGAGATTTGTTTAGTACTTTGAGTTTACGAATGATTTTTTTCTTATCCAGATGGGTGACAATATCCTTGACAGGTACATGATTAGAGGCTACTGCTATCACTGCAGAGTCAGATACCATCGTCATAACGACCTCAGATGAATTAAATGCTTCTGCCAAATACTCAGTATGCCCTATGTGCTTAAACCCTGCTAATTCCATGGCCTTCTTATTGATTGGAGCTGTAACAAGAGCATCTATTAACCCTTCTTTGGCATCCTGTACTGCTCTTTCCATGGCCATCAAAGCAAATTTTCCACTCTCTTTAGAAGCTTGTCCTAGCGTTATATTCGTTTCATCAGTCCAACAGTTGATGACATTAATCTTATTATAAGACAAATTTCGACCATCCTTTACTGATACAAAGGGGAAGTTGGCATCCTTGACTATGTTTTTATGATAAGACAATGCCTTTGTACTGCCATATATTACTGGTGTTATATGATTAGAAATGCTAGGGTGCGAAAGGGCCTTTATGATCACCTCAGGACCAATGCCATTGATATCTCCTATTGTTATTCCTATCTTAATCTTGCTCGCCATAAATCTATTCTGTTGCTATTTCGAAAAGGCCAAAGATACAGGTATACTGACAGATAGTATCAATTATCAGTACTTTGGTATCTTATTAGAGCCGTAGATGAGAGCCAAAAAACAACTTGGACAGCATTTCTTACATGACCAACAGGTTATTAACAGAATACTTGACACCATTAAAGACCATTGCAAGGAACATCAACCGATTGTAGAAGTCGGTCCGGGGCAAGGTATATTGACAACTAATTTGGCCACTTATTACGATTCTTTTAAAGCGATCGAACTAGACAGAGATATGGTGTCCATTCTCAATCAAAAAGTAAATCAAGACCAGATTATCCATGCAGATTTTCTTAAGGTAGATCTCAATGAGGTATTCGCTTCAGCGCCTTTTAACCTTGTCGGTAATTTTCCTTATAACATTTCCTCTCAGATTATCTTTAAGATGCTGGATAATGTAGCAATGATACCAGTGATGATAGGTATGTTTCAAAAAGAGGTGGCTGAACGTATCTGTGCCTCGCCTGGATCAAAAAAGAATGGCATTATTAGTATCAGAGCTCAAGCGATGTACGAAGCGACAATGCTTTTTGATATAGATTCGTCTGCTTTCTCTCCACCACCCAAGGTGATGTCTTCTATGATAATGCTCACGCGAAAGGAAAACTATAGTTTGCCATGTGATCCACTAATATTTAAGAACATCATCAAGGTGTCCTTTGGTCAACGAAGGAAAAAATTACGAAATACACTCAAGTCTTTGCTTATAGACAGCTCTGATCCTATATTCCAAAAGCGTCCTGAGCACCTTAGTGTCGAGGAATTTATTAATATTGCCCATCTGATAAAATCACAAAATCTAGATCATGAGTCTTGAAAGTAAAATAATGCCAGATCTTAAAGCTGCAATGAAGAGCAAAGACCAAGCAGCCCTCAGAGCCATACGTGCTATCAAAGCGGCTATCCTCTTATCCAAAACCGATGGATCTGGTAAGGAACTGGATGAAGCTGGTGAGATTAAAATGGTTCAGAAATTAATCAAGCAACGTCAAGACTCCTTAGACATTTTTAATAAGCAGGGGCGAGAAGATCTCGCTGTTGTAGAAAGTGAAGAGATAGAAGTATTGCAGAGATATCTTCCTAAACAACTAAGCGTAGATGAACTGAGGCCAATTATTCAGAAGATAATTAGCGATACTGGTGCTACTGGCATGAAGGATATGGGTAAAGTAATGGGCATGGCTACGCAGCAATTGGCTGGTCAAGCAGATGGGAAGACGGTATCTGGACTGGTGAAGGAGTTGCTTAGCGCTTAGGTGACAACAATTAATTAATCAAATCCTAGGCACTGTGTCGTTCCCACCCACTCACCAGGATTTGGCAGTGGCTCGGCTTTTTCCTTCATCCTGATGCCACGGTACATTTTTTTCATTACGACCGACTGTAATGCGCTGAAAAATCTTTTAACTAGAGAATTACATATTTTGTAAAACCTACACCTACTATACGAGCACGCAGAAATCTCCACAAGGTCGATTTGGAAAGTGTTACTTTAATCAAGATTCTCTTCCAATTCTATCTACATAGTGAATGATATCATCACACTAATCCAATGATAATCGCCACTCACTACCCGTTGTTGTTCTCTTCTCTATAAATAAAATATTCACTCAGTGATCTTGGATTGTTTATTATCTGGTTTCACTGGCGTTATACTCCATTGCTGTGGGAATAAATCAAAAATAGAATCAATCTGAATTTTTGGGGCTTGTTTTATTTGCGACCAATCCAGTTGTCGTATTCCTTCTTGAATTGTATCTAAATATTGGGTGTCAAATTCATTACCCTTTAGAGTTTCAAGTTGTCGCAATAAGTCATAACTGCCTCCTGTCTTTTGCTCCAATTCAAAATAATTATCCAAGTTGATGGCTTCTCGATAGGCATTAACATAGTAGACTTTTCCAAAGCCTTCTCCACAATCAGGAAAAATTGTGATAAGATTTTCTTTTCTGTTGGGTTGTAATTCATCGATAATACTTTGCAATGACCATTTGTCTATGTGCTCATACTCTTCGCCATCTACTTTTAGTGATTTGACTAATCCTTCCTCCATATGCAGCTCCACTTCTTTCTGCAGCGAACGCTTTTTGATATGAAAACTATTGCGGTCCGGAATTGTATCCAGGTAGTATTTTATTTCCCCTTCATTGGAAGGGCAATCATCTATCACATATACATCTAACTTGTCCAAATCGAGTGGATTAGACGACCCACTATTTCCAATGACAGATATCATTACAAAACACAAGACCATAAGACTAATAACACGTTCTCTGATTCTTGGGAGTTGTATAGGCACTTCCAGTATTCGCTTGATACGATTTGTAAATGGTTGGTATTTGCCAGTTAGTCCCAAGGCTGGAGAGATTGCCACCTGTCTCAGCTCTTGTAACTTAATTAAAGTCTCAGCATAAGACTTTTTGTGTCCTGTCACTTGTACTGCTAAGTCATCACAACAAGATTCTCTTTCCTCATGTATAAGACGTGATATGACCCAGATTCCTGGATGATAGTAAAAGAAGGATTCTATTATAGATTGAATGAGGTTAATGACAAAATCATGTCTTCTTATGTGAGCCAACTCATGAGATAGCACCGCCTCCAACTCTTCTGGCGTAAGATGGTTCACCATGCCAATAGGAAACAAGATGAGTGGCTTGATAATACCCGATACCATTGGTGTCTGAATAGCCGCTGTATACTTAATGCCAACTTTACGAGTTATATCGAATTTCATTCTCAGCTTATTCACCTTGTGTATGACTGATTTCACCTCATCCTGTGCCACGTGAGCCAAATGTGACACATAAGCATACCCGACAAATAATTTTAATAGAAATAAAATTGAGCCAAGTATCCATACCCCTACAATATAAGGCGTATATATACTTAGCCAGTGACTGATTATATCCAACTTATTTGCTGAAGCAATGTGACCAAAGTCCGACACCATCATTGTAGGTGAGCCAAAGACCTCATTTGTCGATGTACTTTTAAAGTAATATATACTGAATGTAATTAACGTAAGTAAGACAGCTTGAGCCATTGCGCCTAACGATATAAGATATCGTAACTGTGCAGAACGATGTCGCATAAGTCTTAGTACTAGGATTAATATAATAGCTACCAGCGTAACTTGCCATACAGAATGAAGAAGTGTCCAGGCCAGTGTAGTTGATAAATCTGATTGGAGTAATGAGTGCATGAGAGAATTTATTGGTCAGAAGTTGGTTCGTCCATATCATTTATTATCTGCTTCAGCTTTTGCAGTTCTTCTGGAGTAGCTTTTTGCTGCCCCAACGCTTGCATAACTAGTCTCATTGCTGAGCCACGGTATGCCTTTTGAATAAAGTTTGTGAGCAGACTTTCTTGCGTGTCACTCTCCTTTACAGCTGGATGGTAGATATGTGTTCGGCTACTTGTATCCCTTGTCACAAGACCCTTGTCGGTCATTATTTGCATGATTTTCAGCGTGGTGGTATAACCGACATCTCTTACTTCATTGAGAAGACCATTGACCAATCTGACGGAAGAAGGGCCTTTAGCCCAGAGTACCTGTAAGATTTCCAGCTCTGCTTCGGTGGGATAGTATTTTTTATTTGTCATGCTTCACTTCTAAATGATTAAGATATACGAAAGAATACGTATTAGCAAATTTTCTACGAATATTGTCGTATGTTAAGATGACTTTAACGTGTCTTATGGTTTCTACGTCGAGGTTTCCTAATATTGTTAACTGTGAAGGATAGATACATTTTAGTAGGTTTTTGGCTGGTAACCATTATGCTTGTGGTCTGGGCCAGAAATCATATCTTCTTTTGGGATACGGTGCAGTTTGCGGGTCGTCATGGAGATTGGTATCTCAGCAATGGCCTATTGTCTGGAGGTCTACCAGAACATCTTGATAGTGGGCATCCTCCAACATTTGGAATATATATAGCCACTCTCTATGGTATCTTTGGTTGTCATCTAATGACTGCTCATTTCGCTATGCTTCCTTTCTTGTTAGCCAACCTCTTTTATGCTTTCAAGTTGGGAAAATTGATACTGGATGACAGATACTGGGTATATATGCTGGCGATGCTATTATGCCCTTTTTATCTGGGACATTCCATTATGGTGTCTCCTGATATTATTCTTGTAACTGGTTTTCTTGCTTGCCTGTATGGGATTTTGAATAAGCAGAAAAAGTCATTTGTGGTTGGGAGTATTCTACTATCTGTCATTAGCGTTAGAGGGATGATTGTTCTATTCTTATTAGGGTTATACGAACTGAGCACAACAAGTAGGCGAGATATAAATCTGCTTCAAAGATTCAGAAAAACAGTCTTTATCTATCTCCCTGCGATAATATTATTTATCCTATTTCAGTTATGGCATATCTGGCAAACCAAGTGGATAGGATTTCATGAGGACTCTCCCTGGTCACCGTCATTTACTCTCGTTCAAGGGAAGACACTAATATATCATGCTGGACTATATGTGTGGAGACTATTGGATTTTGGGATGGTAGTTATTTACTTATCCATCCTTTTTTTCATCAAGCATACTTTACATCAGCGCCACACATTTCTTTCTCTGATGGTCATTTTGGTTTTTGGATTAGGAATAATTACTATTCCTTTTACTGGCCTCATCAATCATAGATATTATCTTCCAATACAATTAGTTAGTCTGTTGTGGATGCTACAGCTGACTCGCAAGACCAATATGGGTATTGTTCTAAGTATTGTCATTCTTATGGCGCTCGGCAATAGAATTATCTATCCGGATAAAGTAGCTCAGGGCTGGGATAGTACAGCAGCACATTGGCCATATTACCACCTTGAACAGGAGATGTATAATTATATTGTATCTAATTCTAATGTAGTAGTTTCATCAGTTGGCACAGCCTACCCTACGAGAGGTGATCGTCGTTTTTTAGATCCTCAATCAAGAGAAAAAGGATATCACGCTTATGACATACTAACTGACAAGTATATCCTTTACAGTAATATTATGAATGACTTCAATGACCATGAAATTGAGCTATTGTCTAACCAATGGACAATAATCCATTCTATTGAATCGAGAGGGGTAAAGATGATCTTGTATGGAAGAGAGTGAATTCTCTATTATTCTCTGGTATTCTAATATTCACGCTTTTTAACGTAACACTCTATGCCTTGTCTATTAATGGCATTGGCTACTTCAAGTGCGGCACCATAAGAGTCATGTCTTGACGCAATAACAGTGTGGTATTGTGATCGGTCGAAGATGCCAATCTCAGCATTGGGATAACCTAAATTAGAGAGCTTTCTAGTCATGCCATTGGCGTTAGACTGTACAAGATAATTACCTGCAATCACCATATAATCACCAGAACTACTGCTCGTATAGGTCGGTCTAGGAGTATAACTATCATCTGAGTCATCAGTTGATGTAAAATCTACATCTGTTGCCTCATCTGGTGTGACAAAATCAGCATCTACATATTCTTCTGTATCATCAGCAAAAATATCATCGGATACATTATCCACAAACTCGTCTGTATCATCTATGATCTCGTCGATAGTCTCTGTCGTGTCATCCAAGATATCATCCTTGTCTCCACATGAATTGAAAGCTGTACTCATCCAAAGGAAGATAGCAGTCATCGCTGCAATCATGATTATGATTTTTGGTAGTCTACCCATATTTATCGGTGTTATAAGCTCCATCTCCCGATCCAAAGTGAATTGGAGATATTAATAGTCAAAAATATAACATATTACAATAAAATGTAATGTTTAATTGCGTGATTATTAATTTCTTGCTATTCTTTGGTAGATTTTGATCGATTGTATGCTTTGATAGCAGAATGTGCCATATTAACTGTCCTGCAAGCCATCAATATAATAGAGGTGAGCTTGGGTTTACCTATAGGTCTGTAGCCAAACTTGAAACCTTTATTCTCTGCGTAATGCAAATGATTCTGTAATCTTCATCTATCTTAGGATGAGTGTCAATCATGAAAGACAAAGGTTCTATCTTCACTAAAAAAAAGTAACCTAGGTATAAGCCCGTGCATCAACTTTCTCGATAAAATTGATATAGGCTTTATTGACAACTCGCATACCGCCTTGAGTAGGATAATCACCTGAGAAATACCAATCTCCAAGATTATCAGGACAAGCCCTATTAAGGTCTTCTACGGTTTGGTAAATGACTTTGATTTCAGGCTTAATATTTGGAGGTGTTAGCAATTCACAGATTTTATCTGACACTTGTTCGTAAGAGAATTGGTCATACAAATTCTTGACGGGATTAGATAGAAGCTCTCCATCTTTCTTCAATAGTTCTGCCTGACACTTCTCATATGTTTCTTCCAATAGATTCTCCTTTCCAGACTCCTTAAGCAAAGCAACCAAGGCTCTGAAAGCGACAAAGTTTTTCATCTTAGACATGTCTATGCCATAGCAATCAGGATATCTAATCTGTGGTGCAGATGAGACAATGATGATTTTCTTAGGTCTAAGCGTATTCAGTATTTTGAGAATACTGTCTCGTAAGGTTGTGCCTCTAACTATACTATCATCAATGACAACCAGGGTGTCTACATCATTTCTAACCAGACCGTATGTGACATCATACACATGAGAAACCATGCCTCCTCTAAGATTATCAGAGGCTATAAAAGTTCTCATTTTAGCATCTTTAACTGCCACTTTTTCCATCCGAGGCTTCATACGAAAGATAGAATCTAGTTCTTCTGGTGTTATCTTATCGCCTAGTTTGAGTATACGTTCTTTTTTAATCTCATCTACCTTTTCAGTTACCCCTTCAATCATGCCGTAAAAGGCAACTTCAGCAGTATTAGGAATAAATGAGAATAAAGTATTCTCAAGATCATACTCTATGGTCTCCAATATTTTAGGCGCCAAGGCTTTGCCCAATTCTTTCCTTTCCAGATATATATCTTTATCTGATCCTCTAGAGAAATATATCCGCTCGAACGAACATGCTTGTCTTGGTTGTGGTTGCAAGATTTGCTCTTCTGACACTCTGCCATCACTTTTGACTATGAGTGCATGACCCGGCTTGAGTTCTGATACGTCATCAATATGGACTTCAAAGCAGGTTTGTATCGCCGGTCTTTCCGAGGCCATCACTACTACCTCATCATCTTCATAATAATAGGCTGGCCGTATACCTAAGGGATCTCGGAGAATAAAGGCATCACCGTGTCCCATCATCCCTGCCATGACATAGCCTCCATCAAACTTCCTCGAAGCTCTTTGTAGGAGACGTTTTACATCCAACTTATTGGCGATTAGTTTGGTGATGTCATTTTTGTCATGTCCTTCTGCCTTAAACCAGTTGAATAGTTTTTGCACCTCATCATCCAGAAAATGACCAATCTTCTCCATCACAGTGACCGTATCAGACATTTCTTTTGGATGTTGTCCAAATGAGATTAACTCATCAAATAATTCTGTGACATTAGTCAGATTGAAATTACCTGCTAGGACCAAATTTCTAGTAATCCAATTATTAAGCCTCAAAAAAGGATGAACCGATTCTATGGAATTAATACCATGGGTCCCATATCGAAGATGCCCAAGCAAAACTTCACCTGTATAGGGTAGGTTGGCTTTCATCCATTCAGTATCTGTAATTTTATCTCCTGGCAGGTCATTAAAATATTTATAGACCTCAGAGAATATATCTGATAAGTAGGTAGAGCTGTTACTCCGTTTTCTAGATATATATCTCGTACCTGGTATAGCATCTAATTTTATAGTGGCTATTCCAGCTCCATCTTGACCTCTGTTGCGTTGTTTTTGGAGGAGAAGTTGTAGTTTCTGTAGCCCGTAGAGCGCCGTTCCATACTTCTCGTGATAGTACTGTAGTGGTTTTTTTAGTCTGATAAAAGCAAGTCCACACTCATGCTTTATAATATCGCTCATAGACGCAGGCTGTTTATGTTGGATTATAAAACAATTCTAATAAAATGTTTGCTTATATCCGATTCAAATGTAATTCTAATTAGAGCACGAATCAAAGTGCCTCCTTCAAAAAGCTATATTTTATATCATAATTAGTTAACTTGGTTAGATTCGCGACCCCTATTAAGAAATTATCGAATTAAATTGAGGTTCTATTCTTAAAAATGTAAACTATCAACGAAAACCATATATGCTTTCTTTCGGAAAAAAGCCAAAACATAAAAAATTCGGATACGTACCTCGTTATTGGGACGAAGACAAAGAACGCCTTGAAGAACAAATAGGCAAGTACAAAGGGGATGTCAATGAGAAAGAAAAGGTCAAACAACGTATCAGTGCAGGCTTGAGACAACGATATACTGGCGATGAGTCTTACAGAAAAGCGCATACTCGAAAGTCCAATTTCCGCATATTATACATTCTCATCATTCTGATGGCTATCAGCTATTTAATCCTTACTTCTACATCTATCCAGACTATTCTAGAGTCCTTTACAGAGTAGGATTTCTAAGGTATTTGGTCATTAACAGGTGTTGAAAACTTGGTCAAATTAGACCAAATAATAACTTTTTCTTTGTGTGGTTCTAAAGGGTGAACTGTACACATGTCAGATATCATAAGATTACTACCTGAATCTATAGCCAACCAGATTGCTGCTGGTGAGGTTATACAAAGACCAGCCTCCGTCGTCAAGGAGTTACTGGAAAACTCTATAGATGCCGATAGTACAAATATTACCCTGGTCCTCAAAAGTTCTGGAAAAACCCTTATCCAAGTTATAGACAATGGCAAAGGCATGACGGATACGGATGCCCGTATGTGCTTTGAGAGACATGCCACTTCCAAGATAAGAGAGACCGAGGACCTTTTTAATATCAAGACCATGGGTTTTCGCGGAGAAGCGATGGCCTCCATAGCCTCCATAGCTGAAGTAGACCTAAAGACAAAAACAGTAGATGCTGATCTGGCAACACACATTGTTATCCGCTCCTCTGAAATTGTAGAGCAAAACTATTGTCAAGCAGAACAAGGCACGACGATGTCAGTCAAGAATCTATTTTTCAATGTGCCTGCAAGGCGTAAATTTTTGAAGACAGATTCAGTAGAACTCAAACACATACTTGAAGAATTTCAAAGGGTCGCTCTCTCACATCCCGAGATTAGATTCAAAGTCATTCATAATGATAATGAATTGTACCATTTGCCTAACGGTACACTCAAAAAAAGACTACTAGGTCTCTTCCGAAAAACTTATGAAGATAAACTAGTAAGAATAGATGAAGAGACAGATATTGTAAAGATTTCAGGATATGTAGGAGAGCCTGAAATTGCTAGGAAACAAAAAGGAGAACAATACATATTTGTCAATAAGCGATATATAAAAAGCAGTTACCTTAACCATGCTATAAAAACAGCATATCAGAGCCTATTGGACGATAAGCAGTGGGCCTTCTTTGTATTATTTCTGGAGATTGACCCAGCGCGGATAGATATTAATGTCCACCCTACCAAACAAGAAATCAAATTTGATGAGGAACGGGTCATCTATAAGTATCTGATGGTCTCTATAAAACATGGCCTTGGAAGATATACCCTCTCCCCTCAACTAGATTTTGATAATCAATTAGGAATGCCTAGTGTGAGAAGATCGGCTTCTAACGAAAATGGCCATTTCGAAAAATCAACACCACAGGCGTCAACTATTAGGACCGCACCCGTTATGCGTAATTGGCAATCTCTCTATAATGGACTCAAGGACGTAGACTTAGAAGATGATAACGAAGAACCCCTAGTTCTTCCAAGCCATGCCAGTGGTGATATATTAGGTGATAATATTATCGATAATGAGGAAAAACAACCGATGCAAGTCCATAACAGCTTCATCGTTACTCAAATCAAATCGGGTATTATGATTATTGACCAACACCAAGCTCATTTCAGAATTCTATATGAACGATATCTCAATAATCTAGAACAACATAGAGAATTGGTTCAAAAACAACTATTTCCTATTACAGTGGAAATAAGCAAAGAAAACACCAGTGTCTTCGAAGATATCATACCTCAACTCTCAGCCTTAGGATTTGAAATCAATTCATTTGGTGGACAGACATATATCATACAGGGTATCCCCGCAGGATTCAAAGAAAGTAATCTCCAATCTGTCATGGACAAGATGATAGATAGCTACACACAAAACATCAAACTCAAATTATCCAAAAACGAAAATATAGCCCGATCGATGGCGCAATCATCAGCTGTTCATAAAGGCAAAAGACTGGAACAAGAAGAGATGAAACTGCTTATAGATGACTTGTTTGCTTGCGAAATGCCATATACGGGCCCATCTGGGCGGAAATGCTTCATCACATATGAACTCAATGACCTTGACAAATTGTTTAGTTAGTGCATTCTGTAAAAGGATGTTATTCACAAAATATTAATCTTAGAAGATGCCACAATTAACAGATGTTGTCAAACATCTACTTATAATCAATGTGTTACTCTTTTTCCTTGCGACCTCTGCTGCTGGGTCTTTTTTACCAGACTTAGCTTTATATTTTCCAGGAGACTCAAGATTTAAGCCTTATCAACTTGTATCTCACATGTTTATGCATGGAGGTACTCAGCATTTGTTCTTCAATATGTTTGGACTATTTATTTTTGGTCCATATGTAGAAAGATATGTTGGGAAGCAAAAGTTTTTTATCCTTTATCTTCTATCAGGTGTGGGGGCATTTGTCGCTCATTTTGCAGTAGAATATTTTATGGCAGAAGGTAGTGGAATTGGCATGCCAGGCGTAGTTGGTGCTTCAGGTGCATTAATGGGAATTGTTTTAGCTTTTGCTACCTTATTTCCCAATTTACGTATGATGTTGATTTTTCCACCTATCCCTGTTAAGGCAAAATACTTAGCACTATTTTATGTAGCACTAGATCTATATAGTGGCTTCTCTGGTGCCCAGAATAACGTTGCTAACTTTGCACATTTAGGTGGTGCTTTAACTGGATTTTTACTGACTTATTTCTGGCTTAAAGGATCCAGACCCCTACGATGAGAATAACTCTGGCCTTACTCTTGTGTTGCCGTCTTCTTCATGCACAGTATGATCATCAACCTGTGTTCTCAAATCTTAATGGGGAGGAATTAAGAATGGCAATAGTAGATAATTTCACACCCCAATTTGTTTTGGAATTAAACCAAGCAAGAGATACCCTCTACCGGCGAGTACACCTATGCCAAGATTCTGTGAGATGCGTCTATTCAGGTTATCAAGATACCTAGACCTTGGTCTAGATCCTTCACAAGCCCTTTTTGGTAATGGAAATAATACCGATATCAATCTTGAGCATAGTTATCCGCGGTCTAAAGGTGCTGACGGTGGGCATCCATTAAGTGACATGCATCATCTTTCCCTACTCGCGTACCTGTCAACACCGCTCGTGCCAGCAAGCCTTTTGCAGAGATTGCAGATAATCAGACAGACAACTGGTACTGGCAAGATAGAACCCTTTCTTCTCCACCAACAACCAACCGAGAGTTGTATGCGGAAGATGATACAAATGGTTTTGAGCCAAGAGAAGACTTCAAAGGCAATGTGGCTAGGGCCGCTTTTTATTTCTATACTATCTATAGAGCAGAAGCGGACGAGGCCGACCCCGATTTTTTTGAAACTCAACGGTCTACCTTATGTGACTGGCATGATTTAGATCCAGTAGATTCCCTAGAATGGAATAGGAATCAAATTATTGCTAGTTATCAAGATGATAAATTAAATCCATTTATACTTGATTGTAGCCTGGCAAGAATATACTGTGGTTTTCCAGCATGTCGGTTTGTAAATACTATCAATACAGAAGAAACATCTGGGACATGGCATATCTACCCAAATCCTGCCACTGACATCCTAACAATAAATTTTGTGTCTCCACAACAAGGCACCATAGTAATATGTAACATGCAAGGTCTAATTATCGACCAGAAATATATCGATCAGCAAGAAATAAGATGGCCAATCTCCCATATACCTGAAGGTGTATACATGCTATCTTTACACACACAAAGCAAGACACCTTTGATACAGAAGCTCGTTATACAACATTAGGTGTTAAGATTCGTAATCCAGAACCAACTTAGGTGACTTGCAGCGCGCCTGACAGGTCAGCACATAACCATCCTTAATCTCATCGTCATCTAGAGCAAAACAGACTTCCATATCCACTTCCCCTTCTTGCACTTTCGCCATACAAGTAGAGCAGGCACCACTTGTACAAGAATAAGGAGGGTCTTTGCCTTCATCTATCAAGGCATCTAGAATGGTTTTTGTCGGAGAAATGTCTACTGTAAATGTCTCCCCATTCAGCTTTACCTCAGCGATAGTGGACCCTGATGCCGTTGGTGTTGCTGTTGCAGGAGTTTTGGAATCAGCTGCTGTAAAATACTCTTTTTTGATCTGCACAGACTCTGCACCATTATTGATTAAGAATCGTTCTACAGTCTCTATCATTCCACCCGGTCCACAAAGGTAGTACACGTCTTTCCCTGTTCGTGAGGGAAAATCTTCTGTATAACGTGTAAGAATATCCGAATTTACTCTTCCCTTCATGCCTCGCCAAGTCGGCGCACTCTTCTTACCAAATAGGCCTTTAAGCCCACCAGCCTTCTCTACATTTGGTCGGGAAATGATATGACTAATATGTAGTTGGTCTTCGTGACTTTGAGCTAATTCATCCAATTGCTTTTTGAATATAATCTCATTCTCATTTCTGCTGGCATAGAGAAGATAGCAGGTACTCATAGGTTCCTTTTCCAATATGGTGCTTATCATAGACATGATAGGTGTAATGCCTGAGCCGCCTGCAAAGAAGTAATGATCTCTATTATTCTGATGTTCTGTTGTGACTATAAATTTTCCCTCTGGCGTCATCACATCCATTTCATCGCCCACAGTTAACTTATCAATGAGGTAATTAGAAACCAAACCACCTTTGACTCTTTTGACTGTAAATCCAAACCGGTTTGAATGTGGAGCTGTAAATATTGAGTAAGCTCTTCTTACCTCTTGCCCGTTGATGTTAAGCTTTAAGGTTAGATATTGTCCTGGCTTAAAATTATACTGTTCTTTTAGATCTGAAGGAATGTCCAACAACATGGAGCAACTGTCCTCAGTCTCCATTATTTTCTGCTCAATTTTGAGTTTGCTAAATGCCATTGCCCGTCATTTTGAATAGTGTAAATGTAGTATTTCTACTCTTAAACTGGTAAAGTGAGTATCTGGTTAACACGTCCAATTATTGACATATGTTCACAACTGAAGCGACATCCAATTACCGAAGAATTGGACACAATCGACTATCTGTAATTATAGATTACAAATCAGTCGTCATTGAAAAGCTCAGAGTACTTACCATCTCCTTTATTGGCTGTGATAGATTTGAAGTCATCTTCCTCTGGATACGGTCTCTTGCCTATAAGACGTTCTACATCTGACTTGAGCAAAACTTCCTTATCCAAAAGTTGAGCTGCCAAAATGTCGAGCTCATTCCTTCTTTCTTTGAGCAACACTTGAGCTGCCTCATAGCGCTTTTCTATCAGAATTCTGACCTCGTCATCTATAAGTGTGGCCGTTTCGTCTGAGTATGGTTTATTGAAATTATCTTGTGACATACCATAGAAAGAGACATTACCGACTTTTTCATTCATGCCAAAGACAGAGACCATAGAGTAGGCCATCTTTGTCACTTGATCCAAATCATTTTGGGCTCCAGTAGAGATCTTGTCGAAGACTATCTTTTCTGCTGCTCTGCCGCCTAGAGTCATGGTCATCCTGTCTAACATAGCTTCAGTCCTGGTGATATACTCTTCTTTAGGCAAGTATTGTGCATAACCAAGCGTCCCTATCCCTCTCGGGACAATGGTCACTTTGACCAGTGGAGATGCATGCTGTAGAAACCACCCACAAATGGCGTGACCTGCTTCGTGATAGGCGATTATTTCTTTCTCCTTTGGAGATATGATTTTGTTTTTCTTCTCTAGTCCACCGATGACTCTATCCAAGGCATAATTGAAGTCATCCATTTCGACCACTTTCTTATTACGTCGTGCCGCGACCAGAGCTGCCTCATTACATACATTGGCAATCTCAGCACCTGCAAATCCTGGTGTCATTTCTGCTAAAGTCTCTGCTTTAAGGTCATCTGACCGCTTAATATTCCGAAGGTGTACTTTAAATATAGCTTCCCTTCCTTTTAAATCAGGACGATCTATTCCAATCTGACGGTCAAATCTTCCTGGTCTCATCAAGGCCTTGTCCAAGATATCAGGCCTATTGGTAGCTGCCATAAGGATGACTCCCTTATCTGTAGAAAAACCATCCATTTCCACTAGTAATTGATTGAGTGTATTTTCTCTCTCATCATTTCCACCCTGTACAGCACCTCTTCCTCTGGCACGTCCGATGGCATCTATTTCATCTATAAATACGATACACGGTGCTTTTTCTCTGGCCTGCTTGAATAGATCTCTAACTCTGGAAGCACCAACACCTACAAACATCTCTACAAAATCAGAACCAGATATACTAAAGAATGGCACCGCGGCTTCACCAGCAACAGCCTTAGCTAGCAGGGTCTTACCTGTTCCCGGAGGTCCTACAAGAAGAACGCCTTTAGGGATTTTACCACCAAGAGAAGTATATTTTTTCGGATTCTTCAAAAAATCTACGACTTCCATGACTTCTTCCTTGGCTTCTTCTAGTCCTGCCACATCCTTAAAGGTCACATTGACCTTCGAATTGGAATTATCAAACAAGGTGGCCTTAGACTTGCCAATATTAAATATCTGACCTCCTGGTCCTCCACCGCCACTGCCAACTCTCCTCATAAAGAATATCCATAAGGCAAATATGATAGCAAAAGGCAGTACCCAACTAAAAATGGCTCCCCAATAATTCTCCTCCTTTCCATACTCAGGGTCTAAGTCGATACCCCGATTTTGCATAGTCCTGACAGATTCTACAAAGGAAGTTACATCTCCATACTCTGAAGTATAGTGCGGTTGTGTCTTATTGAATCTATTTTCTTTATCAAATTCCGGGTAATTAGAAAGGACTTCTTTTTTAAGGAAAATCTTAATCACATTGGTATTTGTGACAACTTTCAACTTATCAATATGCCCTTTTTCGGCAATCTGCTCAAACTCTCTTAGAGATATTTTGCTGGTCTTAGCGTTAATCAGTGTGACAACATTCATTGCCAATATCACAAATATGACCAGCCCATAAATCCAATAGGAATTGAGAGTAAATTTTTTATTGTCGTTATTTTTTTTATCTGACATTTCTTTCTCTCGATTTTGTACGGTTTTTCAATAACACCTGTTAACCAATACTTGGTTCAACAACTACTTTGCTGCTGTTTTAGTTATAAATCTTGATATTCTGTAATTTTTGCATCCCTCCAAAGGTCTTCTATTTCGTAATAGGCCCTAGCTTCTGGATGAAAAATATGTACTATTACGTTGAAATAATCTACCAATACCCATCTACCACCTGTTTTCCCTTCTGTCAGAGCAGCCCTTATGCCCTTCTCTTCTTTCATTCTCTTCTCCACATTTCCAGCAATGGCACTCACTTGAGTAGATGATTCGCCTTCGCAAACTATGAAGAAATCTGACGGGGCTTCATCTATATCCCTCAAGTCCATCTTTAATATATTCTTCCCTTTGATATCTTGAATACTATCTACAATCAAGTCAGCGATAGTCATTACATCATTATAAGGCAAATTATCAGTCAGTGTTTTCTGCAAATTAATACGCGTTATTTATACTATGTTGTATTCTAAAGTGTCTATCGTTATCATTAACTCATTCCAATACTCCCGCAATATGAGCTTTTTACCATATTTTTCAATTTTCAAAGTTAAGACAATTTGAATCCTCAAAACACAGTCTATCAATTGCCGTCTATTCTTACCTATATCTATTTACAACAAACGTCCTCTACTAACGATTTTGCTACAGATAGACTATCAATAAATGGCCCAAATGAGGATATATGTATTTATACCTACAATCAGTCAGAAGGAAGAGGCCAAATTGGCAGAAAGTGGTTTGGAGATACTGACAAGAATATTGCCTGCTCGTATATCAAACACTTTGATCATCTTGCTGTTCAGCAGCAATTCTATCTTAATATGGCTTTCTCACTTGCTATACATGATCTGATATCCATCTATGTCGACCAACCTGTAAACATAAAATGGCCTAATGATATATATGTCAACGATAAAAAAATAGCTGGTATACTGATACAGAATATGCTCAGATCAGATATTATCCCTTCGGCTATCCTTGGTATAGGCCTTAATGTAAATACATATGAGTTTCCTGAAAATTTACCGAATCCAACTTCGTTATCATTAGAATGTAGAAAGGAATTTGACTTATTGGACGTTATCAAAGCCTTATCCCTGTGCATCCAAGAGCGACTTAATAATTTTCTATCCAGATCTAATGAGATCAGAGAAGAATATGTTGCATTAATGTACCGCAAGGACACAGTGTCGCCATTCATGAATAATGGCCAGTTGATTAAGGGTAAAATAAAAGGTGTATTAGAGGAAGGCCACCTTGTACTAGAAGTAGATGGATATGATCAACACTTTGGCTTCAGAGAACTCACATATGTCATCTAACTAAATAGATCAAGTTGCTCATCACTATCAGTAGGTGTCACCTTCATAATAGCAGGTTTGTGTTTGTCTTCTCTTTCATGTTTTATATCAAAGACTTTATTTTCTGATGGAAGGATCTCTTTTTTAATATAGGATGGCATTTGTTTTTCCACAGCCGCCGTTGACTTAAACTGATAATTATTCTCTGCAAAATTGCACCATCTACAATCTTTATCGTCACAAGTCTTATTGAAGTCATATGCCCTTATCCTATCCATCGTGTCTTCAATCTGTTCTCCGACAGTCCTCATATCTTCTGGTGTTACGACTAGTTCTTTGGTCTTGAAATCTTGGGTCTTTCTGTCAGGTTCTATGAATGCTATTTTACCTGTAGACATAGACCAGCCATATTTTTTATCACTATCAATCAACATTTTATAGAAGACTAGTTGACGCCAATAATCTCCACCAGACTCGTCTTCTCCCTTAGGATGTCGGAGTTTTTCTGACTTATACTTGCCGGTCTTATAGTCTACGACATGGACATGGTCTTTATATATTTCTACCTTATCTATAAATCCTGTAAGGGGAATGCCTTTATACACTGCATTAGATAATTCTGCTTCTAGTTTGTAATTAGGCACCTGTAACCATTCATTAAGCTGGGCAGAATGCAGGGTGGTGAGGGCTTGCTTACCATGGATAACAAAGTTGTCATATTCCTCCGTCGTGAAGTGTGACTTGTGACGGAGCATGCTTTCTTCAAAGAAGAATAAAAGCCTATCGATTTTTTGCTTGTCAGATTCTTTGATTGTCTCAAAGAACTTGTTGAGTGCATGATGCATCGCTGTACCAAATCCCGTAAAGGCATTTCTAGCACTTGGCACTTTGAGAATAGATTCGAAATAGAATCTCAATGGACATCGCAGATACTTATTGAGATGTGTAACGGATAATTTATACCCGTCCAGCCAGTTGTCTATAAGATCTTTTTCTATAAGTGGAATTTGCTTGACTTGTCTCTGAACTAGTTTAAGATAAAAATCAAATACATCTTCTTCTTCTACCTCTATCTTTAGATGCTCGACACTATCCGTTCGTTTTATTTCATCTATAAATTGGCTGGTAGCTAATTCTTTGCCTTCTATATCAGCATTAGAATACGTAAGAATCAAATCCGTCTTAGCTCTCGTCATAGCAACAAAAAATAATCGGCGCTCATCCTCTATGTTGTTTTCACTATCTGCATTGATAATCGGAGGGACGGAATACTGCTTATTTCTAAAGTTGCGTACGTTATCCCAGATATTTTGAATACAGCCAATCATATAGACCTTCTGAAACTCAAGCCCTTTGGCTGAATGGGCTGTGAGAAAGTTAAGTCCATTTTCAGAAGTAATCGTCTTATTGATAGGAAGGGCAATATTGGACTCTTCCATTTTCTTAATCATCATGATCAGCTGCTTGATATCCATATCTGGATTCTTTGCTGATTCCTTTTTGATAAGGTTGAAAAAAGTAGTGACGATTTGCAACTGCCATGCCTTGTCTGGGGCCTTCATAATTTGTGAGAGCAACCCACTATCATTAAGTATAATCTCAAAAAGTGTCTGAATAGTTACTGAAGGTACTTCCGTCAATAGTCTTTCTAAAAAGGCAGACGTTCTCAGAATAGATTCCTCATTATTTAATCCTAGTTGTGTAAGCGTTGTTGGATCAGCAATCACTTCGCGCCATTTAGGATAGGTACCTTCTGATTTTTCAACTTTTGAGTTTTCCTTAGATTGGATTTTCTTTTGACAATACAATGCCAGTTTCCCTATATCTAAGGGGTCATTACCAAAGTGCTTATAGTGCAGGATTTCAAAAAGTCGATGCTGTCCATACCCATAGAGATGCATTTCTTCTTGGAGATAACTTAGAATAGATATCAGATTCTTTGTAAGTGGTAGTTTCAATACATCTACTCTCTTCTTTATATTGAGAGGGATATTCAGTTTTTCCATGACGGAAACAATCTCTTCTACCTGACGATGTTTTCTGTAGATTATAGCAGTCTCCTTGAGTGAGGCAGGGTCAGCCTCATACTGCGCCTTTATAGTTTTCACTAAATCAGCTATCTCATGGGAGATCTTGTCGTACTCTCTAATCTGAGGCAAGGTGTTGTCGGACTTGTCCTTTCCCGAGGCAATCAGGTTCTTAGATAATCCCTCTATCTGAACTACCATTCTTTCCTGATTAGAACTGATGAGTTCTTTTGCCCTGTCAAGAATATGTTGGTTAGATCTGTAGTTTTCCTCCAGTATAATAGTTTGAGGCTGATGTGCTTTTTCAAAATCGAGAATATTGCCCAAATTGGCACCCTGAAATTTAAAGATGGCTTGGTCATCATCACCTACGACAAATACATTTGGATTATCCCAATAAGAAATCAGAAGTTGCAAGATCTCATTCTGTGATCCATTGGTGTCTTGATATTCATCTATCAGAAAATACTGATAGCGTTCTTGATACTTCAGTAAGAGATTTTCGTCTTCTTGAAAATGCTTGATTACCCATAGAATCATGTCTGCATAGTCATAGCGTTCGGCCTTACTCATCAATTCTTTAAAGTACTCAAACTGCTCTATGGCAGCAATTAACTCCCTGTATTTGGCTATTTCTTTAGCAACATCTTTCTCTTTGACATCCCCTTTACTATATACCTTACCTGTTTTCTTATCAGTCGTTTTCCTCTTATAAATGTAGTTTGGATTCTCAGAAAGACCATCGAAGTATCCTTGTATGTCTTTTAACATAGCATCGGGTTGGAGATTCTCCCGCTTAATCATTTGATACAAATTCTTCAATCTATCAACTTCATAATATCTGTCATGTTTGTGGCGCTTAAGTGGATTGCCCTCTGGTAGATTATCTAACAAGGCTCTAAGCACATCGACAATTTCCAAATCGGTAATCGGTTCCAACTGCTTGTACTTGCCAAAAATGTCCAGGTTATCTTGTATCACTTGATTACAGAAACCATGGAATGTATGGATATGAATCTGATGTGCGGTTGGTCCTATAAACTGTGTTAGTCGCTTTCGCATAGCGATGGTTGCCGCCTCTGTATAAGTCAAACAAAGTATATTATAAGGGGCGACATCTTGTGTTCTGAGAATATTACCAATTCTGGTCGCTAATATTTGTGTTTTGCCTGTTCCAGGTCCGGCATTGACCAATACAGCACCATCCACTGCATCTACGGCAGCTCTCTGGTTAGTATTCAGTGTTTGATAAGCCCCATTAAAGGCTTTAAGGTATTTATCTCTTGTTGCAGTATCAGTCATTGGCTTAAATATAGCTGCCTTCGTGCAGCATACATGCATTCAAGTAAGAGGAGATACTAACACCTTCTTGATAAGATTCAAAATCAATTAAATTTTAACATTTAAGTCTATCCTTAACATTCTAAATGTTAATATTAAAATATCGGTTAATCTGATGTTAATCAGACAGTTATGGGATAAAATCAGATCATATTGCAGTTGATGGTTATAGTATAACCCGTCCATATTGGACAGCTGGTTTAGGCCAGGAACCTTTAAAACGACAATTATGACACGGATACTAATTCTAATGATGTTCCTAGGAACATCCACGTACCTCAGCAGTCAGACTTACGTAGCAGATTATGATGATACTGACTATGTTATTGAAAGGAGTGATTATGGCGATTATTATTCACGACTCACCCGATCTGAACGCAGAAGAGCAGACAGATACAGATATCAATTAAGTGACTACCGTTACAGTGCATTGAGAGATGGGTACATCAGTAGACGGGAAGCCAGATACATCAGAGATCTTGAGTATAAAATCTCCCAAATCTATAGCCCATATATAGGCAGAAGCACTTATAGAAGAAGTAATAGAAACTATACCTATAGACCTTCAAGAAGAGTCAGCTCGAGAGTATACAGAGGCTGCAGATACTAGAGAGGTATGATAAGGATGAAAGTAGAAAGGGCTCTTTAGGGAGCCCTTCTTTTATTAATGTAGTGTGCGATTAACAGTCCCTTAATATTTACCTATTTTTAAATATATTAAATTGCAAATGATCCAATTCCTATTTGACTCAGTAATTGTATTATCAAATCACAAAACAATGAAACAAGTACTTACACTTTTTACCTTTTTAACCTTTAGCATATTTGCTTCTGCACAAATTTCAGAAGCATCTACACCACTAAGTTTAGGTTCTCAAAATGCGTTTGTAATTGAGCATGAGGGGGCTGATAAGAAGATGGTGAATAAAATTCTAGAAGACGCCATTAATGATTACGGCAAAGTGAAACGTAATAAAAAGGCCAATGAATGGAACTGCCTTCAATGCGAGGTGCCTGGCATATCTGGACCTACAAATATCTATTTCAAAATTGAAGAAGGCAAAGGCATGACAAGAAGTTATGTTTTCTTCGATGATGGCACAAAGTTTATTAGCTCTGACAATGAGCCTGAATTAGCTCAGAGACTTAGAGAAGGATTAAATCATGTGCAAAACAATGTCACAAGGAAAGTTATTTCTAATCACCTTAATGATCAAGAGAATGTTCTAAAAGACAGAAATAAGGAATTGGGGAAACTCGAGAAGAAAAACAAAGACTTACACGAAGATATAGAAAAGTACAAGCAAAAAATTGCGGAAGCAGAGAAAGGTATAGAGAAGAACTTACAAGAACAAGAGGATAAAAAAATAGAGATAGAAAAACAGAAAAGAGTTGTGGAAGATGTAACAACTGAACTGAATAATGTCGGCAATAACTAGCCGCATTCTGTTTTATTAAAGATAATTATCCACAGAAGCCAGACCATCTAAGGTCTGGCTTTTTTATTATTCTTCCTATTGATTATCAACACTTTGATAACAGGTAGAAAAGGCTTTCAATAATTTATCCACCAAGATTCAACAGTGTGGGCTCTGTAGTTCACAATCTTTCTAACACTCCTAACATGACCCTCTCGGCTGACCAAAAATCCCTTGTTGGGCATCGTCTTATTTTAACTAGCTTTGCAATCCTCGACTATTACATTATAAAATTTTGTAATGAGTTATAGTCTTAGTGATTTATTAAATTCAACTTAATTCTTGGTTAGGAACATGGCAAAAAAGAGTGGAAAAGAGAGTGGAGAAAACCTGAGTTCCTTGATGTATGGCAGAGTAATGCCACAAGCTTTAGATCTGGAAGAAGTTGTTTTGGGTGCCTCAATGTTAGATAAGGAGGCATTTTCTATCATCGTAGAAAAACTCAGACCAGATACGTTCTATCTCCAAGCCCATCAGGACATATATCAGGTAATGATGGACCTCTTTGCCAATTCAAAACCCATAGATATACTTACTGTCCATGAAGAGCTGAAGAAAAGAGGTAAGCTTGATGGTATTGGTGGTGTCAACTACCTTATGGGGCTAACAAATAAGGTTGGTTCTGCTGCCAATATAGAATACCATGCACATATTGTCCTCCAAAAATATATACAGCGTCAGCTCATACACATTTCCACATTGACGATTAGTGATGCCTTTGCTGATCAGAAAGATGTCCTAGAAATGTTGGATGATGCAGAGCAGAAGCTATTTGATATTACTGACAAAAATCTCAATACCGGATTTCAAAAAATTAGTTCTGTCGCTGCTGAGGTACAGAAAAATATAGAAAAATTGAGTCAACGAGAAGATGGACTCACCGGTGTCACAACTGGATTTAAAGAACTGGATAAGATTACAAATGGGTGGCAGCGATCAGACCTCATAATAATCGCCGCCAGACCTGGTATGGGTAAGACTGCATTTACACTCTCTTTGGCTGCCAATGCCGCAGAAGCAGGTACAGGTGTTGGCATCTTCTCACTGGAGATGGCCAATGAGCAGTTGGTACAGCGTCTTATATCTATGGACTCTATGATTCCTGCCACCACACTGAGAGAGGGTAGCCTCAAAACAGACCAATGGCCCATACTGGCGAATTCGGTAGAGCATCTCTCAGAAATGCCAATCTTCATTGACGATACCCCAGCAATCAATATTTTCGAACTCCGAGCAAAGTGCAGACGTCTCAAGCAAAATCATGGTATTGGATTGGTTGTCATAGATTACCTTCAACTAATGAGCGCTGGAGATAATAACAAACGTGGTAACAGGGAGCAGGAAATATCAAGTATTTCAAGAGCACTAAAAGGCATGGCCAAAGAATTAGATCTTCCAGTCATCGCCTTGTCTCAACTAAGTCGGGCTGTGGAGACCAGAGGTGGAGATAAGAAGCCTCAACTTTCAGATTTGAGGGAATCAGGAGCAATAGAGCAGGATGCCGATATTGTCACCTTCATCTATCGACCAGATTATTATGAGTTAGCAGATAATATGGACACCCCTGCCAACACGGCTGAAGTGATCATATCCAAGCACAGAAATGGTAGCCTAGGTGTCGTCACTCTGGAATTTATCAAAGAGAATGTCAAGTTTGTGGATTATCAGCATACAGACTTCCGAAATATGCCTGGAATGGGGAGTGATATATTCAGAGATACAACAGGTGGGGCATTTATCACAAGACCATCAGCTATCAATCTTGATAGCGACGAAGATATATTCGAATAGATCTCTTAATACACTTCCTCAACTCATCTATATTAATTCAAGTAAATTTGCCTCCATGAAAATGCGGCTCAATAAATACGTTGCTCATGCTGGAATTTGCTCAAGACGTAAAGCAGGAGAGCTGGTCAAAGCCGGTCAGGTAAAAGTAAATGGCGTTGTAGAAATCAATCCTGCCATAGAGATAGGAGAAGATGATATTGTAGAATATAATGGAAAACCCGTCAAGGTTGTCACAAAGAAAATCTACCTACTACTCAATAAACCCAAAAATGTCATCACTACAATGGACGATGACAGAGGTCGAAAAACCGTGTGGGATCTCGTAAGTAAAAAAACCAACACAAAGCTCTTTCCCATAGGACGCTTAGACAGGAATACAACGGGTTTGTTACTTATGACAAATGACGGAGACCTCACTTACAAACTTTCTCATCCATCGAGTAATGTCAAAAAAATCTATCAAGCCATCCTTGATCGCCCTTTAGAAGAACAGGACTTATTGAAAATAGAAAAAGGACTGATCTTAGAAGACGGCAAAGCTGTAGTAGATGTCATTACTTATATTCAGGAAATGCCGCCTACCCATATTGGCATACAGTTGCATAGTGGGAAAAACAGGATAATCAGACGGATATTTGAGCATTTGAATTATAGTGTGGTGGCATTGGATAGAGTATATTTTGCAGGCCTTACCAAGAAAGATCTCCCAAGAGGATGGAGTCGTCCATTGAAGAAAAAGGAGATCATCATGCTTAAACACTTCACTAACGGAAAAAAGAAGGGACGCAAGTCATAGGCTCGTTCTCTTTCTGAGATGATTTAATACTGAAAAACATGAGATATAGTTGTCTTCTCGAGCTCGATATGATTAGGTTCTAACTTGCTATATTTGCACCTCTATGGAGACATGGGAATTGGATTTTAATTGGTTACAACTCAGGCATCGCCTGAAAAAATTAACCAATTCGCCAACGCTACCTGATCTAAAGGGCATTCTATTTCTAGTGGGTGTACAGGAATATGGTCGAGTGAGAGGCTTTTCTAAGGAAGAAAAGAGAGATCTTATCCATGTGGCAGCCTGTTCGATTTTAGAAAAAAGAGGATACTATAGCTTTGCTGGACGAGATGAAGATGGCTGGCCACATTGGGAAATAGAGAAACCTTTCAAAGTTAAAGGCGTCAAAGAACAAGAAACTATACTCAAGACAAGTATCTTGGAGTACTTTATAAAATTAGATAACGAAACAGGGCAAGAAGAATAAGCCCACAATCAAATTCTTACGATGAAACAATTACTAATTATAGCCGCTATGAGCCTTCTTTATTCTTGTTCACCAAAGCAAGAATTATTTCTCATAGAGACGGATATGGGTACGATGACTGTCAAGTTATATGATTCTACACCTCAGCACAGAGATAATTTTAAAAAATTAGTCAAAGAAGGATTCTATGATGATCTTCTATTCCACAGAGTAATCAATGGATTTATGATTCAAGGTGGTGATCCTGATTCTAAAGGGGCGCCTGCTAATAAGCGTCTAGGTTCTGGAGGTCCTGGCTATACTATACCTGCCGAAATAGGCGCTGCTCATTATAAAGGCGCATTGGCTGCAGCTCGAACTGGTGGACCAAGTAATCCAGAAAAAAGATCTTCTGGCTCACAATTTTACATCGTTCATGGCAAACCAGTTTCTGATACGGATTTGCAAAGATCTGGCTCACAAAAGAATATAACTTACACAGAAGAGCAAAAAGCCAATTACAAACAAAATGGAGGCGCTATATTCTTGGATGGCGATTATACTGTATTTGGTGAAGTTGTCGAAGGATTAGAAGTGATAGATAAAATAGCAACCACTCAGACTGCACCTGGAGACAGACCTGTTAAGGATGTCAAGATGAAAGTGAGAAAAAAGTAAATTTTTCTTGAAGTATTTCATAGTCTTTATTAGTTGTATTGCTTTTTGGCAATGCAAAACACCTTTAGTTACTTTTATTCAAAGTGAACAACAGGTGACGTATAAGATACCCGCTAAGATTCACTTTGAAAATCAATCTGAAAATATCACAAGCCAGGTTTGGAAAATCAATGGTAATCCAGTTTCTACTGATACAGATTTAAACTTCACTTTCTATGAATCAGGTCGCCATACCATAACGCTAGAAGCCCAATTAGGTAATCAGGTTATTCGACAACAACAGGAAGTTATTATAGAGCCTTCTATCTATTGCCTGGTACTCATCAAAACATCTCTGGGTGACTTGGTAGTGCAATTAGATGAAAATACACCTGAACATCTACAACAGTTTACTAGACTAGTGGACCAAGGATATTATGACGGCATCTATTTTCATCGCGTGATCGATGGCTTTATGATTCAAGGCGGTGATAACAAAAGTCGCCATAGCGGTGTCAAGCAAGAGGATCCATCCTCCATACCCCATGAAATAAGTTCAGATCGACTGCATTATAAAGGTGCCTTGGCTGCCGCCAGACTACCAGATGACGTCAATCCAGAAAAGCGCTCTTCTGGTTCTCAATTTTATATTGTAGATGGTCAAGCATTTACAAAGCAGAAATTTGAAAAGACAATGACTAATCTTGCAATGGATTACTCTGAAGAGCAAGTCATGAAATATATAGAATTGGGAGGCGCCCCACAATTGGATGGGGAGTACACTGTATTTGGCAGACTGATTGATGGATTTGATGTATTGGATAAAATTGCTGCAACTGCAACAGATAATTTGGACAAACCAATAGATGATATTCTTATCCTTGAAGCAAAATCATTGAATTAATTAAAAGAGAAACATGAAGAAAGCACTAGGAATAGATGTAGGTGCTACAGGCATCAAAGGAGCTCCAGTAGATCTTGAAAAAGGTGTATTACTTCAGAAAAGACATAAAATAAGTACGCCTGATGGTGGAAAGGTAGATGATATCTTACAAGTTGTAACAGAGCTAGTCAATTTCTTTGGATGGAAAGGAAAACCAATTGGCATTGGCTTTCCATCTGTGATTAAAGGTGGAAAGTCACTTACCGCAAGTAACATAGATAAGGACTGGATAAATTATCCAATAGTGGATAAACTATCAGAGTTACTGGGTGTCGAAGCACCAGTTCTTAATGATGCAGATGCTGCAGGCCAAGCGGAGTTGGGATATGGAAAAGGGAAAGGTGTTGCGGGCACTGTTATTTTATTGACGCTAGGTACTGGTATAGGTTCCGCTGTATTTAAGGATGGTGAACTATTGCCTAACACTGAATTAGGACAAATCAATTTCAAGGGTAAAATTGCAGAAAAAGTTGTCTCAAACTCTGCAAGGAAAAGAAGAGATCTCTCTTGGGAGGAGTACGGCAAGGCATTAGGTGATTACCTTCGTTATGTAAATGGGTTATTCTATCCTAATTTAATTATTCTCGGAGGTGGCATTAGTAAGAAGTTCGATTTGTTTTCGGATGGATTCAATGATTTAGCCCATGTCGTTCCAGCAGCACTCAAAAATGATGCAGGTATACTCGGCGCTGCATTTGCAGCAAAAAACAATAAAGCAAAAACAATCCACTTATAAAAAAAGAAGGCAATTGGATTCCAACTGCCTTCAATTATAAAACGAGATTGAGTAATAATCCTTACTGGTTCTTAAAATTTATTCTTCTTCTTTGTAATAAGAAATCATCGCCTGAAGATCGGTATCAAGCATTAGTTCTGGTTCTATCTGAAATATGAGGTCATGAATTTCAAAGTCCTCTTTTAGCCCTTCTTCAAAGGTCCTATAAGCTTCTTCTTTATCGCCATTAAGATATAAAGCAACGGCTCGACAAAATATCAACTCAGCACCAAAAGCACATGCATCAGATTCGTCGACAAGATCTAATGCATCCTGTCTCTTGCCTGTCTTGATAAGAAAGACAACAAAGTCTCTCCAAAGGTTACTTCTTTCTGGACCGATACCTACGGCTTGTCTGAAAAAGAACTCAGCCTTAGAGTAACTTCCAAGCGCATAATGGGCATGTGCTATTTGTAGGTAATAATCTTCGCATTGGTCCTCTAAAGTGATGGCTTTGTGAAAAGCATTGATTGCCTTGTTCCACTTTTCGGCTTTGGCGTAACATTGACCTAATTTGAAGTATACTTCATCATTGTATGGGTCAAGCTTGAGTAATTTATTGAGTATAATTCTAGCCCTGTTAAGGTTACCAAGTTCATACTCACACTCTGCCATGTTAATAAGAACCTCTTCATTAATTCCGAAAATAGAGATGTAAGATTCATAAATGGCGAGTGCTCGCTGATACAATTTTTCTTGTATACATATATCAGCACAATCAAGATATCCGTTCTCAAAATTCTGTTCTATGATAAACGAATACTCCAAAGCGTCAATAGCGGCAATATACTCTCCCAAGCAATTAAAGGCGTGCCCTAGATTATACCATGCAAGGTAATTATAGGGTTGTTCGTCCAAAATGGTTTCGTGGAATGCGACACTCTGATTGAAATTCTTGCACAGCTGCACAGTAAAACCTAATCTCTCCATTGCTTCTTCATTCCCTAGGTCACTGATTACAGCTTTTGTGAGATGATCATACATCGACAAGTAATCTTGCATGTACTCATCTATATATGATTCACTGAGATACAAATCAGATAGATCATCAGAGGAAATAACTGCCTTCATATCTTCTAGGATATTTCTGGCATCTATGATTCTTCCCTGAAAGGCAAGAATCCTAATTTTGAGTATAGATATATCTAGTTCGTAGGGGGATAACTTCTCTGCTTGATTGAGAATGTCAAGTGCATCCTCGTGAAAGTTAGTTTGGAATAATAGCCTAGATTTTATAATATAAAAATCAGATCGGTATTGATATTGTGACAGTGCTATATCAGCGACCTCTAAGGCTTTTCCGTATTGCAATTCTTCTTCGTAAAACCGAATTATTTCAAGAAAGGTTTTCTCTTCATAGTTGACTTTAACTCCTTTCTCAAAGTTGGCTTCGAAATCAGATACGAGATTTAAAAACGATACATCTCGTTTCGTTCTGTTTTCCATTAAAATTATTACGTGTTCAGATTATAATTCTGTTGTAAATATAGTCTTTTAGGGTAGTTAGTCTGAGTTTTACTTATTTAATTTTAACATAGGGCATAAGCGTAATGTATAACCAATCACTTCTCAAAGTAATTCTTTAGTACATATAATTAAATCCACCAATAGATATTATATTCATACTCAAATAAGAAGGATAGTTAGCACCTAATTATCATACACTAAATTGCAGCAAATCTAAACTCTAGTCTGAGTAAAATAAAAATAAAAAAAGCCAGTAACTTCTTGTTTCTGGCTCACACTCATACCTTATTTAGGTGATAAGGTATTTTAATCTTTAACATTTAATTGCCATTATTCTCCTTTCTTTCATAAGGACGGAATCCTCCTCTTTTGCCATGTCTCTCAGACCGACCTTGGATGCCTCTAATCATCCGCTCTTTAAATCTGCGTTCACTGGTTAATAGGTGCATTGTTCTTTGCTCTCCCAGAATGCCAAGAATTTGGTTAGCGAAATCTTTCTTTAACTGAAGTGCTTTTTCATCATGAGCAAAAATATCTTCTAACTTCTGCTGAGCTTTATCTTCTTTCTTCATTCCATATTGCTCTCTAAGCGCTTTGCGGCTATCTCTGTACTTATTATACAATGGCCAAAATGTTTGTGCTTCTTCTACAGTCAAGTCGAGTTCCTGTGTGATATAAGCGACTCTTCTTGCCTCTAGCCTATCTTCTATTTCGCTTGTAATTGGTTGTGCACTTAACGATAAGGTGAATACACTGCACAGTACTAAATAATAAAATTGTTTCATATCTATAAATGTTATATTTCTAATTAGTTATATAAAGTCTTCTATAAGGAAATTAATTCTATATCGGTCATGTCAGCCAGAAGTACATCTAGGTAAAGATCCAAGTCTTCATCTGCTATATCATTTAGAAAGTTGTTTATTGGATCGTCATCATGCACCAGTTCTGCCATCGCCTCCATCCATATCTCCTCATCTGTATATTCGTCTATTAATTCTTCCCAAATCAAGCCCTCCTCTTCTGTCAGCAACTTAGACGTGTCTGGTAATTCTAACTTTTCGCTCAGCGCTGGATCTGAAATCATAATATCTTCTGACTGATAAGAATACATTACAATTAATGCCAGTGTAGCAGCAACCGATATCCATCTCAGGGGACGGAGGTATTTAACGCTGTTTTTAGTTTGATTTGCATTGTCGCGTTTATGTTTAGAGATAATCTGATTAGGTAAAGCAACAAAGTATCCGTCTGGCACCATATAGGGTGAGATCTTATCTATTGACGAAATTAGTTCACTGCTATAATCACTATCCTCATCATTCTCTAGTCTAGAAAATATCCTATCAGGGAACTTATTAAAATAATCTTCTGGTAATTCGATCGGCATTTTATCTTGGACTTAATTATTTAGAGAGTACTTTCTTTAATATATTTTTCAATCTTCTTTACGGCATGGTGATAAGACGCCTTTAAGGCCCCTACACTTGTATCGGTAATATCAGACATGTCTTTGTAACTCATGTCATCATAGTACCTTAGATTAAATACAACGCGTTGCTTCTCTGGTAGTGTCTCAATCGCCTGTACCAATCTTAACTGAATCTCATCAGGGTCAAAATAGGGGTCTTGCTTTGCCATCACACTAATGCTATCCTCTCCCACTAACACCTTGGCCTTAGAATTATACTTTTTCAAAAAATCTAATGTCTCATTCGTCGCTATTCTGTATAACCAGGTATATAGCTTTGACTGTTGATTAAATCCTCGGATATTCTTAATGACTTTAAGAAAAGTATTCTGCAGTACATCATCTGCATCTTCATGCCGATGGACCATCCGTCTTATATGCCAATATAACGGCTCTTGAAACTCCTTGACCAGCATTCGAAACCCATTGTCGAAACTGTCATCACCTGAGAGTTGACTTAGAATTTCTATATCCGAAATGGTCTGTTTCATATTCTGTCATTAAGACTCAGTGAAGTGAGCTTGGTTTAAAATAGCAGAAAATTTATCTATAAAACTATCTTTGGCGCTATGACCAGATTACTTAGCAAATCGATTCTAAAGCTGCTGGATTGGAAGATTGTCGGCAACCATCGTCCTGATATCAATAAAAAAATTATGATTGCTGGACCACATACTTCTAATTGGGATTTTCCGCTAGGGATAATGGTAAGAAGCATTATTAAGGCTGATATCAAATATGTCGGAAAATCCTCTCTCTTCAAACCACCATTAGGGTGGATAATGACTAAGTTGGGAGGGATAGGTGTCGACCGTAGTCGGTCCACTAATTTTGTAGAGGCCGTCGTCGATCAGTATAATAAACATACTTTTCTGACCATATTATTTGCACCTGAAGGCAGTCGATCAAGGGTTGAAAAATTTAAAACTGGTTTTTATCACGTTGCGAGACTGGCCAATATTCCTATCCTACCGGTTGTGCTGGATTACAAAAAAAAGGAATTCAAATTCTTACCCTTATTTGATATCACTGGAGATGAAGCAAAGGACATTTCCTTTCTAGAGCAATACTATGATGGTGTGCCTGGGTATAATCCTGACAATGGGTTTTATCTATCCTAACATTAGAATCTAAATCCTACTGATAGACTGATACTCCTAGATAAATCTCGATCATCTCTAGTTATAAAAGTCTCATTATTCTCTAGAGATTTGAGGCTAAAGTCTGCTCCCTCATTAGTGATATCAAAAAGCCCCAGTTCGCCCCTCAAGCCTATATAGAAACCATTATTGATAAAGTAATTGAAGCCAAGTATAACATGAGAATCAAATAGATTGAATTTCGTCCCATCCAAATCTCCTTGTCTCAGATTATAATAAGCCGTTTCTGTCCTCACTATGTTCTCTTGTTGGTCGTTGATTATGATAGGAATAAAGGTATTTGTGCCAAAAACACTAAAAAATCTGGACAGTTCACCAATTTCATCGCCTCTGTAATTATGCTCCAGAGATCTTCTGAAAAATATATCCTCTGGTCTGCTGGAACTAGAAAATTCTTGTGTGCCTCTACCCGTCGGGATTATGAGGAGATCTAGAGAGATCCCTGCAAATAGTTCTATCTTATTACTTAACTGAAACTGGGCAGTAACAGGTAGAGATAAGTATCCATTGGAATGTTCGATCTCTGTATCTACATCTCCAAACTCGAAAAAAGGTGCCGTTGCACTTCCAAATGGTGTAATGAAGACATAAGAATCATCATCCTCATAGTCAAAAGTTGTTCCCCTTTGGGTAAAGAGCAATTCTCCTCTTACACCCAACTTCGGTGTCAGTTGATAGGTATAATTGACACCAAAATGAAAACCACCGTTCAGACTGTAGGCTTCTCCTGCCTCCAATTGTGAGGCGGCAAAAGTGGATCTATTCAAACCGGCTCTGATTCCAATTTTGTGCTGTGCCATCATTTCGCAGACACATAACAACATAACTAGTATAATCGACTGTCTCATCTTATGATTTGGGTCCGAAAATAGAATAATTTTATCGTGGTAAACTTTTCAACGAACTAAATGTCAAAAATTGCATGACTAGGAGAAACAAACTCCTCAAGTTTACAGAAAACTTAACATTTCCGAATGTGTACGAGAGCTTCCAATATGGAAGTCAGGAGTTACGAGGACCTATGGGTGAAAATATCAAGATGACTGGCCAATGGGCCGAAAAACACTTCAAGAATAATCACCCCATTACCTTAGAATTAGCCTGTGGCCGGGGTGAATATTGCTTAGGCTTGGCCAAAAGGTATCCAGAACGAAATTTCATAGGTGTTGATATAAAGGGTGCACGTATCTGGAAAGGTGCAAAGACAGCCATAGAGCAATCGTTGGATAATGTCGCCTTTCTGCGTATTAAGATTGAAGTGTTGGACTTATTCTTTATGGCAGAAGAAATAGACCAAATCTGGATAACATTCCCTGACCCCTTCCTCAAGGACTCCAAATATAATCGTCGATTAACTTCACCTAACTTTCTTAGTACATATAAGAAAATACTTCGTCCAGATGGTCATATCCACCTCAAAACTGATTCGGAACCATTTTATCTGCATACAAAAGAGGTCATAGATGAATATGGGCACATCTATAATATAGACAGCCCCAATATCTATGAAGGAAAGTTGCCACACCCAGATTTGGATATCCTCACTTTTTATGAAAAAATGCATCTTGAGGATAACAGAACTATCCGATTCCTTCAGTTTAAGCTTAATAAATAGAAGCTCTTCAACAAAAAAGAAGACATAATGTCAGTCTTTTTTAATTTTGACTGTCATTATGACATAATATTTTAATTTTCACTGACCATATGACTTGGAAATTGGGTTGGTCCAGACATTGATAAAGGTTGATTGTCAATTTGATTTTAAAACAAATAAACAATACAACAATGAATATCAGATTTAACAGACCAGTACCAGCCAATCCTATTAGCTCTATTTTGGATGACTTCTTTCACAAGGGATTAAATGAGTTAACAGATTCACATTTCTCATTTAATAGACCATCGGTTAACATCCTTGAGCAAAAAGATGGTTTCGAAGTGCATCTAGCGGCGCCAGGCCTTCAAAAAGAAGATTTTGAGATCAAAGTCGAGAAAGACCAATTGATTGTCAAAGTCACAAAGGAGAATAAAGTGAATGATGAAGATAACTGTAAAGAGAACGATGAATTAAAATTCAGAAGAAGAGAGTTTAACTACAATTCATTTAAAAAGTCATTCCACCTCCCTAAGACTATAGATTCAGAGGCTATAGGAGCTGCTTACGAGGATGGCATTCTTAAGATTACACTAAACAAAAAAGAGGAAGCCAAGGAGAAAGCGCCACGGACAATTACAATCAGTTAAGATGAAACTTAGCTGAAATAATCTTGGTTTTCGATTATAACTAAGCCTTGAACCTCGAATTGGGTTGCTGCCACTTCCTCTTGAAGTGGTAGCTTTTTTTTAGACCTTTTTTAATCTTCCCTCTAGCAGCCAACCATATAACCAATTCTTAATTGAAACTCCTGAGGTACCGATTCTCCTATTTTGTCTTTAGCTGACTCCCATCTGGGCATAGAATTGATAGCTTCCATGATCAAAATTTGTACTTGCATGAGCGGGCAGAATTCTTTCACTTGAATGTCACCAATATTTCCATTCTTGTCTACTGTAAATACAAAGGAGGCGATTTCTAAATCCGATTTTTCGTGTACAGGTAATTTCTTAATTATATGTTCTTGCAGGTAGTTATTCAAAGCTGACTCTCCTCCAGGAAATAGTGCTTTGGAGTCCGGGACAACTGATAATTCAAAGCTAAGATGCCTATTGTCGGTTTGATTCTTGGCTGCATTCTCCTCTTTATAAGTGACATCTATAATTATCTGATCACCAAGACTAGCCTGAGCCAGTAAGGCCTTCTGAGACTGAGAAAAGAATTCATTCTTACCCTCTGCTACGAGCACCTCCTTGCTCTGCAGTGTGAGTCTTGTGGATATATATTCGTCCTCTCTAATCCAGTCTGCAGGATAGCCTGCTTGGATATCTCTGATCATTTCTGCCTTAGGCAATTCCCATTCAAACACAGGTGTGTAATTATTAGGGAATACATCAACTCTTAATTGGTCCTGGCAAAAGGCAACAGAACAAACCAGAATAATGTATGTTGTAGCAATTAGATGTTTCATATTTAATTCAATGTTAATCTACGAAATAAGAAATATCTTGATCCTTTCATTCCTGACCCTAGAGCCAGTAGTTACCTAATTTTTTCTTATCCTTTTTATTCTTAAAATATTGAGACATATTGTGAGATCCTTTTCTATACAAACAAATCCACCTGGCGACATTACCTGTGTGATTTACGATATAGGCACACTTGGATATGACAATGACTGCCGCGATAAACCATTGGGTCCACTCTTTCTTATCTTCCTTTTTGATAATTTCATGCATGACCTTATCCGTAGATGTAAACGGTGTCTCTTCAAATCGAAATGTGTTTGAAAAAATTGGAACAACTGTCTCCCAAAATTGAGCTTGGTCTGTCTGAATCAGCACTCTATAATCTGGATATTTTTCAATGACAGATTGAGTCTCAGTTACAAATTCATCAAAACTTGCAAGTCCTGTATCCAGATGCTTGTCTGTACCTCTATAACAGACGGCGATGGTTTTTTCTGGCACTATATCGTATCTTTCTATAAGCGCATCGACCTTTGCTAAGATAGCATCAGAGGGAGAAAAATATCGATCGACAAAGGGCGCAATCTGCTCATAAGCGACAGATTTATAGTCAAAAAGAGAGAAAGCAGGGAAGTGTACTTTCTCTATAAAGGGAATATCTACTTGAGCTTGTGTCTTAAAGTAAGATGCATAAACTTCTTCTGACTCTTCGCTTGACTTAAAGTGCATGAAGCTAGATGTAAAATCGACTTCTTTAGGTAAGCGCTTATATTGATTAAAATACGATACGATGCCATAGACAGAAATAGAACAGTTGGAAAACAGGCCTGAGTTATGCTTAATCCTTAGGGTCTCTCCCTTGATAGAACAAAATTTCCTGAACCAAAAATTGAATTGGAGCAAAGTCTCAAATATTTTGGGTGTAAGGTAATGAATCGAATTATACTATCAAGTTTGACACATATAGCAAGATGCAAACACTGAGTGGCGAAGGCTATCAAAGCTTGTATAGCGTAAATTTTGTAATTAAGGATTGGCTAATTACTTCTAGTTATCTATGGTACTTACAATCTATGATCAAACCATAACGGGTAATATGGAGAATATAGATTAAAAAATGAAGATCATATATTATTATCTTAGATGTATGAAGTATTGGGAAGAAATTGATGAAAAGCTAAGTCCTTGGACGGATAAAGACCTGAACATCAATGTGTTAGACCTATTTGCAGGCTGTGGAGGCCTCTCTCTTGGATTTGAGGCTTTAGGATTTGAGACAGTAGGCTATGAGATGAATGAAAATGCTACAAAGACCTACAATGCTAACTTGATTGGTGACTGCCATTGTGAAAAACTAAGTGTGAACACAAGGTACGACAAGGCAGATATAGTTATTGGTGGCCCTCCTTGTCAACCATTTAGCGTTGGAGGAAATCAAATGGGACTAAAAGATTCCAGAGATGGATTTCCAATTTTTATAGAAGCAGTTGAGCAGTTGAATCCAGAAGTATTTCTTTTCGAGAATGTAAGAGGGATGCTTTACAAGAACAAATGGTATTTAATAGAAGTGATTGAAGCTCTTACTAGCTTGGGATATAAAATAAGTTATGCTTTGATGAATGCTAAACACTATGATGTACCCCAAAATAGAGAAAGAGTGATTGTAGTTGGTGCCAAGGAAAAAATTAATCTTCCGAGAAGAAGTGATAGAAAATTAACAGCAGGAGATGCCTTAGGAGAATTGGCATTTCAATTCGATGAAAATTCAAAATTTTTCACCAAATCTATGGATGCGTATGTTGCTAAATATGAAAAGGCATCCAAGTGTATTAACCCTAGGGATTTATATTTAGATAGACCTGCTAGAACATTGACATGCAGAAATCTTGCAGGTGCGACAGGTGATATGCATCGTGTTCGACTTAAAGACGGAAGAAGACGTAGGATTACGGTGAGAGAAGCTGCAAGACTTCAGAGTTTTCCTGATTGGTTTGACTTTCAAGGAAATGAAACCAGTCAATACAATCAAATTGGAAATGCCGTTGCTCCAATCTTTGCTTATAATCTAGCTTCTTCAATTAAGAAATATCTCCAAGGTGAACAAGACAATTCTTATTCATTAGATGGTACAGACCAATTAACTCTATTTGAAAGTGAAGGATTATATAACTAAAGGCAAAACATTTGAAAAGAAGACCAAGAAAGTTCAAGAGTTAATTAATCATACTCTTTACATTCTTGACACGTTTGGTATTCCCATTGATGGCACATCAAGAAGAATTGAAAGAATGGCAATCGCTTTTCTTGCCTGCGGTGGAATTACTAAAATCGGTAACATTAAAAAGCCAAAAGATTCAAACCTCAAAACAAGAGAGATAATTGAATTTGTGAACAAGCAATTCAAAGAGGAAATTAGCTCAGGTTCTTATGATGATATCCGAAGAAAAGATTTGAAACTACTCACAACTGCCGAAATCGTAATTCAGTCTAAACCAAAATCGGCAACTAATGATTCGACTAGAGGTTACAATATTTCACCTCTCTACAAAAAACTACTTAGTACATATGGCAGCAAGGATTGGGAGAAAGCAACCAAAAAATCCTTAAAAGGAATTAAACCCTTAAAGGAGAAGTTAAAGAGATTGAGAACGATAAAGAAAATAAAAGTTGCAGTAGGTAAGAAAAACTTGAAATTTTCAGTTGGCGAACACAATGATCTTCAAAAAGCAATAATTGAAGAATTCTTGCCGAGGTATGGCCATGGTGCTGAAGTACTGTATGTCGGTGATACTTCAGACAAGTATCTTCATCTTGAAAAAGAAAAATTGAAGAAATTGAATTTCTTCGAAATGTCTCATGATGAACTTCCTGATATTGTAGCATACTCAAAAAAGAAAAATTGGATCTACTTAATTGAAGCTGTCCATTCATCTGGCCCTATTAGTGAAATAAGATTGATACAACTTCAGAAACTAACCAAAAAATGCAAAACAGATGTTGTTTATGTTACTGCATTCTTGGATAGAGCAACTTTCAGAAAATTCATGATAGATGTAGCTTGGGAAACTGAAGTTTGGATTGCAGACAATCCTGATCATTTGATCCATTTCAATGGAGACAAATTCTTAGGTCCTTACTAACAGGGTGAAATATTCTCCCTGCTATGTCAGCACTCCAGATATAACCGATCTAATAGCTACTGCTTTTCTTACCTTCGCCCTCACATGGACTACAGTACTTTAGTAGCAAGGATAAAATCAAAGATGGACCATCTTCCCGGTGTGGAGGCACAGTACAAGATGGCACCAACAGTAAGGGAAAAATACACTCAGGCCAAACCGAGTAGTAAGCAGGCTGGCGTTGTCGCACTCATACACCCGAATAAAGAACAAGAATATCATCTGGCATACATCAAACGGACAAGTAGATATCCAGAAGACATACATAAAGGACAAATCTCTTTCCCTGGGGGACAACTGGACCCGACAGATGCCAATCTCACGGATGCAGCCCTACGAGAACTCCAAGAAGAGCTGGGCATTGGAAGAGAACAAATAGAGCTATTAGGACCTCTAACATCTATATATGTATATGTGAGTGACTTCTTTGTACAACCCTATTTGGCCATTATGGACCATGTACCCGTCTTTATGCCTGAACCAGACGAAGTAGCCTATCCTATCTCCTTTCCACTTAAGACCCTTATAAGTGGTGCAACCAAGGGTATAAAAGACATCCATGTCAGGAATACTGTCTTGCCTAAGGCACCCTACTACGATCTCTTTGGGGACACCTTGTGGGGTGCAACAGCGATGATAACCAGCGAAATCACTACACTTCTCTCAGATATATTTAACGACTAATCGAAAAAGGATAACGGATAATCAGTTGTCCAGCCATCAGCACTCGTTCCATCTCATATTCGTATTGTCAATTGATCCAGAGTGATCAGAATTGTTAATCAGAGGGAAGAATCATTAACAAATGATGTCCCTCTCTCAAAACCTAATATTATGAGATACATAATTGCATTATTGACCTTAGCGCTATTTTCAAACCTAATGATGGGCAGCCATTGTCCAGACGAAGAAAGGGATTTATCTACTTTCCATGTCTATGCACCTTCTGGACTCAAATTGAGACTAGAACCAACCACGCAGTCAGAAGTATTGACTATTGTACCCTATGGAGAAAAAGTGACTCTAGTCCACATGACAAAGACTGCTCAGCAAATAGAATGGATGAGTGGTCATTGGGCTAGAGTGAACTATGATGGGCTTGAAGGCTACCTTTTTGGTGGATTTATATCGGATTTACCAGTGCCGACTTATGATTTTGAGTTGACACAGGATGATCTTGATATTACCTATCCTTTGATATCTTGGGCCGAGCACAATTTTGACGAAGTAAAAAGGCAAGATACGTTGGTCACTGAAGGGTTATATAGAATAACTCAGCATATGGAGCATGGGATGACCCTTACAAGAAGGGATACCAAATATGATTTCACCGTTATACTAGACATGCCTGATACAGCACTGGAGGAGGCATATAACTTGGTCAAGTCCTTATTGCTCACTCAGCCAGAGAGAGTATCATTTGAAAGAGAGTCAGTTTTTATACCTGACAATGATGGAGACATATACAGAATCAAAGTCAATGTGGACGATCCTATTCAATTGAGAAAGATGGAAGATGGCAGTGTCAAGATATTGGTGACTTCATTTCATCATGGCTGTGATGTATTCTAGAAGATAAACAGATTTTGCCATTATTAGAGGCTGGTTCTGAGAGGAGACCGGCCTCTTTTTGTTCTAAAAAAGGTTCCGCTTTTGAATTGTTAAATTAAGTTTCTTAGGTAAACCAACTGTCATTTTGGGAAATAAAAAGTTGTAACTGCACTTCTGGTATGTAACTTGGAAGCTAAGTTATGGTCAAAATGGTGTTGAAGTTTGACTACATTTTATCAAAACTAAGAACTACGTAATGGGATATACCCGAAACCTTATCATTACGCTATTAAGTATATTCTTATTAGCGAACACAGCTTCTGCCAACTCCAAAAAGATACAAAGCAACAAGTCTTACAATCCAGAGATGGAGATGTGTGACCAAAAACCAATAATAAGCTGCCCACCATTTGTGTGGATTAAGCCTTCTGAAAGTGCTCACCCAAATAGAACTGGATATCCAGTTGCTTCTCCTGGTGGACCAAATTGTGGCCAACCAATTGTCACATTTCGAGATGAGATAGAAATCATAAATAATTGTCACAGAACCTATACCCGAATTTGGAGGGCAGAAGATCCTAACAACTCTGCTTTAGTGGATACCTGCCATCAGACAATCAAACAAATAGATGAAGAGGATCCAGTATTCACCTCTTTTCCTTCTGATCAAGTTATCTACACAACTAATATGACGCCAGGTACAATTAACTGTACCACTAGGGTTAGATGGGCTACTCCTAGAGTTTTTGACAACCACCTAATTGTTTCATTAGATTTTGTAGTGGAAAGAAATGGCTTAGTGCTAGATTTAGTGAGTGGTGATTTTTTTCCAGAGGGTCTATATACGATTACATACACCGCTTTTGATTTTTGCGGTAATTTTTCCAACGTTTCATTTACCGTTGAAGTACTATGTGCTGACTGTCATGTATCCTGTCCTGATGATGTCTGTGTAGACATAGGCAGTGACCTAAGCCCACAAGCTCTAGGTGTTGCGTCAGCTTTCTCTGGTAATATGAATTGCGGGATGTTGAGTGCTTCTTTTTCTGACAGAGAAATATTAGGGCAGTGCCAAGGTCAAATGACCATAGAAAGATTATGGACAGGTCGATTTGCTAATATGTCACAAGAAACTTTTTCTTGTACGCAGAGAATAGAGGTAAAGGATATGTCAGCCGTTCAGTTATTTAATTGTCCTACTGATATAAATGTTGCCAACAATTTTGTGCCTGTACATTGGGCTGACCCAATTGCAGTGTCCAGTGATAATGCTAATGCTATAACCTTAACGAGTAATATCAGTCCTGGTGGAATATTTCCAGTAGGTATAACCACAATAATATATACAGCAAGAGATGCTTGCCAGAATGAAGCGACATGTTCTTTTAAAGTGTCTGTATTGGACGATGCCAACTTTGAAGATTGCCCTAACGATATAGAGGTGACTTGCGGACCAGGTGGAGTAGCCTCCGTCGATTGGAAAGTGCCTGAATATACCGGCACTTGCGATGTATGCAGAAGAGGAGAACATATCAATGGATTTATCTTCATGGGTACATTCCGAGGCTCTAACTATTACTGTAGTACAGGCTTCTTTACATACGATGAGGCTGTAAGAAGAGCAAAAAGAAATGGCGGAAATCTAGCCACGATCAATAACGAGTTAGAAAATTCTTTCCTTGCTGCGAATATCATCTCTCCTACTGCAATGATTGGATATAATGACTTTGCTTCAGAAGGTAAATTTGAGTGGCAGGATGGGTCCAATTCAAGCTTTACCAATTGGTTTGTCAATCAGCCTAATAATGCAAATAACCAGGATGTAGTAGAGTTAATAAAGGCAAATGGGTTATGGAATGATGTAGAGAATGATACTAAGTTGGAGTTTGTCATGGAAATTCCTTGTGAAAATGTTATTCAGATATCTGGGCCTCAACCTGGAGACCAACTTCCTCCAGGAACATATACGGTGCAGTATGAAATTTCGGATGGATGCGGATTCCAGCAATTCTGCATCTTTGACATTATCGTCAGAGAAGGCATTACCCTATTCTGCCAAGATGATATTTTTGTCAGAGTAGATACTGATGTACAAGAAGTCTCTATAGACTGGAATTTGCCAGATGTATTCACTTGCTGCTCTGCATGCGCAGACCCAGTAGACTGTGTCAGTTTGGTCCAAATAGAAGGACCACCTCCTGGATCCAATTTCTTTAGACAATCCAAAACATTGATTACTTATCAGGCTCAGGACGAATGTGGGTACATGGCCACATGCAGTTTTCAAGTACTCGTAGATATTGACCCACTTAGTGGTGGCAAAATTGTCTTGAATAATCCTGATCAATTAGCGCTCGGTGCTGCCGATGAAGCGGAAAATACAACTGTAGAGGAGCAACCTGAAGATGCAACAATTATAGTCACCAACAATGAAGTGGCTTCAACAACTATTACAGTGTCACAAAATGATGATCTAAAAGTATACCCTAATCCAGTATCGGATGTACTTAATGTTATCATACCGACAGACAGAGATATCGTCACTATGCAAATCATTAGCGCAGAAGGCAAAATCGTCTCAAATAATACAAACACAAAATCTGGTCATCAGGTAATGGACTTATCAGCATATGACAGAGGTCTATACATAATGATGATTCAATATAAAGATGGAGAAAGAGATACCTTAAGGATTATGAAGATGTAAAGTTTTGATAAAACTTATTTAGATTAGGCGACTGCAATACACCAATGTAGTCGCCTTTTTTCATACGTGATAAATAGTACACATAAAAGCTATGTTAAAACACCCTTTAACGTGCAGCAATCTATATGTTAGCGGTTTTATATCGACATTCAAAGGCTAAAAAGATATTATTACAAAATTACATACACTTTTTACCGATAATTTAAATTATTAATACTTACTTAGCCCCTAGAGACACAATTTTCAAAGCCTAGATATAATTCGACTTAATTTAATTTACCCATGAGCAAACCCAAAGTAATTACAGAGTTTGAAAAACTCGATGAGGATATTCAGCAGCAGATAAAACTCAATTACCCATATGGATTTGAAAAGCATCTAATAAGCTTTAAGAATCATAAGAAACATCTAATCAGCGCCTTACCGTATGAGACTGCAGATAAGCATTATCTGGTTAAAATGACCAGAGAAAAAGCTAATGAAATTATCCTGAAAGATGATGACTACAATGATAATGGTATGCTTCTCACTTCTAAGAAGGAGGAATACGAGAAGAAATTTGAGAAAATTCTTAAATCCAGTAACAACTAACAACTAGAGGGACATTCCTTTTAGTTCATCTATAACATAGGACTTCTTCCTTACCGAGACGGGTATTTCAGAATCATCAGACATCTTTAGATAACCGCCTTCCGTCTTGATATATGCACTTATATGTTGCCTGTGAACAAGATGAGACTGATGCACCCGTAAAAATCTATCACCCAATACCTTTTCAAAATCTCTCATCGTTTTAGTGACCAAGATTTTGTGTCCATTCCTAGTATAAAATGTGGTATAGTTTCCCATAGACTCCAGTCTGACTATATCTGAAATCGTTAGGACTCTGATCTCTTCCTGAGTATTGAGAGTAATGGTATCTGATTCGCGTTCTTTCAGAGTGCCTGATTGTGCAGTGTCTATTCCTTCTTTGACCTTCTCGATGGCTTTACTTAGCAACTCAGAATCGACTGGCTTGAGCAAATAATCGGTTGCTTTAAACTGGAAAGCCTTAATAGCATAGTCTTTGGAGGCCGTTGTGAAGATAATTTGAATATTAGAGTGGTCTACAATCTCCAAGACATCAAATCCATTCCCCTCTCCCAGATGTATGTCCAAAAAAACCACATCAGGCTTGACCGCTTTAATGAGTTTTGCCCCAGACACTACATTCGTTGCCTCTCCCAGAATCTCCACTTCAGCATAGGCCTCTAAGTCTGCCTTGAGACTAGCTATCGCCAGTGGCAAGTCATCTATTATTATGGCTCTTATCTGTGTCACGTATCACAATTTAGTGATTTGTATAGTGACTTTGGTCCCTATGCTGTTCTGATTATCATTCATCAGGTCATCATAGCTTATATGTGGTTTGGCTGACCACTTGTCCAAAAGACTTAATCTCTGCTCTACAATGCTAATTGCCGCTGATTTGTGTGATGAAGTTTTCTTGGCATTCGCTTTTTTTCTTCCCTTACCATTATCGATTACAGTAACTAATGCATATTGTCCATACTCCTGTATGTTAACCTGAATCATTGCTACCCTATCTAATCCTCCTATACCATGGATCACAGCATTCTCTACAAAGGGTTGGATAATCATAGGCGGAATAAGTGTTTCGTTAGGCAATTCTGAATTAATGGTAAATTCAAAACTATCAGGCCGCAACATTTGCTCCAACTTCAGATAACTGTTCAGAAATTGTATTTCTTCCCCTATAGAAATCGACTGTGATCTACTGCCTTCCAAGACTGCCCGCATCATCTTACTAAAAGACTGCAAAGACTTCCTGGCCTGCGCCAGATCTTTAGATGCAATCAATCCACTAATGCCATTGAGTGCATTGAACAAGAAATGGGGATTCATCTGAGCTTGGCCTAGCTTCTGTTTTTCGTTGACTAATGCTAGTTGCATTTCAATTTTCTCCTTTTCTTCAGCGAGTGACTTCATCTGAGATCTGGTCCTCAGACTACCTAAGAATGATAACCCAAGCAGTCCGAGCAAGAGCCCTATCCCCCATCTTATCAGATAAGAATAATCTGTCCCTGCTATTTCAAATGATAATGAGTGGACTACAGCACTATTTGTGCTTTCAAGTCCTTTTGCCCTGACAAATAGTTGGTGTTTGCCAGGCTGTAGATTTGACAATTGAAAAGATTCTGCACCTCCCAGACCTATCCAGTCCTGATTGTCATATCTGTAGGCATAGTGTAGGTCATGATAGCTGGGACTATATTGCCCCTGATAAGTAATACGGTAGTCTTCTGCGTTTTCTTTGATTATATGAGGAGATTCGACGACACGAGCTGCTCGATCTACAATTTTGAGATTTTGTAGGTGTGGTGGCTTATCAGATACAAACCGATTATTCTGATAAAGGCGCTGACCATCTGTATACCACAGGCACTGCCATTTGTCCATAATCGCATCAGTCACTTTCCCATCTATATAAGTCAATACTTGGTGCAAGGTATCATAGACATGTAAAGATTGGCTACCATCAATAATAGTCACCAGCGACCCCTGTACTGTCAGATTTTGTATATCTGTTGGAAAGTTTTGGCCAGGCACATAATATCGTTTGGCTTGGTTGTTATCCAATATCCACAAACCATCGTCGGAGGCCATCATTGGTCGGGTGCCGAGAAGGGTTAGCGCCTGTGGTGTAAAATTCAAATTAATCTTCGTATACACATCTCCAGTGGTATGGATGAGTTCGTTGTCTTTAATTCTATAGCCATTAAAATTGGTTGGCTTAGTAGCATGCTCCCTCTTTACTAGCTTATATCTTCCTTGGATATATGTTATACCGTCCTTGTCAGTAACTAATAGGGTTTCACTAGTATCCAGATCCAGTTGAGTGATTCGTGTAGGGTGTGTGAGGATAATTTGGGCATGAAGAGGTATAGATGCGTTGATAAGCATCGCAAGTAATAAAATAGGATATATCTTATAAGCTGATATAACACAATTCATCAGTCGTCCATTTGATTGATTATTAATTCTGTTATTCTGTCTCTTTGGTCAAGTTGGATGTAATGTCCAGTATTACTAATGATAACTAAGCTGTCTGTTTGAACTTCCATGCTGAATCTCTCAGCATCGTCTTTAAATGTAATTTCTTTATTAGCACCACTTACTACTATTACTTTGGATGCAATGGCTTTATATTTTGGCAAAATTTCATTTAAGTTGTTTTGGTAGTTTATAGACTCCTTAGCTTTAGAGTGCAAGACTTTTGGCTGTAACCAAATTTGTTTTCTCTCTTCTATAATCCTATTCAGTTGTTCATTAGTTTGATTTGCTACTGCCGCTATAATGCCACTCTCAATTTGACCTCCAGCTATTGTATAGTTAGCAATCAATCCTATTGCTTTTCCTATTATTGGAGTAGCAAGCAATTTATAAATTAAGCTTGGCTCATAATTGTATAACGGAGAATCGATAATCATGTATGTTAACGTATCATTATAATGATCTGAAATGAGATGTGCTATAATGGAACCTCCATACGAATGACCTATGATCATAGGATCATTCAAATTGAGTTCATTGATTAATGCTTTTACAAATTCTGCATTCTCGGCAATAGTATAATGGTAGTCTTCCGATTGAGTGTATCCATGACCGAATCTATCAAAAGAGGTCACCCGATAGTTTAAGGACAATTCTTTCGTAACAGCATTCCAATCTTCTATAGAGCCCGGTGTCCCATGAATTAGAAGTATATCTTTCCCCTTGCCTAATTGAGTGTATCTGATAAGGTTATCTTGAATTTCTATCGATTTATGATTCTGAGGAATTTCAGTATGGCTTAGGTTGCCAACATTTGTATGACTAAGAACGATTAGACCAATTATGAGTACACAGGTAAGTTTAAATAATTGTTTTACTTTCTTCATTCAACTGATACTTATGGATTAGGCTTACTGAACATAAGGCGTCAGACTGTAGCAAGTCGAATAATCCAGTAATTTAAAAATACAAACAAGGTCATTCTTATTTGCAAATTATGAAATAATATTTTTACTTTGTAATTCAAAGTACTTTTATATGAAAGAAAACTATTTACAGGATCTGCAAGCCATCAAGACCATCATGGAAGAAAGAACCCGATTTCTTTCTTTGAGTGGGATGTCGGGCATATTATCTGGCATATATGCAATCATTGGCGCAGTTATAGCACAGCGCATTGCTACTACTTCTAATTCGTATGCGTATATGGATTTAAAATCAGGCCTCTTAACTCCAGTAGTCCTCAAACTTCTGGTCTTGGCAGCTATCTTGGTTTTTATATCAGTTTGTACAGCATACTTTCTAAGCAGAAGAAAGGCAAAACTGAATAATGATAAGATGTGGACCTCAGCCTCTAAAAAAGCACTAAGAAAATTTCTGATCCCATTAGGTACAGGTGGGCTCTTTGTATTGTTGCTCATATGGAGAGGAGAACTGTTACTTGTAGCGCCTGCTACACTGATATTCTACGGCCTTGCTTTGTATGCAGCCAGTGATCATACTGTCAGAGATATAGCGACTTTGGGCATTGCTGAGATTATTCTTGGGCTGGTATCTCTTTGTTTTGCAGGATATGGTCTCTATTTCTGGGCTGCTGGATTTGGGATTATGCATATCATCTATGGCCTCATAATGTATATTAAGTATGATCGATTACAAGCCACTGAACCAATTGTTACCTCTGCATGAATCAGCATCTTAAACATCTGGATAAGGCTTTCGAAAACAAAGTACGGTTGGGCATTATGAGCATACTTGTCGTAGAAGAGAAAGTGAGTTTTAATGAGCTAAAGCAGTCCCTTGCCGTTACTGATGGGAACCTAGCAAGTCATTTAAAGGCCTTAGAAAAGGTTGGGTATATCAGTGTGCTTAAGACCTTTATTGGGCGGAAGCCCAATACGAGTTATTCCGTTAGCAAAATTGGTCAGAAGGCATTCAATAAACACTTAACCGCCTTAGAGAAGATTCTTAATTCTATGAAATAAAAGACATTATATTTTTTTACTAATTTACTTTGTAATTCAAAGTACTTTTAAATATTACAACATGAGCATTTCAAAACATACATCCAAACTAAAAGGATCTGCTTCTTTAAAAGCAATGACGATCTTCATTCTTATCATCATTTTAATGATCCCTAATTATAAGATCAAAAGTCTTATAAATGAGCGAAGTTCGCGCAAAGCAACAGTAGAACGGGAGGTAGCCAAATCTTATGGACTTGCCCAACAAGTAACGAGTCCAATTATCAGGTTGCCATACACCTATACCTATACGGTAGATTATGAAGAACGAACTAAAAAGGGATTCCTTAATTTTTCTCCTAAGTCAACAATTATTGATGGAGAAATCATGACAGATACTCGGAAAAGAAGCATCTTCGATATCCTAGTATATGATGCTGCTCTGGATATAGAACAGACCTTTGACATGACCGACATTAACATGGCCGAATATGATTATGACATTAATTACGATGAAGCCTATTTTATTTATGGTGTGAGTGACCCTAATGGCATTTCTTCAGAGCTGTCTATAACCGTCAATGGAAAAGCCCTTAAGAATGAAGGTCTAGTCAGTAATAATTCTGGAATTAGAAGCTACATCAAATCTAGTCCATTCACACTGGACATGACCAAGACGCTGGAAGTGAAAACCAAATCCACATTCAAAGGAACCAGCTCTATCCAATTCGAACCTATTGGTCATAATTTTACGGTCAGCCTTGAATCTCCATGGCCCCACCCTAGTTTTATCAGGAGCAAATTACCTAACCGATATGATATCACACATGAAGGGTTTGACAGTCATTGGGCACTGAATAAATTTGCCAACGCCATACCTAAAGCCTGGATGAATCATGATTATAATATTCACAAGGCGTCATTCGGCGTGAACTTCATCCAACCCTTAGATGAGTATGGAAAGACTAAGCGAACCGCTAAGTATGCCTTACTTATTATAATTCTATGCTTTTCTATCTACTTCATCTTTGAGATACACCAGAAAAAGCCCATGCACCCTATCCAATATATCTTGGTAGGTTCTGCGATTACCGTTTTCTTTCTTTTGCTAATTTCTTTGTCTGAGCACATAGGGTACAACCTGGCCTATTTAATTTCTAGTATTGCGACCATTGGGCTCATTAGTTTTTACTCATCCTTTATACTGAGTAGCCTAATGAGTACTATCGTCTTATCTAGCTTATTATCTGGACTATTTACCTACATCTATTTGATTCTCCAGATGCAGGATTTTGCACTATTAGCTGGAGCCCTTGCCTTATTTGTGATCATTGGCTCTGTAATGATGATCTCCAGAAATGTTAATTGGTATGCTTTAAAAACAGCCCCACAATCCATTCAGACCTAATGACCTTTTACAACTTTCACAATCCTTTCATTGGACTAGGAAGGATTGTGACGCGTTTTTTGTACTCTCACTGCCATTGAAACTAAGCGCATAAAGTTCAATATTTGTAAGGTAAAAATTAAGTTGTTTTATGCGTCCATTATTATTCTTACTTATTCTTTTGAGTCACTCTGCTTGCAAAACAAATAAACTTGTGGTTGACAGTCAGGGAAATCCGATACCCGTCATTACTTGGGACAATCAGACACAAGATTTGGGTGATGTTAAATTAGGTGAGACCAGAGACCTAGAATATACCTTCACTAATACTGGATCTGCTGATCTTCTCATTGAATTAGCGACCACTTGCAAATGTACAGCGATAGACTGGCCTCGCAAACCAATTCCTCCCGGAGGCAAAGGCGTGATAACAGCCACTTACGACAGTTCTACACAAAAATTAGGAGAAGTCACTAAGACTATAGATATCATAGCCAATACAGACCCTATAGTCGCAGAAGCCTTTTTTATCGTCAATGTTGTTTATCAAAACAACTATAAAGAGGATTGATTCATCACAAATCATCAATAAAGTCGTGAAAATGTGTTGGATAAGGATTAAGACCCATTAGTACTCAATATATAGGTCAGTGTCACAACATGATAGCAGTTTATATGTTTTATCCCTTACTATTGGCTATGCATGCAGCAACCAATTTGTCCTATTTTTAATAACTTTAAGATTAGGCATCCAATTGTTTGAGGATGTCAACATATATACTTCATTGATTTTATATGAATTTTAAGATGACTACGATTGCAAAACATGTTTTCCTTATCTGTTTGGTTCAGTTAGGCGTGTATAAGGCTATCGTAGGGCAAGAAGTGACAATCTTAGGAAATTCTATCAATGCAACAGGTCAGATAGAGCTAGAAGTGGGATCCACTGTGGATCAGTATTATATTCTAAAGGCGAGCTACGATATCAATCTACCCTATGACATATCAGCCTCTATGACGATGGGAGAGTCTGGTACTACCACCATTTCAGAGGGTCTGGAGGCCTACCCCTTGGATCAGTACCAAGTCCTTTATTATGATGTAGATAATCCTTTCGATACTGATGGTGATGGTATAGATGATATTACCGAATATAATAACCTCCCTATTCAGTCTCCACTAAATGCGGCACCATCAATAGACAGAAGTGATGGCTTAGCAGCTATCGATAACTTTACAACCTTCAAAGAATTGTCGGTTGTATTCGATGAAGTACAGTGGTCGGAGTTTCTTAATGAAAAGTTCTTTGTCAAATTTATTATTGTCGATTTCTTGACTGATAGCCCAAAGCTCTATTTTATCAATAGTGAAAAATTTGGTCTGCATAGCGAATTTGCAGATTTCATCGGGGTAGATAGTAGAGGCGAAAATGTCAAGAGAGGACAAGTGATTTTCCATCCATCAAGTATATCTGCTAATGGAAATCTAGGCACCTTTGCCTTTAACTATAGCAATGGGAATGGACAAGATTTTGATGTGGTGCAAAAAACACATGAGATGCTGGCAGCCAATATGCCATTTATAGACAATAATTTGTCTCACTTTATTACTGCGTTAAATGAAGATGAGTATGAGAGAGACTTCGACTTATATGAGAGATCTAGGGTATCTGTAGTATTTGAAGAAACCCTATTTGGCGATCTTGATTATTGGGGGCTCAATCCTGCTGAGGGTTTCGGTTTTTTTAGAAGAATAAGTCTGGAGGAAATTCCTGATTCAAAAGATATCGTCCTCTATGAATCTCTACCCAATGCACTGCCACGTGTAAGTGGCATTATCACGTCAACCATCCAGACCCCATTATCTCATGTCAATCTCAGAGCTAACCAGCAGAACATCCCCAACTCCTATATCAAAGATCCACTAGCCATAGACTCTATAGCTAACCTTGTTGGAAAGAACATATATTACAAAGTAGAGCCTAACAGATATACAATAAGAGAGGCCTCACAAGAGGAGGTCAATGCTTGGTTCGAAGCACTGCGACCTACTGAGGCTCAGATACCACCTCTCAATCTGGATCAGGATGCTATATTACCACTATCTGATATATCCTTTGACATGTCAGATGCCTTTGGTGCAAAGTGTACCAATATAGCGACGCTACTGCAATTTGGATTTCCTGAGAACACTACCCCAGATGGATTTGGTATACCATTCTATTACTATCAAGAATTTATGCAATACAATGGCTTCTTCGATGAGATTGCTACATTGATTTCAGATCAAGACTTTATAGACAATAGAGATGTCAGAGACGAAGTGCTCAAGGATATTAGAAAAACTATCAAGGACGCTGACATGCCACATTGGATGTTAGACGAACTAAATGCCATGCATCAATCTTTTCCAGAAGGCACTTCTATTAGATGTCGTTCTAGTACCAATAATGAAGATTTGCCAGGATTTAATGGTGCAGGATTGTATGACTCCAAGACGCAGCATCCTCATGAAGGTCATATCTCCAAATCCATTAAGCAAGTCTATGCCAGCCTATGGAATTTGAGGGCTTATGACGAAAGAGAATTCTCTAGAGTAGACCACTTCATCGCTTCTATGGGAGTGCTCTGTCATCCAAATTATGAAGATGAAATAGCTAACGGTGTAGGGGTAAGTGTAGATCCATTCTATGGATCAGATAATACCTTTTACCTCAACTCACAATTAGGAGAAGATCTCATTACAAATCCAGCAGCACAGTCTGTTCCGGAAGAAATGCTGCTTGACCGTGTCCTGACCAACGAAAATGACTTTGTACTGGTACAAAGATCAAATCTCGTAGAAAACGATTCTATTATCCTTGGTGATATCTACAGGGTAGATATGCGTGAATTTTTCAATGTGATTCACGATGAATTTGCCATACTCTATGAGGCAGAAGATAATCCAACCTTTGCGATGGATATCGAATATAAAATAACTCGGGAATTACAACTGATTATAAAGCAAGCCCGCCCATGGACAAGCTTTGATGTTAATTATATGGAAGCACAAGAGGATGATGAGCAAATGGTATCAGCTTTGCCTGACTTAACGCTATATCCAAATCCTAGTTCAGATTTTGTCACCCTAGCTTGTAATGACTGCCAATCTCTAGATGTTTTTATTTATGATTTAATAGGCCGCAGACTGCCTTCTGAGAGATTAGGTAATGTTTCTGAAAATCATATACAGTTTGACGTTAGTCTATGGACTTCAGGCATGTATCTTATGCAGGTCATTTCTGAAAATGACGAGGTCATCGCCACTCTCCAATTTGTCAAGAAGTAAGTTTTATTACAACTAAAGTAATTTTACACCTATTAGTTAGACTAACGAAGTAAGCTACTAACTCAATTCACTTTCTCATATAGGTACATATTTCCATCACTTGGAGTTGCATCTACAAACATATAATCCCTACAAAATTGATTTATAAAATTAATGGAATATAAATTGACATCAGTTTCTAATTGAAACTGCGCTTGTCCATTAAATTCTAATATCGCCCATTGACTGGTAACGACAGTATCAATTTGAGAATCTGTAAAGTGAAACGTTAAGTCATTTTCAGATATTTCTATGAACCCACATGGCTGAGAAAGTGTTGAGAACCATCCTGTTCCAAAACCTACAAGCTCCCATTCACCAATCAAATTTTCTTCCACTTCACGCTTAGTAACTAACAAGTTATCTCTACATAATTGCATTATCGTCCTTTCTGTAGGATCTATCAAACCGTCCATATTCTCATCGATTTGTTCGAAAACACAATCATCTAATAATACAGTGATTTCTTTATCATTACTACAGGATACAGCAAGAGCAATCATAACAAACAAAAAGTACTTTAATTTCTTCATAACTAGTGATTTATAAGTTTATGTACTGGCTCTAAAACAACAGGCACCTAAAGGTTATCAGTGTGTTGGCATAAAAGTCAATAAAATTACTTGCCTTTCTTTCCTTAACCAATGCCCTCCCTTAATAATCAATCCATAATCATTATCTTGTTCTCATGAGCATCGTCAAGGAGATTACTCTTAGTCTTATCCTCTTAGTACTATTCGTAGCGGTTATAGGCTATGTTGAACCTTCTTTGCTGAAGAGCAGTGAATTTCTTCTAGGGTTTATTAGTTTCTTTAGCATTTGGGTCATGGGCAATCTCTACACCTCCAAAATTATTTTTCTTTAGCCAATCCAATTGGTGCTTAA
>CAZMMQ010000013.1:0-71201 GCA_964567435.1 uncultured Saprospiraceae bacterium | reverse complement strand
GGTTTTTTTCAATGAAAAAGAAAACCGCCTGTAGGCAAGTACGATTAGCTAGATACTAAATGTGGAAACTGCTCATTTTCGATAACAGTTTAGCATTATTATCTATGTGAATCTGTTGATTTATGATGCATCTTAGATGCGCTATTCAGTAGATTTATTTATTATCAAGAAACTGTCTCATCTGTCTTTTCGAAGGAATTACTCCAACTCCTCATAGATCTCTGCTGTGAAAGCTGGCGTGCAAAAGCATAGAAACACTAAGTCTTCCTTTCCTGTATTGGTTATACGCTGAGGTGTATGTGGTGGTATTCGAAGAATGCTGTGAGGTGTCATATTGTACTTGATGTTTTCTCCTAATTCTGCGATACCCTTTCCTGACAAAATATAATAGCACTCAGATGTGCCGTGCAGACTGTGCCAAGTAGTTGTGATACCAGGTTCTACTCTAGCCCTGGCAATAGATTGTGAACGGTCATCAGCCATATTGAGTAATTCAAGAATATGACATCTTTCGGAGGTGACGAACTCTTTATGCTCATCAGGAATAATATGTATAGGTTTCATGACAGTAAAAACTTAGAATTATTTTACATTAGTAAGGTAATGAATAAATGCCTCAATTGCGACAACACCCTTTCTCTCTCTGACAAGTATTGTAACGCCTGTGGTCAGAAGGCAGTTTTTCCAAAGCTCAACTTCACCAATATTGTTAAAGACTTTCTGTCTAATTTATTCAATGTAGAAAATAAAATTTGGAGCACTTTAAAGGAAATATGGATACCTGGAAAATTGACCTCAGAGTATGTAGCTGGCAGGAGACATAATTATTACAATCCACTAAGAATATTTCTAGTTGTACTGTTTTTGCTTTTTACAGTAGTGGTCATTCATTTGAATAAATCCATTGAAGGGATCAATGAATTTAAGGAAGAGAGTCTGGAGAACATCTGGGAAAACAAGATGAAACGAAGGTTTGATTCATTGTCTATTACTTATCCCGTCCTAAATGATACAGTTTTCAGGCAATCACTATTTGATGACAATGGTAAATCCATGCCTGCATCTGTTTTGAATGAAGAAAACCAACTGGAACTAATCAGCATTGTTAGGCAAGAGAATTCACAAGATCCCTTTCGTAACAGAGAGATATTAGATAGTTTAGTAAAACTTCAAGGAACTTACAGGTATACCTTCGGCGAAAATAATCCTGTAGACACTGTTTCTATTCCAGGTATTTCTTCAGATTACAATTTTAGTGGATCTACTATAAATAATATTGACATGAATGACTTCCTTGTTTTATCACCTGAACAATTAAAAGTAAAACATGGCAAAGGCGGCTATAGTGACTTTATGTTGGTGCAAGGACAAAAAATAATAAAAGACCTTCAGTCCTCAATCGTCTTTGGTGTGAGTAACGGCACCTGGGCGATTATTCTTCAAGTGCTGTTGATGGGTATTTTATTTAAATTCTTGTATATCAGAAGAGGCCATCTATATGCAGAGCATATAATATTTCATACGTATGGGCATACCCGCTTTTTGTTAGTGGGGTTAATATTTTTGATTTTGGCACTAGTTCTACCACTTATGAATTATCTAGGTATCTTTTTTTCGCTTTGGCTTTTGACTGGTGCCATATATTTATTTGCCGGCATGAAAACCTACTATAAGCAATCAAAGAGGAAGACATTTGTGAAGTGGGTAATGACGTTATTTGCTTACTCTATCGGTTTGCTATTATGTTCGTTGCTGATATTCGTGCTGTCGGCGGTGATGTTGTAGTGTTAGGTAAGGAAGTCTATAAAATTTATACGGCTATTCAATTACAAATCAAAAATTTGCTAGTCAAGACCCCTTCATTTGTACCAAGAAAAAAATAGTAAACACCGTTATCTAGATTCCCTACGTCTATTGCTCTAGTATCCTGATTATCGATATTGATGTCTAGTACATTCCTCCCCATCACATCTCGTATGGATACGTTCTTAAGAATCGCTGGCCTGTCTAACCCAAAATGTATTATTTCTGATACTGGATTAGGAAATAGTCGTAATTCTAATAATTTGTGGGTAATCTCTTTTGTGCTAGTTGTGATTCAAAAGAAGTATTATCTCTTATATATAATAAGCCAACTGATTCTAGCTGAGCGAAAGCTGAAATATCCACTATGTCTGAACCTAATCCTTCAAATCGCAACTGACCTGGGATGTCCGTACATGTTGGGTAATTGACAATAAAAATCGTCTACTTCTTGTTGTGTAGTAACAGTTAAGTTTGTTGGACATTGAGCATTAACAAAAGCACCTGTAGAGACCAGTGCCAAAATAATGTAAGTCTTCATAGTTCTAGTTCTTGATTGATCTCGCTAAAATATAGTGAGAGATAGTAATTAAAGGTAAACTAATTTTAGCTTTCTGGTCTATCCCAAGCACATTATAATTCTAGTATACATTGCCATGTTGTTATAAGTATAATATCTTTATATACATGAAAAATCAATTATTAGCAGCGTTCCTAAGTGTCATTGCCTTCACTATTGGTTATGCACAAGAACAACTATCCTTTGTAGATAATCATGATAGAACCATCTACAAGACAGCCTACTTTTACGAATCCGATGATAAGGTTAGATATCTTACTGAGGAGAATGACGGAACCATTACTATAGCAGAGTATAATGGGGAAACTTTTGATACACTTCTGTACTTAGAGAATTTGGATAATGCATTGTATTCCACGACAAGCGACCCGCTAAGTCAGCAGTTTGGAAATTATCACATTGATTTCTTTACCCATGAAATGAGACTGGTCAATGTACATACTCTAGAGACACGTTTCATACCCATCATACTTGAAAATCCTAATACTCCTAATCTATCATTACAAGGAGAATATCTTGTTACTTATAATTCTCCTACTATTCTCAATCATTTAGAATCAGGAGAAGTTGACACTCTTAAAAATTTCATTTTCGCAACCACTATTCTACCTCCAGATGCTGGTAATTGCAATTTTTGCCATTGCAGTCAGCCAACAGGTACCCGTTCAGAAATTTTAAATGACTCTGTTTTTATTTCAGTTAAGTATAACTGTGATTATCCAGAGAGTATTTATTTATATGATTTTGTTAATGATAATATAGATGTAGTATCAATTAATAGACCTCATCCAGTGTATCTACATAGAAACTTAGTGTTAGAAAGATCTAGTATATACAGTATACTTGGCGTTGATGACTATAATCTGATAGCTACGATTCCAGACTCATCAAGATTTAGTTCAAAAAAATTGGGTTCGAAATCATTGATACAAGCAGAACATCCTTCTGGCGATTTTGACTTACATACATATAATTCACTTACCCAAGAAGTCACATCTTTATTTGGTTTACCTGATTCTCTGAGGAGTATTAATGATATTATACCAAGCAATTATTTTATTTCAACGAGACATAGAGAACCTGACTTACTATACAATATTAAAAAAGACACGTGCATTATTATAGGAGATGTCAGAATTGATGTGTTATTATACGATTATTACTACTTCACCATAGAGGATAATCTATACAGATTATCTGTAAATAATTACGAAACAGATACTTTAGGGACTCTAAACCTAGGGGGTTTTCATCAATCTAATTTAAATGTAATTCCCAAGGACAATAAATTATTCATTACTGTTAGTGATTTTCTATATATCCATGATGATATCCAAGGACTTGTGCCTGTAAATGATTTCACCTATGACGACTCTGGATTTCGAGATATGGATTTGTTGTACTATAATGAAACTTTCTATAACACTGACCGTAGGCGTAGGGTAGACACCCTAACCTATAAGTATAATCGTAATGACTTTGAACTAATTAGTGATTATAGGCTATTAGAACTTCCCGATAATTCCCCCATAATAAATAATAACCTTTGGGTCAGAAATGACAATGCGATAGGAATCGAAGAGAATAACCAAATGAGGGAAGTACTTTCTGATATTGACATGAATAGGCTGGACATTTATACTTCATTGGATAAAGATTATCTGTTTGTTCAGGATAATCGTGAGAAATGGCTGATAGATACTAAATCGTTAAAAGCAAAGAAATTCAATATGCTTAACGATTATAGAATAAATAGTGCTTTTAGTTTAGGCCATAATTTCATTTTTTCGACAGAAAATGTTGAAACAGATGAGAATGTCAATTGGATTTACTATCCTGAGAATAATCAACTTATTAGGATTGAAGATTTTAGCCCTTACTCCGACAATGAATTTACACTTGAATTAAATAATGTTACTCCATTATCTAATGATAAAATTTTTGCCATTATTTCACTATCGTATTGGCCGGATATTTTTTACCCCAGTATAACTGTCTGTCATCTTATTATTATTAGCCCAGATGGAACAATACAGGATTTAGGTAGAATTAGTTGTAGTGACGACTACGAAAAAATAGTTCTAAATAATGATGAATATATTTTTTATGATAGTAAGAGAGTAGTTTTAGTAGATTCTATCAACGGTGCAAATACCTTAAGGACGCAATCGAATTCATCAATTATAGACGTGGTACACCATAATAATCTTCTATACTTTAATTGGATAAATGATGATAATGATGATTACGGAGATTATATATATGATAGAGAACAAGATAGAGAAGTTGACCTAAATATACCAAGTAATACCATTCTCAAAAATTACTATACTGTTGGAGAGTCCCTATTTGCTTATCTGCTTAATAAGGAGAATGGTGATACTTACTTAGCTAAAATTGACTCTGTAGATGTTACCAGAATATTCGACACAGAACCTCTAGGAAATAGACAATCACATTACGTCTTCGATGAAGAATTAAATATTCCTGCCAAGCTTGCATTGATAAATATGCCTGGAATTGGATCAGAGTTATTTCTATTATACGAAGATGGATCTCTAGAGCTTTTAACAGATCTAAATGAAGGTCCATCTAATATGAATAATGATAAAGCGGATATAGCTATAATAAAAGGCAATTTATTTTTTGAAGGTATCACTCAAGAATCAGGCAAACAACTATTCGGTTTCCCTGTCACCTTTGACTTTCTGTCCAGCACTTCAGAATTAAATGAAGATTATTATGTTCCTGATATAACAATCTATCCCAACCCTACTCAAGAAGTAATAACTATATCAGGGAAGGATTATCCGACTGCTCCAAATTATGTCAAAATAATTAATTCGAGCGGTGACGAGGTATTCTCTCAAATAGGTGATATTGATGTTAATAAGCAAATTAATGTTAGCGCATTTCCAGCAGGTACATACTATGTCCTCATAGATATTAATAACAGAACATTTGTTAAGCCCTTCGTGAAGATTTAATCTTTGGGATAAATTTATAAGTAATGCAAAATCAATTATTAGCAGCGTTCCTAAGTGTCATTGCCTTCACTAGTGGATATTCACCTGTGTTGTACATAGTCTAATAGAGCATGAATTCTTACAGGTAAAGTGGGCGATGACTTTGTCGAAGAAGGTGCCATATAATTTTCTATCTTCATACTCTTCTATCGATGAAACATTCTTACTTAGGATTATCATACATTTATAACTATGAGATTTGTTACATTCTTATTCGTCGTAGCATTCTTACTTCTATCTAGTTGTAGTGAGGAGGATGAATTTACGCCAGATGTTGGAATTGGAGGTGAACCAAGCGTAGATACAGAAACTGATCCTGAAGAGCCAGCAGATATGACAGACTTTGTGGTACCTACTGTAATTCCTACTGGCAATGAAAAATATCTCAACATGGACTCTGATTATGTATTCGATCAGAGCACGTTGAACACCTATGAACTATTGCTTCCTGAAGACGCATTGGCTGTAATTAACGATGATCCAGCAGCGGAGGAGTTTGTAGAAGGAACACTCATATTCCAAGGAGATACCATCAGTCCAGTTGGCATAAGATACAAGGGTTCTATAGGTGCTTTCGTTGGCTGTCTTTCAGAAGATGATCCTTTCAATCCATCTGGATACAAAACCTGCACCAAGTTATCTATGAAGGTGAAGATTAACTGGGAGGGAAGAGATGAGAAGTTTTTCAAACTTAAAAAATTACAATTTCATTCGATGAATCTTGATCCATCTCAATTACACGAACGACTTGGGTATTGGCTGTTTAGACAGATGGGAGTTCCTGGCCCTAGGTCTGTTCATGCCAGATTAATGATCAATGGTGAATTTGCCGGATTATTTGCCTTGACTGAGCAGATCGATAATAGATTAATCAAATACAATTTTGATGACGATGATGGTAATCTATATAAAGAGATATGGCCTCTCAGCATGGATGGTATGCCTTATAGTGAACAAGCATATATAGATGCCTTAAGAACGAATGAAGATGACAATCCGAGTGTAGATATTATTAGGGGTTTTGGACAAGCGCTTGCAGATGCTGACCCAACTGAGATTAATAGTATAGTAGAGCAATTTATGGATATAGATGAAATCATTTCATACTCAGTGGTGGATAGAACAATCAGACATGACGACGGCCCATATCATTGGTATTGTGGTTTCGATGGTTGTGAAAATCATAATTATTTTTGGTATGAAGAACCGAGTGTAAGGGAATTACATTTGATCCCCTGGGATTTAGATAACGCTTTTGAGAATATCATTTCTAATTCTAATCCAGTAACTCCTATTGCAGATGATTGGGGAGAAACAAGAAATAATTGCAGACCATTTTCATTTGGTGCATTTGGTTTTCCTCAGTGGTCGGCAGCTTGCGACAGACTCACCCTCGCTTGGTCTAATTATGAAAATGAATACAATCAGAAAAAACTAGATCTTATTAATGGACCATTATCGCAAGCCTCAACTAATCAAATGATAGACACATGGATGAACCAAATCTCTGAGGCCACGCAAGAGGCCAGCAATACACATGATGACGCTATTTCTATAGCGCTATGGGAAGCATCAGTAGCCCAATTAAAAGAACAACTTGAGTTTGCTAGAAACAATTAGAATCTGGCACCGGCTGTTATCTAGGCCCACACAATTTTAATTGAAGCCCTCTTTGAAGATTTAGTGTGGTTGAATTTCAGGCTGGAAGAACGTTTTAGAAAGCAGTATAGTAACACAAAAAAAAGAAAAGGCTCATTCCTTTTATGCGCCTTTTCTTTACCAAAACTCAATCTATATTTTGTAAACTCTACTTACATCTTTATAACGGTATAGAAAGCGTTTCTTCCCTTAGGGATATGTTAATAAAAACACATCGTTTTCTTATTGTTTGGAAATATGGGGTTTGCGTGTATTAAAATAGAGATTCAAGGAGGATATGCATCCTTTTGCTCATAGTTCTAAAATCTTGTGAGCTCTTGGTGTCATATATCATAGATAGCACAGATTAACGCATATAATATAGTAGACTGAATTAAAACTTATCGATATGGATATAAAAGCAATTAGCGTAATATTAATTCTATTCAGTTTTTCAGCATGCTTAAAAAAACTAATGTAAATCTGAATGTCCAGGATAGTTACAATGTGAGTTATAAACTGATTCCGAACACAACATACATTATTAAACAATTGGAGTGGTCAAAATATTCTTCATCAAAGAGCAGTTCAGAAAGTAAAATTTCAGTTGAATACTCACTTTGTACAAACAATTTAGATCGAATAGAAATATTAACAACCGATACATCCTTATATTACCGTAGCAATATCTTGGATGGGATTCCTCTTCGAACCCATCCAGCACTTATGATCCCTAATCTTAATTTAAGGAATGGCCCAACAATCTGCCACAGCAAAAATGAGAGGCAGCTGATTCAATCTGATAGTACTATGCAATCTGATATGAATTCCTTTAATTCCTCTGGAATTGTAGCATGGAATTCACAGGAGAGTTTGCCAAATTGCATTTTGAAAATTGGCGAAAGCATTGAAATGGAAAACACTGAGCTGGAGCTATATCCAGACAGACGCCTTTCATTATGGAATGTAACTACGACTACTAACTATACCCTAGATTCTGTTAGCAACAATAAATGTTATTTAAAATTTAATTCGCAGTCTAAAGGAATAGATTCAATTCCAAAATTGATCAGACACCAATATGGAACACTTGAATTTGATATTTTAAATAAATACTTTAGTAAAATTGAGAGATACACAATTAACGAACCAATTAAAGTGATGCGTTCAGAAAAATTTATACCTATAGGGTCTCAAGTATTTCCAACTCAGAACATAATAGAAATAAGAATTAAAGATGAATAACTCATTATATCAAACGATGCTAACTGTCTGTACATAGCTATGTAATGCTTTCTTCACCACGACTCCACATACATCTCATTCGTTATTCCTCCAACATCTTCTGCGCATTCTCCTCCATCTGTAGTTTTTCTATCACTTCTTTGATTTCCCCATCCATTATTTTCCCTAGACTATATAAGGTGAGATTTATACGATGGTCGGTACATCTGTTTTGGGGATAGTTATAAGTCCTGATTTTATCTGAACGGTCACCAGATCCTACCAGTGACTTTCGCTTGGTCTTCTGCTCTTGATACGCTTTGTTTCTTTGCGCTTCCTGTATCCGCTGGTAAAGTCGCTGCATGGCAATCTCCCTATTCTTATGCTGTGATCTGGAGTCCGTACTTTCTCCAGTCAGCCCTGTAGGTAAATGGGTGAACCTGACACCAGATTCTGTTTTATTGACATGCTGACCACCTGCACCACTGGCACGGAAGGTATCTGTACGGAGATCGTCTTTCTTTATTTCTATATCCTCTAATTCATACTTAGGTAACACGGCAACCGTAGCCGCAGAGGTATGCACCCGACCTTGGGATTCTGTTTTCGGCACCCGCTGCACTCGATGAGCCCCCGATTCGAATTTTAGCTTACCATACACTTCATTGCCAGTCACTTCCAGCACCAGCTTACTATACCCACCAGCTGAACCTTCTGTAAGGGATATAATCTCATGTTTCCACCTTTGGCTCTCGAAGAACTTGGTGTACATTCTGAGTAAGTCTCCTGCAAAAATAGACGCTTCGTCTCCACCTGTTCCAGCTCTGATCTCCATCACGACATCCAAGATATCTTCTGGATCTTTGGGGATAAGCAACACTTTAAGCCGCTCTTCCAATGCTTCTTTTTGCGGCTCTAGTTCTGACAACTCCTCTTTGGCCATCACTTGCATATCTGGGTCTGGGTCCTTGAGCATCTCTGACGCGTTCTCCATATTGTCCAATACATGCTTGTAAGACTTATAAGATTCTACGATCTCCTGAAGGCCCTTGTACTCCTTATTGAGTTTGCTGAATACTTTCATGTCTGATACTGTCTCAGGATCAGAGAGCTTCTCTTCTATGCTGAGGTAATGATTGTGTAATTCTTCGAGTTTAGCGAGCATGATGAGTGACTTATATAGGTAGGTATAAATGCGTTAAGGGCAGCTATAGCCGCCCTCATATTAGAGTATGAAATTTTGATTAGTGGTTAGCTAACGGATGTTAATGCTATTCTTTATGGAATTTATAAAGTCAACAGTCACAGGAGGTCTAGTGATATTGTTCTTTATAAAGTTTCTACATGATTCTTCTTTTTTGAAGATTTTCGAGCACTTGGGGTCTTTTTGTACTTGTTGTAAGAGTTCTGCTCTTTCTGTTTCGCATAAGGCATTATCAAAGAAAAGGCTTACTCGATTTTGGATTTCGTTTACGTTAAGATTTCCCATTTTTTGTTTTGTTCGTTAAGGACGACCTGACTTAATGATAACTTTATTCAGGACTATGCCATTTAATTAAAACATCTAAAAAAACATCTTTCTGCTTATCGAATGAGAAAACAAATGATTGATAATCAAGCACTTAGGCTATTTGTGTTTCTCAAAACAATAGGCATTAATGGAAGACTTGCTATACAATGTTACACAAAGAGGTATAAAAATGCAACTATAAAAGGAGGACATTTTCCACACCTAAAATAAGAAGACACAATGGCCTTATTTATCTACAGTTTTATTGCTCTTGTCAGATTTGTTATCTCCACGTTTGTCTTTGAAGCCCATTTTTTCTGCATAGGCTTTCAGTTTTTCTTTAAGCATGTTACGTGCTCTAAATAACCGTGATCTGACTGTACCGATAGGCACATCTATAATTTTAGCGATTTCTTCATATGTAAATCCCTCAACATCACAGAGTAAGACTACTGTTCTAAAGTCTATAGGTAAAGAATTAATCGCTATGGTAACCTCATCACCCATCATCTTGTCAAAGAGTTCTTCTCTCAAATCAAGATATCCTGGTAGTCTATCATCACCATCGTGATAATTGACTACATCTTCAAAATCTACCCTTGTCGGCTGCTTACTACGTTTCCGATATTGGTTGATGTAGGCATTTTTCAAAATCTTAAACAGCCATGCCTTGGCATTAGTTCCTTCTATGTACTTATCTATGAATCTATGTGCCTTCATGTAGGTCTCTTGGACCAAATCATTGGCATCATCCTCATTATAGGTGAGGTGATAAGCAAAGGTTTTGAGCGCCTCTATGTGAGGAAAGAGCTCGTTGTGGAATATTTCCGAATTGTTTCTGGACAATGAGACCGAGTTTTCTTTGTGCTGACTAGCAAACATACAAATAATCAATTTATTGGTATGACGTGCATTAAGACCATTTTGTTATGAATATGCCTGATTATCAGACGTATATCCCAGAAAATTCTACGTTTATTGGATCTTAACCACCCCGGACTCCATAATGGCATAGATGATATCGTGCTTTAGAGGTGAAATCTTCGCTAATCCTGTAAATGCCCCAAAGGCTGGCAGAATCAAGTTATTTTCAGATATATGAAAGCAAGGTAGGGTAACGGATTGCAAACCTTTTCCACGGAGGTAGACGCCAGGGTGGAGGTGTCCAGAGATATTATATTTCGTTTGCGGGACCTCTATTGGGATATGGGTAAATAGAAAGGGGCCTTTTGTTATGCTATCATGCACGATTAGATTTAGCCCTACATAGTCCTTCTCCATCAGTATGTCATGATTACCCTTAACAAGCACAAACTTTATATCCTTAAGGTGACCAACAAATGTTTTGAATTTGTCCCAGGCTCTATTATAGCTGCTATGAAACAAGTCTCCCAGTATCCACACCTCTTTGACTGGGTAATCCTGTATCAGTTGGGCCAACCTTTCTAGCGTATCCGACTCTGCTAATTGGGGAATACCTATACCTGCTTTTCTAAAATGTGTCACCTTTCCTAGGTGCAAATCAGCAACCATTAATATCGAACGGTTTTCCCAAATAATTGCCTTTTCTGATAACAAGGTCAGTGTCTCACCTCTTAGCTCATGAATGATACCTGCCATTGGGACAAATTAAGTTAATTATGCCGAGAAGCCACTCAGGCTGCTCATCTTGACTACTTTCTTAAAGGTATAATTGACATGTATAGAACGAAATTTTAAATTCGCAGCACAATTGGATTTTTTTACACTCTTATCGAATTATTATGGGTAGAGCATTTGAATACAGAAAAGCCACAAAATTTGCAAGATGGGACAAGATGGCGAAAGCCTTTTCTAAGGCAGGTCGTCATATTACTATGGCCGTAAAGGCTGCAGGTCCTGATCCAGATACGAACGTTGCACTGAGAAGAGCCATCCAAAATGCCAAGGCGGTACAGATGCCTAAGGACCGAATTCAGGCTGCGATCAAAAAGGCTTCTGACAAAGATACCAGCAACTATGAGGAAGTAACCCTAGAGGGCATGGCACCACATGGTATCGCTATGGTAGTTGAGACAGCTACTGATAATAATCAGCGGACTGTCGCCAATGTTAGATCTTATTTTAATAAGAAAGGTGGGTCTATGGGTACCAAGGGCATGCACGATTTTCTTTTTAACAGGAAAGGAGTTTTCTATATTCCCGTCGACCAGATCGCAGATCCCGATGAGATAGAACTCGAGATGATAGATCATGGATTAGAGTCCATAGAAAAGGATACTGTGGAGGAGAAGGAAATGTATAAGATCTATGTCGCCTTTGAGGACTTTGGAAAAATGCAGCAAGCACTGGAGTCAGCTGAAATCAAAGCAGAAAAATCAGAGCTGGAAAGAATCCCTACAATCACCAAAGAACTGGCAGAAGAACAGGTAGATGAAGTACTGGCATTAGTAGATTTAATGGAGCAGGATGATGATGTGAGTAATGTCTTTCACAATTTGGCTTAGAGTGCTAAACCCAACAAGCCATTTTGATATTCTGATAGCCGTCGGTTATTGTTCAAACGATTAAGGTTCAAATATCCTGCAACTGAAAATGAGGCTGCAAACCGCTCTGCCGTATCATTAAAAGAAGCATAGAAGCTAGATAACTTAGCATTGGCATAACTGCTAAGCGTAATGCTTATGGTTTCATTGCCTATAGAATAATGCAAGCCAAAGCGGGGAATGAGAATAACATTATTAATGTTATCGTTTGTCGATTCTTCTGCAAGCAGTGAGCCATTTTCTTGTGCAGTCCATGTAATTATCCTAGAATTCAATAAGAAATGTGTTACAAGTCCGGCTGATATATGAAAATTGTCCAAAGGTCTAGGCAGATGATAATGTAAGCTGCTACCAGGTGTGACGAATCTAGATTGGTACTGTCTTTCTACTTCTGGCTGGAAAAGAAAACTTTCACTGGTGCTCAGTCCATATACGAAAGACGTATATCCTAACTGAACATGATAGGAGAAGTTGTTACTTATACTCTTAGAATAGACGATCTCTGCAGATCGTATTGGTTCAGCAAAGAATGATTGCCAAGCAAAGTCATCATCAAATTCGTCTATGGTGATAAAGTCTGGAAACTCGCTTGTCAATCTTGAAAATTGTAAGCCAACATGATTGAGCTGCGCATTGACTTGCAATGCAACCAGCACACAGAATAAAACAACCAAGATCTGAGTTGTAACTCTCATTCTCTTATTAACGGCGGATAGTACTTCGACATTGCATATATTAGGAAAGTGATTGTCCTATAGCTGGCAAATAGCTATTAAATAAAGGCAAAGGTCAATGGAATATAAAGGGTTTTGGTTTAAGAACAATTGGAACCTAGACGATCTACTCACATTGCAATTCGCATCTTTTTTATTCTGTCTTCTAAGCGTTCGCTGGTCATTTTTTCTCTGAGCCTATCGACCATAATTGGGAAGGCAAGTGGCGTAGGTTTGTCTGGATAAGTAATATTAATCTCTTGTGATTGAATACGGTTAAGTGCTTTGACCATTCTTGCTTCTTCTAATTGAAAAGTCATGACTTCCTCGAAGGTTTGTAAGTACAAAAGATTATCAGGTTCATAGTCTTCAAATACACTAAATAGCAAAGAAGAAGACGCTTGAAGGTGTCTGTCCTTTTTAGCTTTTCCAGGGAATCCTTGAAAAATCAACCCTGAAATTCTAGCAACATCCCTAAATCGTCTGCGTGCCAATTCTGCAGCATTGATGGATGCTTGGATATCCTTGCTAATGTCTAAGGGAGAGAACAAATAGCGTTTAATTACAGATTCAACTTCTATCTTTTTGTCAGATAATAACTCGAACCCATAGTCATTCATACCAATAGAAAAGCTAATCGGAAACAACCTTGCCAAGCGTTGTGCGATCAAGGCACCCATACCCTCATGGACATATCGTCCTTCAAAGGGATACATGAGTAAGTGGTAGCCTTCCTTACTATGAAAATATTCCACCAGAAACTCACGGGCAGACGGTAGCATACTCAACGAGGATTGTAGATTCAATAATGGTGATAATTTCTGTAGCTCTATATCCAAATTTTTTCCAGCTTCCTTGTTATGGTATTCATAGATCTTTTCTCTGAGCACTTCAGACATTTCTGAGCTTAACGGCATACGTCCACCCTGATAGGAGGGAATACGTTTATTTTTCTTCTTGCTGTTTTTTACTAGCATATTCATATCCTTTACCCTAATCAGTTCTAATGATCTTCCGGCAAACCAAAAGCTGTCACCTGGGCTGAGATGTGCAGCAAACCACTCCTCTACATTTCCTATCCGCTTACCCTTAAGATATTTGACATTGAGCATGGCATCACTGGTGATGGTCCCTATGCTCAGCCGATGACGCTGCGAGATACGTCTATCTACAACCTTATATATCCCTTCTGTGATAACTACTTTGGCATACTCGTCATATGCTTTCAAAGATTGTGATCCATGTAGTATAAAGTGTAGTATCTTGTTCCAATCGTCCTTTGTGATGCTATTATAACAATGCGTCTGTTTTATTTCTTGATATATCAGATCTGGAGTAAATCCCTCAGACACTGCCAAGGTCATCAAATATTGAATGAGAACATCCCACGAACGTATATAGGGTATGCGATGCTCTACTTCTGCCGTATTGAGGGCATCCCTTAAGGCAGCAGACTCTAATAATTCGAGTGTATTAGTAGGCAAAAAATAAATTTTGCTAATGGCACCTGGTGCATGACCACTTCTGCCTGCTCGTTGCATAAATCTGGAGACACTTTTAGGACTACCTACTTGGATAATATTTTCCACTGGACGAAAATCCACCCCCAAATCAAGACTGGATGTAGATACAACTGCCGACAATTTCCCTTCATATAGGGACTCTTCTACCCAATCCCTTAAGTGCCTTGCTATAGATCCATGATGCATAGCTATATCACCAGCCAGACTGTCATCCAATTCTAACAGACGATGATACCACAACTCACATTTGGCTCTTGTATTTGTAAAAATTAGCGTGCTTTTACCTGAGTAGATAATAGGTAAGACTTTCTCAGCAAGGCTGAGTCCAAGGTGACCTCCCCATGAGTACGCTTCTATATCATCAGGAAATATAGAGATGACTTCAGTTTGCTTTCTAAAACCCGATCTTATCAGTTCTTTTGGTCCATTGTTAGAGCCTAGTAGTACCTCCATCCCCTCATCAAGATTACCGATGGTGGCGGAGATACCCCATACTCTTAGTGCAGGATTGAGACCACGGATTCTGGAGATAGCCAGTTGCGCCTGGACGCCACGCTTGCTACCCATGAGCTCGTGCCATTCATCTATTATAACAGCATGTACAGCATTATAGAAGCTTAGATAGCCTTTGGTTGCCATAATGACATGCATGCTTTCTGGGGTCGTTATCAGTACTTGAGGGGGGTTGGAGAATTGCTTTTTACGCTGGGTGGTTGTGGTGTCACCACTTCTGATTTCTGTACGCCAGTCTAAGCCGAAAGCAATGTTGGCTTTCTCTATGGACAACTTAATTTCTTTAGCCAGAGCTCTGATCGGTGTGACCCAGATGATATGTGGGCCTTTTTTTCGAGTTCTGCCCTTATTAAGAAAATCCATTAAGGCGCCTAAATAAAGGGCATAAGTTTTGCCACTACCTGTAGGCGCATTGACAAGTCCAGACTTACCTTGTTGGAAAGCCATCCAAGTTTGCTTTTGGAAAGGTGAGGGCACCCATCCTTTACTGGCAAACCAGCTGACACCTTGCTTAATATCTTCCTTTTGTTGCGTCAAAAAAATCAGAATATTAGTCTACTTCACCTTAAATCTTACCTTTAGATCACTAAATATCAAGAATATAACCGATAAAGAAATATATCGTTCTATCTATCAGGATTATGATATTCCTATACAATTCTCACCAGATTGGATGGATGCGGTATGTATTAAGGGAGAGTGGGATGTATTGCTTGAGCGAAATGGCGGAGGTAAGCTGCTAGGACTGTTGGTCTACCACACCAGAAAAGCCTATGGATTTAATGTTATTATGAATCCACTAATGACCGCTTATAACGGTATATATCTATTATATCCAGATAAGCTAACTAATTATGAAAAAGGCCATTTCACCTATAAGCACACTCAGGCACTGATAGATCGCTTACCTAAACGAAGTATGTATTATCAGCAATATCATACCGACTATAATAATTGGCTTGGCTTATATTGGAATGGATATAAGGAGACAACGAGATATACTTATATAGTTGATTCTGCAGTAGGAAAAGATGAACAGTGGGCCACGCTTAAGAATGCTATCAAAAAAGATATTACCAATGCAGAGAAAGCTTGTAATCTAGTAGAGATAGATATGAAGACATTCTTGAATGAGGCCAAGAGAGCTTTTGCTGATCGAAATAAGGAACAACCAGCAAATAGTGAAGCACTGACAAGATTGTATGATAAGCTATATCCAAAGGGTCTCTTGCAAATATTGTCTGCACAACATAAGGAGACAGGGGAGTATCTTTCGGCTCAGATTGTTGTCCATGACAAGAATCGCAGCTATGCATTAGCCTGTTATTTCAAAAGGCAGAAAGAATTGCGTACAACACTAAGTTATGTCATTTGGCATTTGATATTTTCTGGAGAGCGACGTTATTTTGATTTTGATGGAAGTATTATCAAAGGGGTAGAGAGATATATCAGATCATTTGGCGGTGAGCTCACACCTCATTACAAAATCCATAAGGTGTCTAATCCAATCCTACGACTGGGACTTAATTTACTAAAACCTAATTTTTTTGGATAATATAGAAAAGATTCTGGAGAGGTTAGGTGGAAGAGCACAGCTAGTGGAATCTTTAAATGCCAATCTGTCTTGGCTGATGAGTAGTTTTGAGCAAAACAAGAATCAAGGGTCATCAGGAACACGTACACTAAGAGGTCATTGGGGTGATGTCTACCCTGAGACTACTGGTTACCTTGTGCCAACTTTGTATAGATTAGGAGAACTATTGAATCGGAAGGATGCATGCAAATTAGCCTTAGCTCAATTGGAGTTTTTCAAGTCCATTCAGAATGAAGATGGGTCATTTTATCAGACTGTTGACAATGATGAACCTATTATATTCGATACCGCACAGATATTGGAAGGGTTGCTATTCATAGCACATATGAGCAAAAAACCTAATCCAGTATTAAAGATGATTATCAATGCGGTAGATTGGTTAGGAAAGCAACTAGATGAAGAGGGACTATTTACGAGATACAATTATGTGGAGAATTATAATCCAGCATATTATGCTAGAGTAGCCTGGCTGATGGCATCGGCAGAACTGATTAAGTATAGCAAACCCAGAACAAAGACCAAGACACTTATGAAGCGCATTGTCTCCATGCAAAACAAAAACAAAACCTTCTCAGACTGGTCCCTTCATCCTGGTCAACCTGCCAACACTCATACTATTGCATATACTTTACGGGGATTGATGGAGTGTGCAGATATTACCCATGACCGAAAAGTTAGGCGAGGAGTTACTGGATCGGCTAGAGAATTAAGAGACCAAATCCAGAAGTCTGGTATTGCAGGTGCTTATGATCTGGAATGGAATGGAGATTATGATTATCAGTGTGCGACGGGTAATGCCCAATTGGCTATATTCTTTATAAAACTATATCGCCACTCAGGTGACAAGAGTTTTCTTACAACGATAGTCCCTCTTCTACAACCACTAATAAAGAGTCAGAGAAAACGATTTATACATAAAGGCGCCATTCCTTCTTCTATTCCTATAAGTGGTTCCTATCAGAGATACAAGTATACTAACTGGACTCAGAAGTTTTACTGTGATGCTCTTTTGGAGTTGTTTAACGGGATAGGAAGAGACTAAATTTTTGTTGTGGATTAGGTACTAAAGTCAAAAATCAATTCGACGCAAGGGTCCTATTGGGGAATGCAAATCGACTTTGTATTCTGAGATTAATACATATTGATACCGATCGGTATAGGGTATATGGAAATAATTGTAGATATAGCCCTCGTGGTGGAGGGTAGGATGTTCTGTGTTAGTCACCACTTCAAGGTTATCAAGAAAGAATACACGATACTTCTGTGGAATCAGTTGTAGCAATAGGTCTTTACTTAAGCCCTTATTAGATCCCCTTACTATATAATATGGATCATATTTTTTGACGGACCTGATAATAAGATCTATGCCTGAGTCTTCAATTGTATGGAAAATGTCTACGTCCTTTGCTATTTGATTTTGTACGTGTTTGTCAAGATAAGACTTGGTAGACTTTATCTCATTAAAGATTCGATCTCTGCGATCAGTTTTTGAATGTGTTCTGGATAAGGCAACGGCCTTAATGCCATATGCGGCTGCTGCACTTCTATTTCCAAAGGCATCAGGGCTGCTGTCACAGTCCTGGCAGAGTAAGAAATCCTTAGTACTATGTGCACAGTATCTTTCCAGGTGCACTATACCGTTTTTTCCTTTGTTGGATTCTAGTATTGATTTATTTATTTGGTGACGGGTATGCTGGGCTTGGAAAAATGGTAATCTATATACGCTAATAATGGTGGCTATAATTGAGAGTATAATCAGCGCTTTACCTGACCAAGATCCTATGGTTAGAGAAGTCATTAGCATAATCAATACAAAAAACCCAAGCACAGCAGACCGCGGCTCAAACAAAGGGGCAAGCACCATAGAAAAAGTAGCGGATAGAAACGCTACTATAAGTAACTGATGCCTTGGAGACTTGGGTGTAATCCTGGAGTGAGAAAACAATAAAATAAGGAGTACGGGGGTATACCTTATCAGATAATATCCTGTCCTCAAAGTAAATTCTCTGATATGTGGGAGTAGTCCCCCAGCCATGTGACCTTGGATATCTAAGCGCTTTCCTAACGAGGGAGATAATAACATAAATGCACCACCAAGAATCATAATCATAATGATGAGTACCAAGTGATTATTTTGCCTTTTTCTCGTCCACCACCAAGCAATCAAGGTAATGGATAATAACATGATACAAGCATTTTCATTAGCAAGAGCATTGACAATAGATAATCCAATTAAGCGTCCCTTCACCGCATCTTGTCCTTCGAGATATCTAATCAGTTCAGCGACATACCATAGTTGTGGAATCAACATCCAAGTATAATTCAATGCACCTGTAGCTGGGAAATAGGACCATCCTAAGTTAATATGAAAAACCCATATAAATAGAAGGAGTAAGGCATACTTTATCCAATAATCTATTAGGTTACCAGTTGAGGTTAATTTAAGAATAGGCCAAGGAAGCCAAAAGAAGACAATCACATTGCAGACATCAAAGATGATGGGTGGCAGGGAAAGTAGAGCCTGCAGAATTGTGTGATTAAATACACGATAATGATAGTTATTGTAGAAGTTAATTTGGGACTCAATAAGATCTCCTAGAGAGTTGATTTTTTCTGTACCGAAAATTCCGTCTTCGGGGATTTTCATCTGAAAAATCATATCATCTCCCGGATAGTATTGATAGATGATATTGAGGTACAATAAAAAAATGGAGAATATCGCAGCACCTGCAAATATTCCCCATTTTATATATCTATCGTTATGTTTCTCCGACATCTTTGGCGTATGCGATTATCGCATAATCACCAATTTACCAAATCCTTTTTTGAAAAAGCTATCTATGCCATCGTTTTGTCTATGTTCTAGAATATTACCGTCTACTTCAGAGGTAATTATTCTATATAGATATACACCATTAGCCAATTTATTGCCGAAATCATCAGTACCATTCCATTTGTAATCGGTTCTGTTAAGACCTATGCGCAAGGCCCCTAGCTCCTCTTTTCTGATTTCTTTGACCACCTTACCAGACATGCTGTATATCTGGATAGTAAATTCATCAGGCACTGCTCTTCCCGTTAAGGTGAATACAAACTCTGTTTGTGTAGAGAATGGATTAGGATAATTGATGACATTGGAAACAGTAGAAGCCGTTTCCACCTCAAATTCAATGGTTAAATTTCTATCTCCTGACAAATTGCCATCCATATCGGTCCCCTGAACAAATAGGATATATTCTCCTGACTCAAACTCTGGTGTAAATTCGATGCTTGCACAATAGTTGTTAGTGGAGTCAGCAGGGAAGAATACCACATTATTATCATTTAAGTCCACAGGGTATGCCTGACTATCAGGTAATCGCTGTAGTGCTAAGTCGAAATTCGAAATATCCGTAATTGGATTGAATGTATTCTCATCCTTAAGAATAACCCTTATCGATGGATTTGGAGAGATAAGATCTCCATTAAATATCCTGACACCATCAAAGGTTACATCCAATAATGGATTGGTATTATCTCCTGTAACAAAGAACTCTTTCAATCCTAGATTATTAAAAAAGAATTGTTCTGACTGCTGTGGTCCAGGATTAATCTCAACTCTGAATGCATTAGCGCCCGTCAAATTATTGGTACCCACTTGGAAATCTACATCTACAGACTCAAACGCCTTGAGGGGCTCTAAGACCGCGGATGAATTCGTCACTCTATTGTTAGCGTCTGTCACAGTAAAGAGCACATGTAAGCTGTCCATATCTATACCCGTAAGGTTAGTCGCCACCGTTTGGAATTGGAAATTTTCTCCTCTGGAAAGCGTATCGCTGGATATCACCAATTTGGTACTGAGATCTAGAACAGCTTCTGGAAGTTCCGTATATAATACTCTCCAGAATGGTACTTGCAAACTGGTTCTCAACGCCTCATCATGTGTGTATAGATTTAATTTAAGATAAGGATATTGCTGTGCAGAAATACCAGATAAGTCTCTTACAAATTCGTCTACTTCCTCCATCACGATGGTCTCATTTCCATTTGCATCTATACCGACGATATCCAATACAAATGAATCTGTATCAAAATCCAACTCTTCCACATTCCAAATTAATTCATCCCAAGCTATGGCTGGTCCAATGGTTGTAGACTGCACCTCTCCTTCAAACCATCTTGCATTGATTTCAAACTCCGCATTGAGGACTTCCGTAATCCTATTGGCTTTGAGTTCTATTGGAGTGAATGAAGGATCATTCTTTTTAAAGATAAATACATATGGTACAATATCATCAGCCAGAGATCGTACTTGAGTAGCACCATATCCTTCTAATAAGGTCATTAAGTCTTGATCTCCATTAACGCCATCACTTGCCCACAATTGAGGATTATAATGTCGCTCGCCAAGGTTATCGTTTCTTTGTATGGTATAGAGTACGACATAGTCTTTTGGACCAGCAATATTCTCAATGAAATTGATTAGCCCAGCTCTCTGCTCTTTTGTCTCGGTTTTGAATGGAAAATTGACATAATCATCCCCAACCCAAGGGGCGATAAGATGACTGCCAAATTGATCTCTGTCATTAGGGTCTTTAAATTGTGCTATACCGGTGTTGCCATCAAAAGTGGCTACATATACCCCAGACACAATCTCCTCTGCAAACTCAACAAATCTGCTGGCATTATTTTGATAAACCAGCTGTGGGTGAGTCTGAGGAAACTGACCATTTCTAATTTCCAGATCAAATAAGGTTTGCACATATTCTAATCTTCTGGATGTAGAATCTATAAGCGCATTATTATACTCATCCTTAGTCCACTGATGGAAGTGACTTTGGTTCCAACCAGGCGCTGAACCATTTAAGTATACAAATGAATTCGCCTCACTCCATATTGATTGAGCAGCATCACGGGGCTTAACTCTCCAGTAGTATACTGTCTCATTGTCGAAATTGATTTGTGGTTGCCACCTGATCAATCCAGGGTTAGATAATATTTCTGTCTCTAATAACGAAGGACTATTAAATGATTCAGTTGTATCTATTTGTAATTGGAAAAACGCCTCGTTTGCTAAAGCATTAGAAGATGAAGCAGACAAGGTGATATCTGACTGACCCACTATGCCAAAGTTAGGTGGGTGTACAGGCTGTGCACTATTATCAAAAATAAAGAAGCAGAATCCTTGATCGAGATTATATGCTCTGCTCAAATCATTATTGGCTTCTCCTATCTGCGATGGTGCCTCCTGTACATCATTAGGCACATCTAGAATAATATTAATGGCATTCTTTCCCAAGGCTTCTCTACCAGGATTTGGAATGCTTACGACTACATTTGTTCTATTCTTGACACCTTCAGTTTTGAAGAAAATAGTATTGGTTTGATTATTTCCATAGCTATGTGTCAAAGAGTGTTGTAAACTGTCTGTCGTTATACCAGCACCGAGATTAACAATGTCAAAACTCAGTTCTATCTCTGGACTTTGAGTCCCGACAACATCCATTGTTCTAACTGTAGATAGATCCACTACGTAATCTGGTCCATCCAGAGCAAAGAAAGAAATAGCAGGGTCTCCATGGAATGTGTTTTGCTGGAGAAGGGTTACAATATGATCAAAGGTATTATTGAAAGTTTCCAACATTTCAGAATCATCATATATTTCTCTGATGAAATCATACTCTTCAATCATCGCATCTCTCAAGGCAAGTCCAATGGGCAATCCATAGAACTTATTACCTATCCTATCATAAAATTTTTCTCCAAGTGGCGCCAAGGCATCTATATATGCATTTCCTGATGATGCAATAAACCCAACAGCACCCAGCTTTGGTGTCAAAACAAAATTTTCACTTAATGAAATCGTATTCTCATGAATGTCTCCAGAGTGGCAACCCATGGAAAAGATAATTGGATTACGACCTTCATTGTCATATTCTGATGGATCTTCTATACTAAAGTCAAATGTTCCAGCAGACGAGTGTCCAAAGAAAGTTAACATCGCTATCCCTGTGTCTATAAGTTCTATAATCTCTTCTGATACCGCTGTGGTTACAGGGTCTGATGAGATCTTTCTGAATGTAGTAATATCAGCAGAGAATTGATTTTCATTCACGATGTCTTCCATATCTCCTAAACGCCTGAATATCTGAGCTTGCTCTTGTGTACCTCCACCACTGAGGTGAATCATATTCTTGAGCCATAATCTATCTTCTATAGGTAGATTAACAATATCTCTTATAGCGGCATGTAACTTGACTTTGTCTAAGTAGTCAGAGAGTTGTTGTTGATTTTGAGCGGCAACACGTCCTATTCCTACATTTGGATAAGGGAAGCCATTGGATGCAAACATAAGATTATCCGACCCTGGCTTACCATAGGTTGGGACAATATTCTGATGGGCAACATTTATATTTTTATTAAAATAAGACAGTGCTTTTCCAAAGATGACAGTCATTTCGTGATTAGGCCATCTGTCTAATACGTAGTGTGCAAAATTTCTAATGGCTTGCGGATGATCGTTTACACCATAACCAAATTGGTCGTACAAGTCTTCCACATTGACGATGGTAGCATCATATCGTCCACCTAAGTCTGACTCACGGAAATTTTCATATTCCTCTACAACATTTCTTCCATTTTCTACCCTATTGAGCACCTTACTTGTTAAGATAAGATATGAAGGATCTAGGTTTTCGTATCGTAAAAAGTCTGTTTGCTCGACTGATATTGGTTGCTGATAATGCTCCTCTGTCAATAATAAAACTCTAGCCTGGGGTACACTACCTCCAGGTAGAATGACTCTAGCCGTATTGCCACTTATTTCAGGGACCATCACATTATGATTATCCAAATCGAAAACCAATGGTCTTGTGCCACCAGCAAACTCAGGAATTTCTACAAACTGATCTTGCGTATTATCAGAAGAGTAGAATAGATATTGACTTTGGTTATCTGCGCTATGCGTTCTAGGATATCTTACATCAATAATAGCTACATTCAGGTTATCTGAGGCGTTTGTTCCCCTAAGCCTAACAAAATTGGTTCTATTACCTCTGACATTGTTTTTGTTGATGGTATGTTGGTAAGCATTGACTTGTGCCCCAATAAAGATGTCATTTAAGATCGGATTTCCATTGAATTCTAATTGGATAAAGTGACTTGAATTAGCTGACCCGATTCGAATATATACACTTGGATCAGCGCCTTGTTCGAAGTAATGATTAAAATCAAACTCCATTGTTCTATCACTAGACATCCTAGAAGCAAATCCATCCATCGGAAGGAAGCTAGAGAACTCAAGATTGACATCACCAGGAGAAGTCGTTGTCCATCTGTCTTCTTCAAATACTCTTGACAATTTCTCCATATAGAATTGTTCTCTAGGGAGATTTGTACTGCCTACACTGCTATTTCTTGAAACGAATCGCGAATGATTTCCACCTTGTTCTACCGTGATATAGTAGTATCGTGTGTCAGAATACATATTGACACGTGGGTTAATCTGATCGTCTACTGGATTTTTGAAAAGAGCACCATCAAGTGTACCATCATTTCTTTGGCCATAGAATAACAAATAATCATTACCCCCCCAATTACCGTTATTAGAAACGTATATCGGCATTTCAACCCCATTAGAGATCATTTTAAGATTACTCCCTACAAGTTGACTTGGCACTAAGCCATTCTGGATGAGTTGGGTTTGGGAAACCATGACCATACCATCCTGATCTACGCCTACTTTCACATAGGTCTTGTTATAGTCAATCCACTCGTTACCAAACAGTGTTTGGCCATTGATAGTCATTTGCGCTTGTAAGATGGAATTAGAAAAAAGCACAAAAACAATAATAAAGAGGTTTCTCATAAGAGATATATTTATCTATAAATTTATATATTATGTGTAAACAACTGATAATCTTACAATTATATATTGCAAGACCATTGCTGTCTTATAGATTAATGAAGAAATGGATCCACTGTATAAAGTTATTAACTATTCTCAACAGAAAATAACCGAGATAAGACGTTTTAACTTCTCATTTTTGTCTTTCAATTAGACTTTGGTAAAGTTTATGACACTTTTTATAGGTATAATGATTTCAATACAAGTGTTCTACTGGTATTTCATATTTAATGCCATTCTCAGTCATAAACAAAGAAAGCGTCATAAAACAGACTTTCCAATAACCACAATCATCTGTGCCAAGGATGAATTAACTAATCTAAAGTCTAATTTGCCATACATAATGCAGCAAGATTACCTAAACAACCAAATATTACTTGCTGATGATTTCTCTACGGATGGTACTCCCCAATTCATAAAAGAGATAGATAATAATAAGTTGAATGTGGAGCACTACGAAGTTAAGCAAAATAAGCATGGCAAAAAACAAGCCTTGGCAGAAGCATTAGCTCATTCTGATACCGACTATGTGCTCTTAACGGATGCCGACTGCAGACCTGAGTCCAAACATTGGGCTCAGAGCATGGCAGAGCAGGTAGATAATGAGCATATCAAGCTGGTATTAGGCTATGCTCCATTGAGAAGTAAAAGCACACTGCTAAGTAAATGGTGCCATTTTGAAGCTTGGGTAGTCGCTGTGCAATACCTTTCTTATGCTGCCAAAGGGGTGCCTTATATGGGAGTTGGTAGAAATATGCTCTATGATAAGACTTGTATTCCTATAGATGCTATCTGCAAATACGGACATCTGGCTTCTGGTGATGATGATCTCACGATCATGCAAATGGCTACTAAAGATAATACCACCATCAATTTGGACAGCAAAAGCTATGTTTACTCTGATGCGCCAGCTGATTTGACTGCTTATTGGAATCAAAAAGTCAGGCATTATAGTACAGCCAGTTCTTACAAGGGAATACACAAAGCACTATTAGGCATCTACAGCTTTTCGCAGATATTGGTCTATATCGGTTTGATTCTGTTGGTTATTTGGGGTCAATGGCGCTGGGCCATGCTCCTGGCCTGTATAAGATGGTTGGTGCTCATGCCACAGGTATATTATCTTAAGCGTCATATGAGTGCCAAGTTTCATTTGTGGATGTTCCCCCTATATGATATCATCCAATCATTGTCCTATGTCCTTTTTAGCTTTGCTGTTCTCATGCCTCAAAAAAACAAATGGTAAGTACTCCTGAGTTAATCTATAATTATTTTCCTGACTTAACGGAGCTGCAGAGAAGCCAATATGCAGCACTTGATAAGTTGTATCGCTCACTTAATGAAAAGATTAATGTCATATCACGTAAGGATATAGATGCCCTATATCTGCATCATGTCTTACATAGTCTGAGTGTCGCCAAATACATCCAATTTAAGGCTGGTACTATTGTCGTAGACGTAGGTACTGGTGGTGGCTTTCCAGGTATTCCATTAGCCATATTATTCCCTGAAGTCCGATTCTATATGATAGATGGACGAGCCAAGAAAATCACTGTTGTTAATGAAGTGATCAAGGCATTAGGACTAAAGAATGCAGCAGCTCAACATCAACGATCTGAGGAATTACGTGGAGAGTTTGATTTTGTGTTGGCCAGAGCAGTGACCAGGCTGGATAAGCTCATCCCGCTGACCATGCACTTGGTATCAAACGACCAGCAGAATGCCCTCCCCAATGGGCTTATCACGCTTAAAGGCGGGGAGCTCACTGAAGAAATTAATGAAGTCAAGCCCAAGTATACCGTAGACGAAAGAGGGATAAGTGATTACTTTGAAGAACCCTACTTCCAGACCAAAAAGATTGTGTACGTTCAAGGATAGGTGCTGTGTAACTTATTTAGAGGCGACAAGGATAATCTCTTCTTCTTTTAGACCATGAAAATTATTAGCATCATGTAGTTGGCGTATCAACTCCACCTTGAATCCACCATTCTGTAGTCGGGCCCTTAGTCCATCGGGCGAATAGATTCTGACATGATCTTCCTGACCAAAATAGACTTTTCTTTCTCTTGGTGTACGTAGGCTTGAGTCCTCATATATTTCACCTGATTTAAATGGAGTTTGAATGTAGGCTTGACCACCAGGCAAGAGTATGCGATACAGTTCTGATATTGCCTTGTGGTCATCTTCTATATGCTCCAAAACATGAAAACAAAGAATCATATCGATGGCATTATCCTGCAGAGCAATATCACAGAGATCATACTGCTTATCCGACGTAAATTCACCCATATAGTCAGAGGTGGTATAAGTTTTTGTATTACTGGTTTGCAATCTTGATCTCAAAGCCTTAGGTGGGGAGAAGTGGAGTAATTTTTTGTCCTTAACCTGATCATTAATCAATGCCCACAGTCCACGCGTACGACCAAGGCTGCCACAACGTGGGCATAGTAAGTCGCCAGAAGAGAGTTGTACAAATTGCCTAAGACGATAATGACATAGGTTACACTGATATGCTGTCCCTCTATAACTGAGTGCTATAATACGTCGACCAAGCGGTTCTATCCTTTGGCTTATCCAACTAGGGGTGATATGTAATCCTATTTTCTTTAAGCGAGTATACATCGTTCTACTTGGTGCAATGATATATATTTCTTCCAACAGATGAGCATGAAGGAATATTGAGTTGCAGTATATTTATGACATGCAAGAGATTCTGTCGTATTCTTTATTCAATGTTGGAGAGAACGCCTTCACAACGGGCCATGCTATCCTGTTTTTGGTGATAAGTCTTGCGATAGTTGTGATATATAGAACCCTGCTAAAGAAATATTTTCCAAAGATTTTTGATTCCTCAGATATTTCTGCACCAGAAATGAAAAAGCTGGGAAGTATTTTAAGGTGGTTGGCTTTTTTTACAATTGGGTTGATAGGTGTCAGTATTGTGAAGATGGAAGTCATGCTGTATGATACGGGACAATTTAAGTTGTCTTTATTGCCAATTATCAGTACACTGACCTTGTTGCAGTTTGCCAGATTGTTGTACTGGGTGGTGTCCAATGTATTTATTCATCCTTTTTATGTCAGACAAAGTCAGCAGTTTAAGGATGGAGAGACAGACTTCCGTGACGATAACGAGAATAGTGCCCATCGTGTCGTCAAGTATATTTTCTTTCTTATTGTAGGCATCTACATGTTGCAGAATTTTAATATAGATCCTGCCCTATATGAGAGAAACATAGATGGAGACAAAGTCAGCTTTCGAATATCCAATATTCTACAAGCTCTGCTCATCATATTTATAGCCCAATTAATTGTTTGGACGATTACGCAACTCTTGTTACATAATATTTATAAGAGGAGAGACATTGCTCAAGGTTCTCAGTATGCCATCAATCAGCTTATCAAGTATGTGATATACATCTTTGCTATCATCATGGCCTTAGATGTATTTGGTATCAATATGAACATCTTGCTAGGTGGTGCGGCAGCATTGTTGGTTGGTATTGGATTAGGATTACAACAGACTTTTAATGATTTTGTGTCTGGCATAGTCATCCTCTTTGAGCGGAGTGTGACGGTGGGTGATATACTGGAAGTAGATGGTGAGATAGGAACGGTCAAACAGATTGGCCTTAGGGCTTCTGTCATGGAGACAAGGGGGAGTGTATCCATCGTTGTCCCCAATCACAAACTCGTCAATGAAAAAGTCGTCAATTGGAATCACAATAATGATAAAGTAAGATTTGTGATAGATATAGGCGTAGCCTATGGTACAGATACGACTCTGGTCAAAAAACTGCTCCTTAAGTCGGTTAAGCAGAATCCTTACGTTATAGATTACCCTGCACCATTTGTAAGATTTGAATCATTTTCAAATTCTTCATTAGATTTTAAGTTGTATTTTTTTACAAGAAATCTTCTTGTAATAGAGGATATAAAAAGTGATATTAGATTAGAAGTAGATAGATTATTTAGAGAGAATAAAGTAAGTATTCCGTTTCCTCAGAGAGAGATTAGGATCGTGGGGGGAGGATGAGACTTTTCTTCAATAGGACAATTATTAAACGTGAGCTAATTAGTTATGAACTCAATAAGACTTATATTTTTTTGACTCTGTTATTATTTAACCTTATTGGGTATGGGCAGAGTAAGCATGAGATTAAAACAGGTTTTGGATTAGTAGATGGTCATTATTCCCTTCACTATGAAAGATTATTAACTGAGAATTTTGGCATAGAAGCATTAGGGCGCATTAGCTTTAAAGAAACATCTTTTTTCTTTGATGACAGCCTTACATTCCAAAGTGTTGATTATTCAATTACTCGTATGCATCTTGGCATCACTGGTAAGTACTATCTCTTTTTTAATAAGAGATATGCTAATGGGCTATTTGTGGGACCCTATGTAGGATTAGATTCTATATTAAGTAATGATCCTGATTTAATAGACAAATTAGAAGCATAGGGAAATCTGACTGAACGTAACATGACTAATGGACCAAAAGAACTAGCTCTGGCTGTAAATTTTGGATATAAATGGATTATCAAGTCTCATTTTATTATCGAACTTAATTTTATATATGGTCGATATTTTAGAGTGGGGACTGGAGCAGTGAATTCATCCACAATTATAGACGCCAATGCAGACCTTAAGATCGGCTACAGATTTTGCCTCATCTAATGAATAAAAAAGCAGTACCTCTTTGGAGATACTGCTCTAATATGTATTATTACTTAGTGTCTATTCAGGCTTATCGCCACAGGACTTAGCCTCTGACTTAGGGCAGCAAGACTTAGGCTTGCAACACCTTCTTTGTTGGCCAAACTTCACTCTCATCCCCACTTGCAAGCCATAACTATTTAGTCTTTCTGTAAAATCCTCTTTCCAGATGTTATTCAGTTGCTGATTATAGGTGATGCCTCCAAACATCTGAGCTTGGCTTGATAGCGTATAATTGATACCAATCGTGGCCCTACCAAAAACATTGAAATTATTGTAGTTATCTGAAATGGCCGCAGTTGAAATAACCGTGTTTTCTAAAAGAAAGTTGTCTTCAAAGCTTGAATTAGTTAAGACCATGAGTGATGGTCCTACTTCGATATAAGGAGATAAGTTACAATTACTCATTTGATACCTCAGCAAAAGTGGCACGCCTGCAAAAGAACGATTTATTGTTCCTATGAGATCATTTGGAAGATTGGGGTCATCCACGAAACCATCATTTCCATCATGCTCACTTGGCCATCTAGAATCCGTTAATTTAGATGTATAATAATTCTGGGTAGAATAATTAAATCCTGTTTTGACAACCCACTGATTATTAATCTTATAATTATAACCTAACTCTATATTATAATTCATTTTGCGTTCATGCAATCCTTGAGTTTCAATTATCCGGTTATCCGTTTGAAATTCACTTTCTGTATTAATAGTCCTAAAGGAACTGCCAAGCTGAATTGACAAATCATAGGACGACCTCTGACCATAGATGAATGAGGTTATGGTCAACATCGCAATAAAGAGAATACCGTTTTTCATAGTGATAAGATTATATAAGTGTTGTTCATTTATATAAATATAAGTTCTTTTTAGGAGAGGGTTCATAAAAAAAAGGCTATCTCATCACTGAGACAGCCTAATAACAATGTATTATTACTTATAATTTTACTCAAAAACTTTCGCCCCTTCTGGCATTGCCAGTTTCTGTGAAGCAAAAGCTTGATCAGAAACTTTTACGTTGACGAATTCTCTTTTATTGGCCAGCTCTGTAATCTTACCTTCTTCTGACTTATACCAGCTCATAGTATTGGGTAGTTTAAGACCATTGAATTGCTTCCAGTCGTCATATCTAATCCAAGATATCTTCTCACTTTTCTCTCCGGAGAAGAATGTAACTGTATAACCCAACCAGGCCATTTCATGTGTATTAGCATCATAATGGATGAAGTATTCATCCTGAGGGCTGATGCCAACACCATCTCCATATGATATTCTGTAACCTGGGTACTCTTTTCCATCGAACGTAAGGGGATCTATCTTGTCGTAGTTAATACCTCCATCTGCCAGTACAAACGGCATGGCATAGAAGTAAAACATTAGATTAGTGTAGAACTTAGGGTTGGACTTATAAGAGGTGTCCGCTACTACCCAGTAGTTTTTGCCATCATATCCAGATTCGAATGTAGCTGCTTTGATACGTTCGGCTCTGCTATGAAGGTCTATCATTTGCGTCTCGTTGCCGCCTTCTTTGACGATATCGTAAGACATTGATTTCATCGAATGCCACTTGGCCAAACCACCATGATTATCGAAAACCTTTACCATATCATTAGGGTAATTGATTTTAGGTTTGACGATTTCAGTAGCTGTTTCCTTGGCTGCTGTAGACTTTCCAGCTTGCTGACAAGAATAACATACGAGAACAAATGAGAAGAGAATTAGTAGCTTATGCATGTTGTTGGTTTTGTAAATAGATGAGTATTTAATGCCATAAAGTACATTTTTGTTTAAATCTTTGCTCAACACTATTAGGTTGAAATTCCACATCATTTCATCATAAGATAGCCGCATTCTGACCGTTCGTCCCCTGAAACCGACCATTTAATACCTTTATCATTTTCGGAGCATCTATTTTTATATTATTGTTTAAAACCAAAAAAATGCAATTGAATAACGCCTTGCTATCCATCGTATTTCTGTTTTGTGTGGCATCACCTTCATTTTCGCAATCATCCATCTATGGACGAATTGTGGATAGTGGTTCTGATGAAGCATTGATAGGCGCTACTGTTCTAATAGATGGCACTTCAGAAGGCGCCGTCACAGACGTTGATGGTTACTTTAGCCTAGAGACTTCTAGAGTGATTCCATTCAAAATTAATGTATCATTTTTAGGCTTTGAAGAACAATCGATAAGTATCGACAAGTCATATTCCCAGAGTAATCCCTTGGTGGTGCATATGACCGAATCGAACTTTATTGGTGCAGAAGTATTGATCTCAGCTTCTCGAAGAAAAGAAAAATCGATTGAAGCGCCGGCATCTACGACTGTTATTGAATCTAGAAAAATCCAAGCTCAGAGCTTAACCAATCCCGCCTTTGTACTGAAAACTGCACCAGGTGTGGATGTCACTTATCAAGGTATAGATCAGGCCCAGATAACATTAAGAGGTCGAAATTCGACTTTTACCACAGAGACTTTTTTCATGCTTGACAATAGAAGCTTGATGGTACCTGGTCAGAATATAGCAATTATGAGTCATAATGCCTTATCTGCTTTGGATATAGAGCGGATAGAGGTAGTGCGGGGTCCAGGATCTGCTCTCTATGGTCCTGGGGTAGAAACTGGTGTTGTGCATTTTATCAGTAAGAGTCCTATGCAATATCAGGGTACGTCCGTTAGTCTGGGAGGAGGGACTAACTCAAGTCTTTCTGTCGCGGCCCGACATGCTCAGAAGGTTAGTGATAAATGGGCATATAAGATATTAGGACACTATAATAGAGCCAGAGATTTTGTCTTGGATCCAGATGATCCAATCGATGCAGAATCATTAGCAGCTTTTCAGCCAGTAGTTATCAGTGCTCTTACTGGGGAAGTATTGAGAGACAGTAACGAATTAGAAGACCAAGTATTCAATTATAGCATATCTGGTGCCTTAGAGTTTCACCCAGAACCAGGAACAAGCCTTACTGCAAGTGCAGGATATACAGTAAGAAGGGGCTTAGTCAGAGCCTCATTGGGAGAGGCCTTGCAGGACTATCCTATTACTTATGGGCAAATCAGATTTTCAAAAGGCAATTTTTTCGCTCAGGCTTTTACCAATGCTATTTTGAATAATAATGAACGTGGTGTACTATATAGAACAGGGTTGACCTCTGTTTCCAATAATTTTCAACATGATATACAAATTCAAAATATATGGGATCTGATGAATGATAAACTAGAGCTAACAGTAGGAGGTGAGATTCAACTTATCGATTCTGCGACTCAAGGGACCGTCCACGGACGATATGAAGCGGAAGATGATTTTGATATATTTTCGGCCTATGCACAAACCGACTTTAGTTTAGCGCCTAATCTAAATCTGATAACAGCTGCACGATTAGATCGATTTACTGCCATCGATGAGACGACAATTTCCCCTAGAGCAACGCTGCTTTATGAATTCACCAAGAATCATAATCTTAGGTTTTCATTTAATAGAGCAATTACTTCTCCTTCTTCGCTGTTTGTTTTTGGTGATATCCCATTTGGAGTTGCACCAGTTTTCGACATACAATTTTTGGGTGGCATAGAGCCGATTACTTTTTCTGATCCTGTAGTGACGTCAAGTTTTCTTGGAGGCTCTTATCCAGGAATAGATATTCCTCTTGCAATCCCTTATAGTATAGCACTGGCAGGATTAGAAGGTGCCATCCCGCAAGAAGTCCTAGACTATCTGGCAAGCAGAACGACAGAAGTAACGAATACCAGTGCAGGGGTCTTATTGCTTAACGACCAATTGGTTACAGATTTCCCTGTCCAGGATAAAATCAGATCTACTAAGACCAATGTGTTTGAGATAGGATATAAAGGTATAGTATCCAATAAGTTCGCCATTAGTCTAGATGTGTATTATAACCAAAGAAGAGATCTTATTTTCACGGGCGCTGTCAGTCCATTTGTATTAAATCCTACACTCACAAATGATCTAGTAGCTGAGTTTGTTCGTGTAACAGACCCTGCAGAACTTGCCGCCTTAGGTGTGCCTCAAGATGTATTAGCAGGAATCATCGGAGAGGTTGCTGAAGGCCTTGTAGCGTTAGGACCTTTGGGGTTGGTTCAGCCTGAAATAGAATTTGATTCTCAATTACCGACATTGATTGTCAGACCTACGAATACAGGTAAAGTCGATTATTTTGGAATTGATTTTAGTGGACAATATTATGTTACAAATGATTTATCTACGTTTATCAATTATAGCTGGTTATCTCAAAATGTATTCAATGATGCGGATTTAGGACTTCAAGGATCTGGTCAGGAATATGCTTTAAATGTACCGACCAACCGCATAAGAGTAGGTGTTGACTATATACCTGAAATAGGGTTGACTTATAATGCTTCTGTTCGATACCAAAATGCTATGCGTGCCTTTGACGGCACCATATTCAATGGTGAAGTGCCAGCTTATACTATAGTCGATGCATCTATCGGATATGATTTTGGCAATGGATTACAGATAAACCTCAGCGGACAAAATCTTTTGAACAACGAATACAGAATTATGCCAAGGATGCCTAAAATCGGCCGATTAGTTAGATTACAAGGCACTTACGAGTTATAGTTGCAATTTGAATATTTGATAGATTGGGTAAGAAAACCCTATCGTTAGAAGAAGGTGTAGCTTATGGCTGCACCTTCTTTGACGACCTACTGATTAATAATATCCAAGTTCGATATTATAGTTCATCAAGCAGCCAGTGTGTATCTATGATATTATTGTGCTTAAAAAGCTTTGTAATTAGTGTTTTGCAAATATACCTGAGTATGATCTATCCTCTTTCGTTGTAAGTATGAGCAAATAAGTTCCTGATTCAAGTGAAGAGACATCCTGATGAGATCCACTGGTTTCATTGATTAGTATACGTTTCCCTTGGGCATTGTATATCTCTGTCTTTATAATATCAGGCTGCTGCCAATGGATGACATCAGGGGTTGGATTTGGATAAAGCGACACCTGTACTAATTTGGGCGCTTCTATGACAGAGCTCACTAAATCAATTGTTGCTACTTTCTGTGTGCTATTATTAAATCTAAAGTTGGCACCAGATATTTCAAATTTCGTATCCAAAAAACCTGGAGAAAAGTTTAGTTCTCTGCTCAAAAAACGAAAGTTAAGGATGTCAATTAACGAACTCTGTGGCTGAATCTCAGTCGATATGGGAAAATTTAGAAAACTATACGGAACATCAATACTTGTAGAAATAGCATTCAAGTGTGTGATAGCTTCATTGTCGTTGTTTTGATATTCAATACTAGCCTCACCAGATATCTCGAAGTATCCAAAATCGATAGTGTCTATTGGAAGCAGATTTACACTGAGTAGGTCAACATCTCTCCTTTCATAGTCCAGTTCTTTATGATGATGTATCATTCTGAAAAATGTATTATTCACAATTTCAAATTGGTGCTGGCCATAGATGAGATGTGTGCTATCTGAAAGTGTTTTGATACCTCTTATAGTTTCATTGTCTTCGATCTGTGAACTAAAAATTAATTGGGCATTAGATGATTTATCTACATGGAAAATCTCATAACTATCTAATTGGAGATTGACTAGATAGAGACTGCTGTCTTGGTTAATAGTAACATTCTCAAAACTAAGCGGGTTAAATGGTAAATCCCATGTATTTAGTCTTTGCTTAAAATCCGGTGTAGTCAGAATAGCTTGATTTCTTTCAATGATTAAATTATTCTGACCCCATAATTGAATGTCATCAGCAGATTCATAGATTGAATCATACTCAAATTCATTACCTGTGATATGATTAATCGAAGATGAAGAGTCGAATACATAAATATCTCCGCGAGAATTCTTATATAATTTTGGTCTTAGAAATAAATGATCAATTACAGTTGATAGAGTATCATTCTCAAAGTGGAGAATACCTGTAGAGATACTATTACCATTTAATGTTGACCTAAGGCACCAATAACCACCGATAGAATCAACTATGACGTCTTCAATATGAATATTTTCTCGTTCACCTATGGCACTAAAGGAATCCTCTCCTGACTGATTTGTAACAACCGTAAAGCCTGGTATTCCAACTATGTCATGATCAGATCGTTCATATGTAAAGAAGTAGAAAGTGGAGTCATTTTCCTCTATCAATTTGGATCTTGCAAAGTCTTGTCGTGCATAGAAATTATCGATGCCATAGTTATAGGTCGCTCTATGAATACCATTGTTAGTAGAGAAAATAATATGGTCGTCCCGTACAATGATTTGTGAGATTTCATTGTGTTTTGCATCATGAGCTAAAAACTCAAAATTCTCAGGTATTTGACCCTGAATAAATATAGGGACGATTATCAAGTATAAAAGCGTCTTGAGAGGTAGGTAAGTGTTCATGAGAAGATGATTTTTGTTCTGTTTTGTTAAATGGAGATAGCTATTTAAAGGCAAATCTCTATTATGGAACGATGGGAGTTGTAAGATTGCTGGTCTTCAAAGCAGGAGCACTGACTATACATTGTTTAATTATTCTAAGTCAATACAAACAACCAACTGATTTCTTATAAATCATAGACACCACATTTGATGATGGACAAGTTTGTTTACAATCCGTAAACAAGTGCTTATCAAGTTTACCAATTACATATAATTTCTGTTATTCTCCATGATAGATTTGCTATCAAACAAAAATTATTATGAAACAGTTAGTCACATTTGTATTTCTGATCGCTTTCAGTATAGCAAATCATGCTCAAGTAGAACCAAAGCAAAGTAATACCAGACCATTAAATAACATCAATCTTAACTTATTGGGGGATGGCGCTTTGTTTGCGATTAATTATGAGCGATTGTTTGTTGTAAAGTCCAATGTCATGCTAAGTGCTAAAGTGGGGTATGGATATTATGTTGATTTGTGCTTTGTGTTCTGTAAGGACTTAGTAGATTATAGGACTATACCACTTCACTTAACGGCTAATATTGGTACAGGTAGACATTTTTTGGAAGTAGGACTTGGCGGGACTGTTACTATAGGCTATAGCAATCATAATATCTATCCTATAATAGGATACAGGCTACAGCCATTGATAACAAAGCGGGTAAATTTAAGGGTATTTGCACACTGGCCAATTAAAGAGACATTCAACAACTTTGATATGAGAACTACTCATTTCCCCCTTTTGGGTCTTAGTTTTGGGATTAGCATTTAAAGGAATCGGAAATAATTAAACATCATTTAATTATTTCCTATTCTTTCTGTATTGCTTCTTATATTTCTTTTTCATCTGGTCTTCGTAGTTGACACGAATGTTGGTCTTTTTGTTTTTGTCCTTTTTCTCATGGAAGGCATCACCTGTCGGTTTGTGCTGACGCATCTTATGATTATTGAATGGTACAAATTCTACGGGTTTTTCTAGGTCGATAAGTTCTTCAGAAATCTGTACTCCTTCAGGAATGAAGCTCTCAGGTATAGTCATATCCATCAGGGATTCTATGGCTTCTCGTCGTGCTTCTTCTAATTCGGAGACAAAAGAGATGGCAATCCCTTTTTTTTCCGCTCTACCTGTACGTCCTATACGATGTATATACTGTTCTGCAGCTTCTGGCAGATCAAAATTAATGACATGAGTCACCTCAGAGATATCTAGTCCTCTTGCGATAATGTCGGTCGCGATGACTACTCTCATCTCTCCATCTTGGAATTGGTTGACCGTATTGAATCTGTTGTTTTGTGATTTAGAAGAATGGATGACACCGACATTATCTTCCATTGCCGGCAGAAGTCTCTCGTATAAGGCATCTGCCATTTTCTTTATACTAACGAATACAAGTACCTTACTCATAGATGGATCTGAAGCGATCAGGTGCTCTAATAGGTTGGCCTTGGTATTGAAGTTAGAGGCGCTATAGAGAAGCTGCTCTATATTATCCAGAGGAGTGCCTGATGGCGCAGCTTCTATTTTGGTATAGTAGTCTGTAAAGAGATCGACAATGGCTTCTACTTCTTGGGGCATAGTAGCAGAAAACATCAATGTCTGACGGCGCTCTGGTAAGAAGTCAAGTATGGTCCTTAGTTGTGTCCTAAAACCCAGATGCAACATCTCATCTACTTCATCTATGATTAATTTTTTGATATGCTTAGTTTTGAGCACACCATCTAACATAAGATCTACTAGTCTACCTGGTGTCCCTACAACCAAATCTACACCCAGACTTATCTCAGCTTTTTGCATCCTGATATTAGTTCCTCCATATACACCTGCCACAGAGACATTCATGTATTTGGCTAGTTTCTCTACCTCTTCTACAACCTGAGCTACTAATTCGCGAGTAGGTACAATCACCAAAATCTGGGCATGTGGAGACTTGGTAAATTTCCACATCTTCAATGTAGGTAGTAAGTAAGCATAGGTCTTTCCTGTCCCTGTCTGTGCGATGCCTACTATATCCTTACCAGACATGATTGGAGAGAAGGTCTTATGTTGTATAGTAGTAGGATGTACGATGCCAAGGTCATCCAGTGCTTGCCAAAGAAATTTGGTGAGATGCAGATCTGAGAATGTAATCATATTGCTGTACCTGTGCTTTAGTTGCGTGCAAAGGTTGGCCAAATTTCTAGATTAATGCTGATATCTGCGATATAAATAATAACTAGGATTAATAGACATTACCTAATTTCTTTACAAAAGGTCAGTAACCTATTCTCGACAGAGGACATTAAGAAATATTACGGACTGACCAACAATCTATTATGACACCAATTAAGAACATCTTCGTCTTGCTGTGCCTATTATTCCTGAGTACTAATATTCATGCACAAATAGAATGGGAAGAGCTCCCAGTTCATGACTTGGAGCAGCTCAGTGTAATATACATGACTGAGAATGAACGATTAATAGGCCACCATGAATATGGAGCGGCATTATTTACATCCGACGACTTAGGTAATTCTTGGAACTTATTGGTTCAAGATGATGCTCTCCGAGATGTGCAATTCAGCTTTAGACCTAAGATTACGGAGAATAACGAGGGTAGTCTATTTATCATATTGGATGACCTCATATATGAAATCGATGAAAGTAGTCAAAGCTTAGAGCCATTTTTCGAGCCAGATTTATTCTTTTCTCCTGAAGATTTTTTCTTTCTTGATAACAATCAGATTATCGTTGCAAACATTAATAATATCCAGAGATATACTGCCTCAGGTGACCTGATTAGAACAGTAGAAATAGAAGATGGTAGTTTCAATACTATCTTAATCAAAGGACCAAACGATATTCATTACTCTTATTCCTCTAGAGGTCTTATCAGATTCAATGTGGGTTTGACACAGGTAGAAGAAAATGTTGCATCCGGCTCTTCTTTCTCCACCTCCAGTCAAGTCGTGATAGATGCAGCTGGAAATCTATATTCGACTTCTGTCTTTTCTACAGACCAAGGGTCAACTTGGCAAGCATACCCAAATGGAATAGGCGGCATACCCACAGTAACCAATGCTGACAACCTACATATCTTGGGTACAGGCTATTCAGGACATGCCAGTACCTACGTCTCTACGGACGGTGCTATAAGTTTTGAAACATTTTCAAAAGATTTTGAACCAATCTTTAGTGCTAAACCCTTCACCTTTGGTACAGATGGTGTCGCTTTAGCTCAAGATCTGTGCCCTAACGAGTTGAGAATTTCTGAAAACGGCAAGGACAACTGGGTGGATAAATCAAATCAACTCATGAATGGTTCACCAAATGCATTCTTAGTGGAAGCTGCTAGTAAAGATTTGGTATTGACTGAAATTTGTAATGATTGGATAAAAACAACAGAGGGCCAATGGAAAAATTTTGAGTTGGATGGTAATAGCAGTAGTTGTAGATTCTTTTCACGTGTTTTTTCATTGCCAGATGGAAGTCTTTTCTCAGATGAAGGATGCAGGTCTACAGATGGAGGAGAAACTTGGATGGAGTTTGAAAACGGCTTTGTAAGAGTAGAAAATGAAATTCAGATCAATGCACAAGGTATCTACTTCCTAGATTTTGGTGAAATATGGAAATCAGCAGACAATGGAGAGACTTGGGAGTCAATTCCTTTTAATCCCCCAAATGTGTTTGTCAATCCACTTGATTTATCTATAATCTCAGCATCTGAAAGTGTGTATGTTGTGGACTTTAATGGTAATGCAGTAAGAATAGATTTTGATGGTGAGATCAGAGATGTCATCGCTCCATTGAATCCCACAACTTTTATTAACTGGATGGTCGCTTCTTATAGCAAGGCTAAGGTATATATGTTATTACAGTCTTTTAATAGTGTGCCTGAGTTTATGATTTATGATGAATCAAATAATTCTAGGGTATTGAAAGATTTGCCCATGGTTAATGACATTTTATTTAGTCAACTGCATGTTGACCAAGCCGAGAATATATACTTTTTGACAGATAAGTCCTTATTTATTAGTCCTGATGAAGGTGATACCTGGCAAGATATTACAACTAATCATCCAGATTTGCGACAATTAACGGATATAGATATAAGTTGGGACGGCTATCTGTATCTGGCTACTTTGGGTACGCCGATACTCAAATCCACTACTAAGGTGGTAGATGGTTTCAGTACACTAAATGTGGTCACTTACCTTGATGACAATAATGATTGTAGCTTCCAAGACAATGAGACTTTAATGTCTGGATTGCCTGTCCAGGTTGGAGATAGATTGGTAAATACAAATAGACAAGGTGAAGCTAAAATTATTTCTTTTCAAGATGTAATAGAAGTGAACATTGGGGCACGATCAGACCTCTATGAAATCTGTGATTTTGAAAGTGTAGTACAAGTAGACATTGGAGATATAGATACTATCTATGTTGGTGTTCAAGTTATTGATGAATGTGCAGATTTGGGCATATCTGGTACGACCCCGTTTTTGCGGAGATGTTTTCCCAATACGTATCACCTTAGTATTTTTAATGATGGCTCAGTATCCTCTGCAGATGGTCTGCTCACATTAGAGCTTGATGAATTTTTTGAGTACGAATCCTGTTCTTTTCCGCTGGTCTCTCAGTCTGGCTCCACATATGTGTTTGAGGTAGGTGCAATTGGTCCTCGCGAGTCGCTGTTCGGAAGTCTTAACTTTACGCTTTCTTGCGCTGCGGAATTAGGGCAGACTCACTACCTCACGGGCAGTGTTGTGTCTGGTAACGAATGCAGCAATACCTTGGGCGAAAAGGAGACTTTTGAGTGCCGAGCGAACCAAGGCTCTTATGACCCTAATGACAAAAGTATCTACATCGATGGGATAGCGGACAGTGATGTTATAGGCGTAGACTCGGAGATCGAATATCTTATTCGCTTTCAAAATACAGGCACAGACACGGCATTTACTGTTAGGATAGAGGATCAACTAAGTGAGGATTTTAATATTTCTAGTTTTCGACCTGTGGCAGGTTCTCATGACTATGTATGGACTTTAGATAAAAATAGGACCTTAGTGGTCGTATTTGATAATATTATGCTTCCAGATTCTACTGTCAATGAAGAAGCATCTCATGGATTTATAAGAATGAAAGCTGTACTTAATAATGAACGGCCTGAACCAGGTGATATAGTCGAAAATACAGCGGCCATCTTCTTCGACTTTAATGAACCCATTATCACTAATACAGTTGCATCATCTTATTTGTGTCGTCACACTAGCAGCATCGTCGAGGCGACTATCTGCGCGGGTGAAGCATATGAGGGATATACAGAGGCAGGCACTTATGAAGACTTATTGCAGACAGAATTGGGCTGTGATTCAATAAGGACTCTTAACCTTACAGTTCGAGAAGTAAGTGACCCAATTTGCTTGACCTCTACAAACGACATTGTAAGTAGCCAAATGGAAGTATATCCTGTACCCGCCTCTGATTTGCTATATGTAAAGTACATGGGTTCAGGCGAACTGGCATCGTATAACATGATAGATTTGACGGGTCGTACTTTAAAACAAGGTAATGGGAACGATTCCTTTAGTATAGTTCTAGATGAGATGACTTCCGGAATCTATTTGCTTCGTCTGACTTTAGCAGATGGTCGTAGTATTAGTCGACGTATAGTGGTGCACCGTTAATCTATTTGAAGCAATTATGGATGTCAAGTAAAGCTAGTCAACTTTGGTAGAGAATAAGGCTTGAGAGGTTTAAGTTTTTCTTTGTGTCGCACCTACGGCGCTTGGATTTTCGCCATGGATGTTTTATTACAGAGGTGTCGTCCCTATGGGACTATTTGTGACAATTGATTGTTATTTTCAAAGCTCCGTAGGAGCGACAACTTAGTAAGTTAAGGTTGAGATAGGCTAGTAGCTCCGTCAGAGCGACATCTTCTTTAGTTATATCATATCATGAATTCCTAGTGAGGTTTAAGTTTTTCTTTGTGTCGCACCTACGGCGCTTGGATTTTCGCCATGGATGTTTTATTACAGAGGTGTCGTCCCTATGGGACTATTTGTGACAATTAGTTGTTGTTTCCAAAGCTCCGTAGGTTCGAAAGCTTAGTAGGTAAAGGTTGAGATAGGTCTACAGACCAAGGATCTACGTGGCAATCATGCCCAAATGAAATAGCTGGAATACCCATTAGTTATCAATGCTGATAACCTACATATCTTGGGTTCAGGCTATGCAGAAAATGCCACTACCTACTTCTCTACAGACAATGCTTTTAGTTTTGAAACATTTCCAAATGATTTTGAACCAATCTTTAGTGCTAGGACCTTCCTTTAAGTAGATGACGCATATGTTTACGTAAAAATGTGCATTCTTTTACTCCACAGCCAATTTTTTAATGGAGGTTTTATTACCTACACTTATATGAACAAAATAAATGCCTGACATTAATCCTCTTTTATTTAAAGTAAAAGAACTTCCTGTAACAGTATCTTTGTACAGCAATTGACCAGACTGATTATAAGTGGATATGTAGACGTTTAGATTAGATGGATTGTCAAAATTAATAACTGAATAATCAGATAATGGATTTGGTGCAAAAGTAATATTCAAGTCATTTTCTATGTCATTGGTATTTGTTGTTCTGCAGAATGGGTCAGACCATTTTGGATTTTCAATAAATGAGGTATCGGTCAAGGTCTCAAGAAAGGCCTTCAATGCAATTTTTTCATGTTGACTAAAGTTAAATCCTCCTACTGGAAGGACGTTCCACCAACCCTGTACTTCATTCAGTGGTTCTCTTATTCCTTCAGAGTAGTGTTCTAATACTTCATCCAAGTTGGCAAATCTTCCATCATGCATATATGGTGCTGTAAGTGCAATATTTTTAAGTGATGGCATTCTGAATAAGTAGGTCTTAGTTGTATCCCAAGCACCTGCACCAATGTCATCTACGTCCAGATCAAGTCCATTTTGATTGCTCCTATCAATAATGTAGTCTCCTCGGCCCTGAGAATGACAGGTAGCACATTTTTGAGAGAAGATATCTTTTCCAAATAATTCTATTACTGTAAAGTCTTCAAATCCGACTGGGGCTTGCTGATCCAACCACGAATTGAATGTGTGCATTGACGCTATAAAATGTACGAGTGCATCTATGATTTTTTCTTCTGTCGCAATTGGATGCTGGTAGGCTCCTTGGAATAACGCAGGGTAAAAATTAGTATTCCACATTCTGTCAATGACGACCTCCATGTCTATACCTATTTCGTTGTCATCATTAAGGGGTAATGATATCATTTCATGCAGTGTGCCTTGGCTTCCATCCCATGAATAATTAAAATGAGTATCCCAGGCGATATCATTTAGATGAAGTGAATTCCTCTTTGTCAGGCCTGCCAGACCTTCACTTAATTTCTCACCATCTGTAAATGACTTCTTCTGATCATGGCAACTAGCACAAGCAATATCTTGATTTGTAGATAAGATATTGTCATAGAACAAAACTCTACCCAAAGTCGCTTTTTGATTATTAATAAAATCCAAGGAATCTCTATGATCATTAATTATGTGAGCATGATAAGCTACATTGATAGAGTCTCTACTGAAAGAGTAGTGATCAGGCAGTTCAGGTAAGCTGTAGTCATCAAGGACCGAAGGCAGGTCAGGTCGATCCCCACCAGCCATCATCGATATTCCTATTGGTTCAAAGGTTGTATGGTTAAAGAGAAGCAATATTCCAAGCAAAGGTAGGATAAGGGAAAGTTTGTTCTTCATGTCCTGATTTTCTTTTAAGATGAAAGACAACGAAGAACCACCTACTCAGAACCTATCTTAAATTCTATGAAGTGTTAATCACGACAGTTTTCAAGATTAGAATCTAAATCCAGCATGTACCCCAGCACCAAAATTAAATCTGACAGAGGCAAATTCTAGTTTGCCACCCAAATAAAAGTTATCTGTGAAATTGTAATCATAATGTAATCCGACAGCGATTAATAATAAAGTATTTTTCATTTTGAAGACTTTTCTTTGAGAATGATATGATATTGGAATATGGTCACTAAGTAAATTCTATACTTTTACCGCATATGAGATTTTCCTTGCTTATCTTTTTTAGTATCCTAGCTACTGCATGCAATACAGTTGAGCCATTTGTACCTAGTATTCATTTTGTAGATACGCCATGTATCTATGGGGGAGAACCTAATCTACATTGCAGCACCAACAATGAAGTATATTTAAGTTGGATAGAATATGAGGACGATAGCACTGATGTATTCCTCTTTTCCAAGCTCGAAAATCAATCCTGGTCAGCACCCAAAGAAATAGCCAGAGGCAACGATTGGTTTGTTAATTGGGCCGACTTTCCTTCTTTAGTGTCATTCGCTGATGACGAAAATAATCTAGCAGCACACTGGTTGCAGAAGAGTGCAGATGGCACCTATGATTATGACGTTCGTATCTCGCAGTCCGGAGATGGAGGAGAGTCATGGAGCCCTTCGTATGTCATACACCAAGATGGAATTGAAGCCGAGCACGGCTTTGTAAGTCTTGTGCCAATAGACAAGAAAATTTTTGCTACTTGGTTGGATGGACGAAATACAAAACATGAGGAAGATCGTGATGAAGGTCATAATCATAAAGGATCTATGACCTTGCGCTGTGCTAGTTTTGACAAAAAGGGCCTGATCACTGATGAATACGAATTGGATTCTAGGGTATGTGATTGTTGCCAGACCAGTGTGGCTAGAACAGATAAAGGGCTTGTCGTTGCCTACAGAGATCGATCTGAAAAAGAGGTTCGAGACATCAGTGTAGTTAGCCACATTAAGGGCGAGTGGTCTGAGCCCAAAACGGTGTATAATGATAATTGGATTATAGCTGGTTGTCCTGTCAATGGTCCAGTAATAAAGGCGATGGATAGTATGGTCTGTGTGGCTTGGTACACAGCTACCGAAAATGAACCGCAAGTCAAATTAGCATTCTCTTCAGACAGTGGACTCAATTTTGATTTACCCGTAATTATAGACGATAATAATCCTTTAGGTCGCGTGGATTTGGTGCTGGTCTCTAAGGAGCAAGCCATCGTGAGCTGGTTGGGCCAAGGTGAAAAAAAAGCGAGACTATATTACAGGTCAGTGATGTCGGATAAGACAAAAGGAGATGTGCAAATACTGACTGATTCAGATGCTTCTCGATCCAGTGGTTTCCCTCAAATGATTAAGACTAAAGATGGAGAACTCATCTTTGCATGGACTGCAGTACAAGGGGATTCTACAATTATAAAATCAGCTATTGTTTCAGAATAATTAGTGAAGTTTTCATACAGATGAGGTATAGCAATAAGCTAATACTTATTTGTTATACTTCTTCATTAATTCAAAGTGATGTTCAGCATGAAAGGCGGTAAAGTACACCAACTCTCTGAAAGTCATTTTCCCAAGTAAAGGATGTGGTAAGACAAATTTGCTCAGCCTTTTTTCTGATAATCGATCTATGTGGCTTTTCATTGATTCTTTCTCTCCTCTAAACCATGATAGAAGTCGACTCTTATCCTTGGCGTCAATGGCATCAGGTTTGAATCCGTTCGGTGCTTTTGCTTGATTATTAAGTTCGGATACTTTGAGTTTGTATTTCTCTTTTGTCGCTTCATAAGTTCGCTCTTCTCTGTTGTTAGTGCCAAATTTGAAACGGAGCATTAATGTTGGAATCTTGAAGGCCTTATTAAGTGCACGAGTGCTTTTCCTAAGATGATCTAAGTGCTCCCCATTGCTCCATTTTTCAGCATTTCCTCTCATGACAAAGTGATCTTCTGGCAGCGTCTGCAGATGATTAATAACAGCATCTAGCTTTTCATCCAGTAATTGTTTCAATTCTGCTTTTACCATAACATAGAATTTGAGGCGTAAAATAGTATTAATTGTACTTTTGTCATCGCAAAATGATAGTAGACGATGAATCTGAAAGCTGAGATAGAAAAGAGAAAAACCTTCGGCATTATATCACATCCGGATGCAGGGAAGACAACCCTGACTGAGAAGTTGCTCCTCTTTGGAGGGGCAATCCAGGTTGCTGGTGCCGTAAAATCCAATAAGATAAAGAAGAGTGCTACATCAGACTTTATGGATATAGAGCGGCAGAGAGGTATATCAGTAGCTACCTCTGTGATGGCTTTTGAATACAGAGACAAGAAGATTAATATCTTAGATACACCTGGTCACAAAGATTTCGCTGAGGATACCTATAGAACGCTAACAGCAGTAGATAGTGCTATAGTGGTCATAGATGTGGCAAAAGGGGTAGAGTCTCAGACTGAGAATCTTGTTGGCGTTTGTAGGACAAGAAAGACACCTATGATCGTCTTTGTCAATAAGTTGGACAGAGAGGGTTTAGATGGATTTGACTTATTGGACGATATAGAGACTAAATTGGGTATGACGGCCTGCCCACTTAGCTGGCCGATAGGCATGGGGCAGCGGTTCAAAGGGGTGTATAATATCTATGCTGGCAACATCCGACTGTTCTCAGCACATGGCAAGCAAACGATGGATGACACCATTCAGATAGATGACATCTCTGACCCTTCTCTTAATGATTTGCTCGGAGAAGAGGCGGCTGATACACTGAGAGAAGAGATAGAGACCATTTCCAGTATCTATCCACCCTTTGACAAAGAAGCTTATGATAAGGGCGATCTCAATCCTGTCTTCTTCGGTAGTGCCATTAACAATTTTGGTGTAAAAGAAATGTTGGATTGCTTTGTGGATATTGCGCCTGCCCCTCTGGCTAGAGAAACAGAAGAGCGATCTATTGATCCTTTTGAGAATAAATTCACTGGATTTGTATTTAAGATACATGCCAACATGGACCCTAAACATAGAGACAGAATAGCCTTTATGAGAGTTTGTTCGGGTATGTTTGAACGTAATACAAATTACTTTCACGTCAGGAATAACAAGAAAATGAAGTTTTCTAATCCGACGATGTTTATGGCGTCGAAGAAAAACATTGTCGAAGATGCTTATCCTGGGGACATAGTGGGCTTATATGATTCTGGTAATTTCAAAATTGGCGATGCCTTGACCACCGGCGAGAAACTAACGTTTAAGGGTATCCCTTCTTTCTCCCCCGAACAATTTCGCTATATCAATAATGCGGACCCAATGAAGTCCAAACAACTTAATAAGGGTATCGATCAACTAATGGATGAAGGTGTTGCTCAAGTATTTACTAAGTTAGATTCTAATAGAAAAATAATAGGCACAGTCGGTGCACTCCAATTTGATGTTATCCAATATAGATTGCAGCATGAGTATGGGGCAAAGTGCTCTTACGAACCCGTTGCCCTACATAAGGCCTGCTGGATAGCTTGCGATGACAAAGCGGCTATGGATGAGCTGCGTAGTCGAAGACGTAAGAACCTCGCCACAGACAAAGATGGCAAGGTGGTCTACCTGGCAGAATCAGCTTGGACATTGAAAATGGCCCAGGATAATCACCCTGAGGTACAGTTTTTTACAAGTAGCGAGTTTTAAGAAAAAAAATGGGGCTACTTGACTATAAATTTCTTGACGATTATTTTGTTTTAAGTATAGGCCTTCAAAAAAATAGTTGCCAGATTCTAAGGTCAGACATTTTCTTCAGTTATAAATTTTTGACATTTTTTCTGACGATTATATATTTGCATCTAAAATATTTATTGTTCCTAGTTTTGAATTACCATGAACATAGCCATTAATGGCCTGACTAAAAGTTACGGCCCTCAAAAAGCAGTAGACAACATTTCCTTCGAAGTAAAAACTGGTGAAATCCTAGGTTTTCTTGGTCCCAACGGGGCTGGCAAAACTACCACTATGAAGATGATCACACAGTATCTCGAACCAGATCATGGAGATATTTCTATCAATGGTCAGACGATAAAGACCGCTACCACTAAAAGCAATATAGGCTATCTGCCTGAGCACAACCCCCTATATCTGGAAATGCCAGTCATGGACTACCTGGCTTTTTCAGCAGCTCTTCAAGGGGTGGAGAAGTCTCGAATAGACGAGCAAGTAAAGCAGATGGTGGTCATGTGCGGACTAGATGTGGAGAAGCACAAGAAGATATCTGAACTGTCAAAGGGATACCGCCAGAGAGTGGGATTGGCACAAGCGATGATACATGACCCTGAGATCCTTATCCTGGATGAGCCCACTACAGGACTAGATCCTAATCAGATAGTAGAGATCAGAGAACTTATCAAGACACTAGGTGCTTCTAAGACCGTTATATTGAGCACACACATACTCCCAGAAGTAGAGGCCACCTGCGATCGAATCCTCATTATCAATAAAGGAAAAATAGTCGCAGATGGTACTGCAGAGATGCTCCGTAAGCAATCTCAAGGTACGCAGGTACTCAGAGTCAAAATAGAAGATGGTATTTCTGAGACGATTATACAAAAGCTTGGCGATTTGTCTACGACTCAGTCTGTGGAGAATTTGGGTGATGGCAGATTTGAGGTTCAGAGTATCGCAGACATACAGTCTAACCGAATCATCTTCGAACTTTGTAAGCAGAATGGCTGGATACTGACAGAGATGGTGCCGTTTGAGACGAAGCTCGAGGATATATTTAGAAATTTGACAACTAATTAAAAAAAACAGAATAAGCATGGCATCTAGTTGGATAATAGCTAAGAGAGAGTTACGGTCATACTTTGATTCTTTAGTAGCCTATATATTATTGTTGACTTTTTTGGGGTTTACTGGCTTTTTTGTGTGGTTAAGTGGAAATGGAGATGTGTTTTTTAGACGGCAGGCAGACTTAAAGGTTTTTTTCGGCATTGCTAATTGGACCCTATTCTTTTTTATACCGGCCATTACAATGAAACTCATCGCAGAAGAAAAGCGATCAGGCACCATAGAGCTTATCATGACCAAAGCCATTTCTAATTGGCAATTTATTTGGGGTAAATTTCTCGCAGCATTTTTATTAGTAGCCATAGCACTGTTATTTACACTGCCATACTATTTTACAGTAAGTACCTTGGGGAATTTTGATCATGGTGCTAATATTTCTGGATATATAGGATTACTCTTAATGAGTGCCGCATATATTGGTATAGGAATATTTGCCAGTAGCCTCACAAGTAATCAGATAGTGGCCTTTTTGTTGGCATTAATAATTGGTATTTGTTTTCATTTCCTATTTGGAGTGATTGCCAGTGGAAGTTCAGGATTGGTAGCAGATATATTTGATACATTAAGTTTGTCGTCTCACTTTGAGAGTATCTCGAGAGGGGTCATAGATAGTAAGGATGTAATTTATTTTATTTCTGTGACAGCCATAGGGCTGATGTTGTCAGAGTTTATAATATCAAAAAGATAAGGAGATGAAAAAGAGTTCACTATCAATATTTTGGATTATAGGCATTATCCTTCTGCTCAATTTTTTGAGTAGAGAGTTTTTCTTTAGAATAGATGCGACTAAAGATAAGACTTACACCTTGAGTAAGGCGACAAAGAATATTCTGAAGAATATGGATGAGTCTGTGACTGTCACCTCTTACTTTACAAAAGACCTTCCACCACAATTTAATAGGGCACTGAGTGACTTTGAGGATTTGTTGGCTGAGTATAACAATGTTTCAGGGGGTGCTGTCAATTTTGAATACATAGACCCGAGTGACGAAACAATCCAACAGGAGGCGGTTCAAGCAGGTATCCAGCCATTGATGATTAATGTAAGAGAAAAGGATGAGGTCGTACAGAAAAGAGCCTACATGGGTGCTGTTGTCAAGCGTGGAGACGTACAAGAAATCTTACCAGTTATCACACCTGGAAGTCCAATGGAGTACCAGCTTACAACTGCGATAAAGAAGATTTCCTCGGGGGATAAGCCAGCCATAGGCTTTGTGCAAGGACATGGAGAAGTCTCATTTGATAAGATACCTCAGGTATACGAGGCGCTAAGTGTACTGTATACCATAGAGCCAGTGGACTTATCTACTGGTGATATTCCGGCACATCTAAAAACTGTAGTGATGCTAAGTCCTAAGGATAGCATCATAGGGCCCGACTTCCAACGCTTAGATGCTTACTTGCAGAATGGTGGTAATTTGGTGATGGCATGGAATTCTGTGTTTGGTAATTTTCAGACTGTTCAGGGTGAACAACGCCTTCTTGGTATCAATGAGTGGCTACAAACCAAGGGCATCGATGTTCCATACCAATTTGTGTTGGATGCCAGCTGTGGAAGTGTAAGTGTACAACAACGACAGTCTTTTTTCAATTATTCCAGCCAAGTGAAATTCCCCTATCTACCTTTGATTAATAAATTTGAAAATCACCCGATTACCGAAGGCGTAGATCAGGCTATATTCAATTTTCCCAGCCCTATTCTGTGGGGTGGGCAGAATGGATTTACCTTCACGCCACTCATAAAGACCTCGGATAAGTCTGATACTAAAAGTCTACCAGTATCCTTTGACGTTCAGAAGAAGTGGAGAAATTCTGACTTTCCTCAGGGGCCAGTGACCATTGCTGCTGCTATAGAAGGTGATTTTGGCAGTAATGGGACAACAGGAAATCTGATTCTATTTACTGACGGAGAATTTGCAGTAGGTGGAGAACGACAAGCACAGTCCAATGCTGACAACTTTAACCTGCTTGTCAATAGTGTTGATTATCTCTCAGATGACACAGGACTGATTGATCTTCGTACCAAAGGAGTAGCATCTAGACCCATAGAGGATTTAGAAGATGGTAGAAAGAAGTTTCTTAAATGGCTCAATTTCTTATTGCCAATTGCATTGGTTTTGTTGCTAGGTATCTATAGATTCCAGCGCTCTAGAACCAGACGCCTCAAGCGAATGAGCGAAAGATATGTGTATGACTAAAACCTTCATAACAGACAACGATGAATAACAAGGTATTAAGCATTATATTTTTTGGATTATTGGCCTTATTGATAGCCAGAAAGACAATTCTCAAGCCAAATACTAAAAGTTTTAGAGAATCGCTTTCTAATTTTGATTCGGCAACTATAGATAAGTTGACCATACAGATAGGGGATGCTCAAACGACTACGCTTACCAAATCTGGTGATCAATGGCAGATGACAGATGGTACACGGACAATGGACGCTAAGTCATCTTCTGTTTCTTCATTGATAACGGAATTGTCTACCCTTAAAACCAAACAACTTGTATCCAAAAGCGCTGATAAGTGGGGCGAATATGAGGTTGATGATATGGCCAAGAAAATAGCAGTATACAGTGGAGGCAAGAAGGTGACTGCTTTACATATAGGACGGTTTAATTTTAATCAACAGACAAGGGCAGGTGTTTCGTATGCACGACTCTCAGATGAGGATGAGATCTATTCTTTAGATGGATTTTTAGCGATGTCTGCTGCTAAAAACTTTGATAGCTTTAGAGAGACTAAGCTGGTAACATCTAGTCAAGAGCAGATACAATCAGTAAGGCTAAGTACAGATTTAGGACAGCAGTTAGAGCTGGCAAAATCTATAGATGGAGATTGGGTTATCAATGACACTGTTATAGATAGCACTGCGGCGAGCAGATATATAAGTGGATTGACTAATCTAAATGGATCTGTCTTCGAAGATGGATTTTCACCTTCTGGGACACCTAGTACAATCACTGCTGGTGAATTACAGATTCAAGCTTATCATACTGGATCTGATTTTGTCATAAAGTCTAATCAGAATCCAGCTTACTTTAGAAGTGATTCTTCAGGCATCTATAAAAGGATGATTACTGACCTATTGTCGCTGTCTCAATAATAAGTATGGACACCAATAGCAACTTACCTACTGAATTCTTGCCACTACAAGGCTATCTAGGCGAAGACGGCCGATTCCGCAGCTTGCCAGGCAAACGTCAGAAGAAACTGCAACGATTGATGTTCGAATATTTTGCTACCAAATTCCAATTGGGAGTTATCTATTCAGAACAAGAAGTCAATGACATCCTGACCAAATACCACAGCTTCGAAGACCCAGCTTCACTCAGAAGATTTATGATCGGGATGCAATTATTGTCTAGGACGATAGATGGACGGGAGTATTGGGTGGAGCCTACCAATTAGACACTATTATTTTCCATTTATAGAACAGCATCTTTCATACCTCTTTTATTCTATATCTGTTTCCCAATCCAACATATTCAATATTAAGGGTAACCATTTTGTCCTGTATGCTCTCTAAGTATATGTCAGGCAACTTAGAGAGATAATCTCTGGGTGCATACTGTGGAAATACAGAATATGGTTGAACTTACAAATCGTGAAAGAGAAATACTCTTGCATATAGCACAAGGATATTCTAGTCTTGATATTGCAAATAAGTTATTTGTTTCGAAAGGAACTATAGAGACGCATAGAAGGAATATCATGCAAAAGTTGGACACAAATAAAATGGCCAGAGTAATTATTCTAGCACTTCATCATGGTATAATTGAGATAGACGAAAATAGTAAAGTTAGATTATGTCTACCCTAATTCAGGTATATACAAACATAGATTTTAAAGGAGTTAAGGCTAGAATCCTAGATATTCTTATACACAAAATTTATTTTCAGACACAAATTTTATTCTTAATTATCCTGTAAATAATTATTAGTCATTTATGATTTACACATCATTTTATTTGGTCAACCGATAATGTTATACGTGAAACCGTTTATAACAAAAAATGACCATTTATGATTTTTGTTACCCAGACGGGTCACCATTTAGGCAAAGGTAATCTCTACTAAGATGTAACAGTAAATTAAAAGCTAATAGAAAACATTCGATTTATGCATTCTCTATCTACTACCCCTCAAACCAATGCGCTATCTACTAAGTATAGGATTCTCTTAACGGAGAGAGAATTGACTATCCTCGATCTCATATCTAGAGAATATAGCGACAAGGATATCGGTAAGGAATTATTCCTTAGTCATCACACGGTACATGCACATCGTAAGAATCTGATGCTTAAGCTGGATGTAAGGAAGAGCACTGGACTGGTGCGGAGAGGGTTTGAGATGGGCTTACTGGATCTTTGAAACAAACAAACAGAGTTATGAAAAATATTAGAATATACGCAGCATTTTTTCTGCTATACGTATTTATAACCATTTCCTTAGGTGCCCAAGATGCAATAATTGAACCTGCTGTAATAAGTAATGCATCTTCAGCACAAAATCCACAACTACACTGGATTCTAGGCGAATCCTTTGTGTCGTATAGACAGACTAATGATGTTGTTTTGTCTGAAGGTTTTTTTCAAGGATTGGGACTGCTTACAAGTACCGAAGATGAACACCTGAATTTGGAGTTAACAATCTTTCCCAATCCCTTTACGGAGTATATAAATATTGTTACAGACTCAGAAAAACAACTGCACTATCGAATTTTTAATGCGTCAGGCCAGCTTGTTTATTCTGGGGAAATTTCTGAAAGCCAAACAAGATATGATCTAACTACACTAGAACTAGGCCTTTACTATCTGACAATCGAAGACAAGGAAAGCAATAGAAATACTGTACAACTAACTATTGTAGAATTATATGTTACAAACCAATCTAAAACTTATGAAAACACTTGAGAACCAGATTCTTAAAAGTATCTCGGCGACTATAAAATATTTGTTGCTTAGTGTAGCTTTTATTTTAATTGCTCCTAGCAGTTCTAGTGCACAATGTACTCATCCAGATTTTGATGCTTTGATGGATTTATATAATGCAACGGATGGACCAAGTTGGAATTTTAATGGTGGATGGACATCTGGTGCAGATGGTACCAGTTGTGATCCATGTGATTTTAATAATGAAGGACCATGGTATGGGGTGCTCTGTAATGGCGGCCGGGTAACTTTCCTTGACCTTGAAAACAATAACTTAGTTGGAACTATTCCGTCTACGATTAATGAACTAGACGAACTTCTTAATCTGGATTTAGAGAAGAACAATTTATGTTGCACCCTTCCTGAAACAATTGGAGATCTTTCGGAGCTGCTAGATCTAGATTTAGAAGATTGTCAATTATCTGGAAGCATTCCTGCTTCATTTACAGGATTAACTAATTTGGTGAGACTAGATTTGAGAGACAATGACCTTGATGGAACATTTCCATTTATTGAAAATTTGGTATGGTTAAGGTTGTCAGATAATAATTTAAATGGTTCTATCCCGTCTCATTTGTATGAAATGGAATCTCTTACTAGAATAGAGCTAGATGATAATAACATAAGTGGGACTCTCTCTTCTCAAATAGAGAATCTTTCTGAATTAGAAAGATTTGATCTTGCTCGAAATAGCATAAGTGGAATTTTACCTGCTGAGCTTAGTTTTATTGAACGTATTTCTATATCGGAGAACCAGCTTAGTGGCTGTATTCCACTAGAATTTCTAGATAGGTGTGGTGTAGCAGAAACTCAACTTCATTCAAATGATTTCCTTTCTTGGGAAGGTAGTTTTGGTGAATACTGTGATAACCAAGGAGAACAAATAGGCGCTCCATGCAACGGAGATTATGTCATCAATCAAGACTGCGAATGCGTCGAGTTTCTCTTTGATGACAACGATAGCGATGGTTTTTTCAGTGATGAAGATTGCGATGACAACAATCCAGATGTTTATCCAGGAGCTGATGAAGAATGCGATGGCTTGGATAATGATTGTAATGGCTTAGTCGATGATGATATAAATAGATATGAAGCCCCACTCATAACCATATCTGATACAACAGCTAATTCTATCACACTTGATTGGAACAGGAATCGTGATGTAGATGAGTATTTGATTTTTATTGGTTCATCGTTGTATACTGTAACAGAAGAAGATAGCGTCGTTGTCAATCAACTAATACCTGGATTTTCCTATGAAATTACTGTACAAGCAATATTCGAAGACAATGATTTTGGGTGCTTGCCCTTGTCCTCTAGTATTAATGTAACAACTCTTGCTTCAGAAGATTGTCCTTGTAATATTCTTGGAGAGTTTGAAGTAACAACGACGATTCTAGAGGGTGGTGATTCTGATTGGTCAGAATATGTATCTGAAAGTATCACTACAGAGATCATAATCAGTGCTGACGATAACTCAGACACCTATATCCCCTTGCTTAGTTCTGACGGAGAGATAGATTACAGCTTTGGAGCCTATAGTATTGTGTACCCGGATGTAGAATTACCCAATGGAGACTTAGAATTACAGATAAGTTGTGATACCATTAGTCTTTCTGGACAAAGTCAATTAGGACATGATTTTGAGCTATCCAATGTAATGGTGTCTGATAGCACTTTAAGTTTCGAATGGGCAAATTCAAATGGGGAGGCTGCCGCCGTAAGTTTGAAAAGATTTGATGGACAAAGCTGGTATTGCTCACCTTCTGTGGATACTGACGGAGATGGGTTTACTGCAGAAGAGGATTGTGATGATAATGATGCCACTATATTTCCAAATGCAATAGAATTGTGTGATGATGTGGACAACAATTGTAATGGAATTATAGATGAAGGTTTTGAAAATCATATAGCGCCTTTGCCTTTTTGTTTTGGAGCCACTTCTAATAGCATCACGGTAAGCTGGGATATCTTGTCTGCTTCCGCTTCATATTTCATTTATGTAGATGGCAGCTTTATAGGATCTACGAGTGCTGGTTCTTTTGAGATTACGGGATTACAGCCTATTCGTGTCTACGACATTAGAGTAGAAGCAGTCTTTAATAATGGATGTGATAATTTAAGCACTGTCATAAACTGTGGCACAGGATCATTTATTGACAATGATGGCGACGGAATAGGATCAGAAGAAGACTGTGATGACAATGACCCAATAACCTTCCCAGGTGCATCTGAAATCTGTGATGGAAAAGATAATAACTGTGATGGGACAGTAGATGAGGGTTTGATAGAGATGAATTTTTATCTTGATGAAGATGGTGATGGCTATGGTCAAACTGACTCAGTATTTTCCGATTGTCGCCAACCGACAGGATATGTCCTTCTTCAAGGTGATTGTAATGATTCAGATGCTTCCATATTCCCTGGTGCCAATGAATCTTGCGACGACATAGACAATGATTGTGATGGGCTGATAGATGAAGGATTTGAAGGACATGTGGCCCCAGCACCAGCCTGTATTGAAGTAGGACCAAAATTTGTCAGTATTGAGTGGGATGGCATCAATGACATAAGCACCTTTTTCATCTATGTAGATGGGAGTTTCGTAGGTTCTACTCAGGATAATACCTTTTCGATTACAGGCTTGAATTCTCAACAGGATTACACAATCAGAGTAGAAGCCGTCTTCAATAATGGCTGTGGAAACTTAAGAACTGAAATCAACTGTTCTACAACCTCCTTTGCCGATAATGATAACGATGGTTTTGCTGAGAATGAGGATTGTGACGATACAAATGCTGCAATAAACCCAAGCGCAACAGAAATCCCAAATAATGATATCGACGAGAATTGTGATGGTGTCGCCTTAATTATCGATGATGATAATGATGGATACAATTCTGATGAAGATTGTGATGACACTGATGCTTTAGTCAATCCTGGGACTGCGGAAATCTGTGATGATATAGATAATAATTGTGACGGCATCATAGATGAGGGTTTTGAATCTCATGTCGCACCAGCACCAGCTTGCATAGAAGTAGGTCCAGATTTTATTACAATAGAGTGGGATGGCATTAATGACATCAGTACCTTCTTCGTTTACGTTGATGGAAATTTTGTTGGCTCTACTCAGACTAACACTTTCATGATTCCTGGTTTAGCAGCTCAACAAGAGTACACTATTAGAGTAGAAGCGGTGTTTAGCAATGGTTGTGCTAACCTAAGAACGGAAATAAATTGTTCTACTGGATCATTTGCGGATAATGATGGTGATGGATCTGCTTCTGACGAAGATTGTGATGATGCTGACCCGACTGTTTTTCCAGGTGCGCCTGAAATCTGCGATGGCAAGGACAATGACTGCAATAATTCTATAGATGAAGGGCTGACTTTTCTAGACTATTATCTAGATGAAGATGGCGATGGCTATGGACAGGAGGGTACTGTGTTCTCTGATTGTAACCAACCTGCTGGCTATGTCACTGAGCCAGGAGATTGTGATGACACAGACGCCGAAGTATTTCCTGGAGCTCCAGAATCATGTGATGGCAAGGACAATAATTGCAATAATGAGGTAGATGATGGACTGACTTTTCAGGATTACTATCTAGACGAGGACGGGGACGGATTCGGACAAGATGATAACACAGTATCTGATTGCAGACAGCCTATGGGGTATGTCACCGAATTGGGAGATTGTGATGACACAGATCCAAATGTGTACCCGGGAGCAGAGGAAATACTGGATAATGACATTGATGAGGATTGTGACGGAAAAGCAAATACTACTGCTACACATGAGCTGAATGGTCACCAGATAGATATATTTCCTAATCCTGTCAGGTATCAGCTATATGTGAGGACATCGGCTACAGGTATGACCTATAGGATAACTACAGTGACTGGACTGGAGGTGCTGGCTGGAGAAGTCACAAATGAGCCTATTAGTATATCTGCCTTAGAAAGTGGCTTATACTTAATGCAAGTTATTTCCAAATCAGGTAACCAAAATATTGTAGAACGTGTGATGAAATTATAGACCTAATCTTATCAGAATAATCTAATGCTGACCCCATTAAATATCCTTATGAAACATTTGGTAATAGTAGTTGCTTTTTTCATATCTGTTCCTTGCCTCACTGCCCAACAAGCAGTAGGTAAAGGGGCAGAAGGGAAAAAAGAAAAAAAAGATTTACCTATTAAATTCCATGGTGGAATTGCGTTAAATGGTCAGTATAGCACTTCACTCAGTGATGCATCGAGCCGATATATTCCATGGACTGCAGGTGTCAGTGGTAACCTAAGTATGCAAATAGGAGATTTCAAAATTCCTATTTCATTGTACTTTACCGATACTTCCTTAGATGCCAGCTACAGGAATTTCAATAGGATAGGAATTAGCCCTACTTACAAAGGAATAAAGTTTCACTTAGGTCATAGGACCATGCAGTTTTCTCCATATGTTCTGAATGGCAATACCTTTTTTGGTGCAGGTGTTGAGATTCAGCAAGGTTTGCTAAGGCTATCTGCTATGAGAGGTAAACTAAAAAACATCTCTTTCGTCAATAGTAGTCAAACGATTCTAGGTCTGGATTTTCTTAATGACTATAATCGGAATGCAACTGCTATAAAGCTGGGCATAGGTAAACAAAGTAGTTTTTTTGATCTAGTTGTTTTTAAAGCAAATGATACTGTCTTCGATGAGCTTACAGATGAGATCACCGACCAAAATTACAATCTTAATCCTAAAGATAATTTTGCAATTGGATTTAACACCAGCTTCAATCTAAAGAATGGTTTCTACTTAAATTCTAGTGTTATGACCAGCCTCTATAACGAAAATGCTGAAGCTAGGTCATTAGATACAGATATTCCTAGTGCCTTAAGGTCTAACTTTGATCCGAATATTACTTCTCAATTTGGGTATGCGGGACAGACAGATTTTGGGGTTAGGTTCAAGAGAATAAACATCGGATTATCTTATGAACGAATCAGCCCTCAGTTCGAAACCTTAGGTAGGTATTATAACCTTAAAGATTTAGATAGAAGAAGGGTAAATGTCAGTTATGGATCTAAGACTATAAACATACAGTCTTCATATGGAATCGAAGAAAATGAAATCGCAAGTACCAATACCAATCGAAATAAAAGGGTAATTGTATCTGGTTCTGCAAGGTGGAAACCGTCGAAGAAATTCAATCTTACAAGTACTGTCTCCAACTTTAACGTAGATAATACACCGACAATCTTGGACGACGACGATACTCTTAAGGTAAGCAGAATTCTAACAAATGTGACCTTAAGTCCGCGTTTTAGGTTTGGTAATGACAATGAACATACACTTCGTCTCAGGGGGATGATGAGAAAGCTAGATAACAAATTTGTCTTTGCCACTGAGACTCAATCCACCTATGTATATAATGCGAAAATAGATTTCAGAACAACGCTTAAAAAATATGACCTGAAGCTTGGCACTTATGCTGGATATCAAGTTTTTCAATATGCAGTATTGGATAAAGTAAACTACAGCTTTGGGGTCAATGCTGCCAAGAAATTATTAGAGGACAAATTGTCGATGACCTTAAGCTCTCGTTATGTAATCAATACTGTAATTGAGAAGTCAAATGGCTTTGGTCTTAATAGCACTCTGAATCTGAGGTATGCCATAAATAATAATAATTCAGCAACATTGAATCTTTTGCATTATATCAGAAATAGAAACGTTGGTCTAAATATTAACGAACTGAGATCTAGAGTATCCTATCAATTTACCTTTTAACAATGAAAAAATTATCCCTCATAATATTCTTTTTAATGTTGTCTTTGACTCAATCATACAGCCAAAGAGTAATTGACTTCGAGATATTATTTGACGAACCTTATCCACGGACCATTGGTGAATTGCTAGACAACTCTAGATTCGACGTAATTATTCTTAACGATGTACCCCGTGACATTGATCTCTATTTTAAATCGGAAATAAAAGTAAGTGGTGCTAATGAATACACCATATCTACCATTAATGAGAGAATGGCAGAGCCAGTATTAACCTTGAGTGCAAATGAGAGTACCTCTTTTAGAGATGGAACAATAAATCTATCTGACTTAGGATATACCATAAATAATATTCAAGGATTACCTCCTCGTTTTACATCGCTTGGTGCTTTAGCTGATTTCCAAAACACATATTTAGATGAAGGCATGTACACCATCTGTGTCACTGCTTTTGACTACCAGACAGATACACAATTATCAGCTAAGGTTTGCAATTTTAATGCTTTCACCATAGAGAAAGCTAATTTGAGAGTTGATTGGTTTGAACAGAGTTTTGAATGTGGAGATGTTACTGACATGATAAACTTAGGCTGGCATGTAGATGCCATGACTGATGCAGATGATTGTTTTGAATATGAGGTTGTTATTGCACGATTAGAAGAGGGAATGAATCCATTAGATGCCTTGACTGATCCTAACATGCGAATACCTCCCAGTATAGATCCTCAAAGTGATATGATAGTTTCAGAGCCGTTTTTTAATAATTCAGATGGTTTTTTGACTGAAGATATGTTTCCAGAAGGAGAATATGTTTTTCAAATTAATGCAATAGAAAATCCGATAGTTGATTGTACTGTGTTACTTGATCAAGATAGTTCGTCTCCTATACACAGAATTAATGTAAGCTGTAGTGAAGAGGGTGATGATGAGTCAGAAGCATTAACAAATTACGATTGTAATAATTGTGATGATGCAGAACCTGATGACCTGGAAGTTGCTTCTCTAACAAGTTTACCTGAAACTTTCTATGCAGGCTATTATGCAATAGAAAAGTTAGAAGCCAACTCTTCAGGTAATAATAGTTTTAGTGGTAGTGGAAAAACCAAAATTGGCTTATTTGGATTTGATGATATTCCTGTAAAAGTTGAGTTTGAAGATATCCGTCTAAATAGTGATGGTCAGCTAGTCGAAGGGACGATAAAAACTGTCCTTAATGATGCGGAAGATCTAGAAGTAAATATTGACCCCGATGCGGAGTTATCATTAGCTGATATCAAGAATAATAATGAAGAGCAGTATAATAACTTGGTTGCTGGCTTAAATACACTAAATCAATTAATGGCAAGCGGTTCTAGCTTAGGCAGTGGTGAAGGCTTACTGTTTCCACTAGGAGTAGATCAAGAATATAATGGTAAAGAATATAAAGTTGTTATTGAGGAGTTAGTTTTTGAACTAGGTGGTGCAAAATTGTTGGGTACATTTAATTGGCCAATAAATTTTAGTGGTCAGGAAAAATATATCTCATTTAGTATATCTAATTTGTGTATCACACCAGACGGTACTTTTGGTCCAGGAATAGTGCAGATGTATGAGCCTATGGTTGTGTTTTCTGAGTCCGATGGATATACCGTAAAAATTAATGGATGTCAAGACTGTGATAATGAATCTTCTCTCACTAATGGATCTTATCTAAATTTCGACTGTGACGGGGTTATAGGTGGGCGGTTAGAATGTTCAGTCGATTTTCCAAATGCTGGTAGTGGCAGTGATATATATCTAACTCCTTTCTCTGATGCTTATGCAGATAATCAGGAAATTCCAAATCAAGTAAATGCAACATTCTCATTTCAACTACAAGAAGAAGGAGAAGAAGATAACGGATGGCTCTTTTCGATAGAACAATTTACGCCTTTTGAAATAAATAGAATGAAAGGTTGGGGATTTGAAATTCAAGAAGGAACTCTAGACCTATCCGAAGAATTTAATCCCAATGGTTTAGTATTTCCAAATGGACATTTTGATTATGGGCCCAAACCTGATTTTGCAAATGAAACTTGGATTCCTTTAAGTGAGGAAGAAGAGGAACTTTCAAGTCTTTGGACAGGGATCCATTTGGGCAAAGTAGCTGTTTATCTTCCACCTCAACTAAGAGGAATCGATTTGGAATCCTTTTCAATTACGAATGGTGTCTTCGATTTAGGTGGAAACTTTAATTGTAGTATGAGTATACAATCTGATAAGCCTTTTGGAAATTCTAAAAAGATGTTAGGAAATTGGGGAAATATAATTGACAATATCAATATTCAATTTGTTAATAATGAAATAACTCAAGGAGGTATAGTAGGAGATTTCTTTGCTCCTTTCTTAAAGGGTGATGATAATTTTAGATATCAGGCTATCATAAGTCATGACATATTTTACAATGAATTAAATTATTCTTTTATAGTAAATCCATTTGGTAATGAGAATTCTGAGGAAAAGGTAACTATACCAATATTTTTAGCGGAAGCGAGGCTGGCACAAAGTTCTCATATAACGATGGCTTATTCAGAATCTAAGGGGCATGAGTTCAAGGCGCATTTATCAGGTGATTTAGGTATAAGCCCAGAAACTGTGAATTTTTTGTCTGGTGACCTTGAAGAAAAATTAAGCTCTGTACCTCTTGATTTGGTGGGTATTCCTTTTGCTTTAAAATATGAAACAGATAAGGGTTTTGAAGGAAGCCATCTGGCATTAAATCTAAATCTTGCTGAGATGGTAAATGCTGAAGTAGATAAAATTGAGACAGCTATCAATAATGATATGGCAAGTCTAGAGAATGGTATCTCAGAATTAGACAATTCGCTCAATAGTATTGGCAATCCTACATCAAATCCTACTGCAGAAGTCAGTAAAAAAGAACTAGCAGGTTTCGAATTATCTTTTCACTATGCTGAAATTTCAGGAACACCAGATGCTCCAAGACTATATCTGGAACTTCGTATGCATATAATGGCAGGAGATGAAGATAATGAGGATGCGGATAAGAATGGTTTCGGTCTAGATGCTAGAATTTTCTTTGAAGGTAGATATAATAACGCTGATAAAAAATACGAACTAGCAGACTTTGGACTTGAGAGTATCGGCGTTGATGTCCAAACATCAAATATAAAATTACGTGGCTCCGTCACTTATAAAAACACGGCTACCGAAAAATCTTTTGAAGGCGCCTTAGCTGTAGACATAGAAGGACTCGGGTTAGGCCTATCGATGGCAGGAGCATTTGGCACTGCCTATAAAAATGGTAATAAGGACTTTAATTTTTGGTATGCTAGACTCGTAGCCAAGATAGATGATGGAATAAAAGTAGGGGCCACTGGGGTAGCATTTTATGGTTTGGGCGGTGGCGTATTTTATAATTATAGAATGACAGAGAACTATCGTGATAATTTTGGAAGGGGATCATTTGCATCATTGACTCAGGACCCTAGTGACCTAGAAGGAAGTTTGTACAATACAAGCGGACTAGAAAAAGCGGAAGATAATTTTGGTCTATCGTTATTTGCTTTGATAGCTCCAGTAGGCGACCCGAATCCCTTAAATGTAGATGTGACCTTATCTCTCCAAGTAGGCAAGGAAACAAGTATTGAAATTGAAGGGAATGCATTTATGATGACTGAAGAGATATGGAAGCAGAATTCTACCTTAGAAAAGGAGTGCATGGTCTATGGTTTTTTGAGGGGAAGCTTCACATTTGAAGATGCAGAGACTGGTAATTCTGAGTTTCTATTAAGCACTGGGATGAGTATACAAGTTCCTGCTCCTGGAGTTAGTAATCAACGTAGGCCAATATTAACAGGGAATGTCACAGCTGAATTACTAGCCAGTCCAAGTGACTTCCATATTTATATAGGAGTTCCTGACGGATATGACTATAAAGAGATGTCTCCTGGAAGAATAGATGCAAGATTTGGTGGTGTCGGAGCCCGTGTACAGTTCTATGCAATGCTAGGAGACGGAATTCCCACAAATGTCTCTTTACCAGATAGCATAATGATTTTGTTTGATGAAACTAGTGCAGTGAATTCTCAAGGTAGCAATGGTGACGACGTGGCAGGAAGTGGAGGAGTTGAAGGATCTGTAACAGGTGTATCAGGTGAAAGTAGACCTGATACATACGGATCAGGTATTGCATTCGGTTCCATGATTAAATCAGAAATGAACTTTACATTTGGTGGAGATGATTTCAAAACAGGCGTAGATGGATTTGCATTGGCAGGTTTTGATATTAACTTATCCAAAAGTGAGAATAGGAGTTGTGCAGGTTATGCCAATCCAGGGATAAACGATTGGTATGCGCTGGGTCAAATCTATGCTGGTCTCAGAGTTTCTGGTTATTTATTGGGTAAAGAATTTGCCAGTATTAAAGCTGTAGCAGTAGTGCAAGGAGGATTACCCAATCCTACATGGATATTTGGTAGAGCCAGATTGTCCTATCGAGTTTATTTACCGCCAGTAGTTGCAGGTGTTGCAACTGTAGGATTAGAAGCAGTAGAGTCTATATCTGATGCAGCGGGAGGAAATTTTGAAAATGATACAGAGTGGTTGTGGGATGCAGAAGCTAATGAAGACGCAGGAGTACTGGGTGGCATATGGAATGCTACTGGAAATAGACTAGTGAAATACGCAGGCCCTGCGATCTTGACAGGTGGTTTTGACTTTGAAATAGAGATAGGCGATAAATGTCTGCCTACTATTGATTATGAAAATTCTGAAGAATTACCTTTTCCAATCATAAAGTCGATAACACCTAGTGACGGTGCGGACGAGGTAGATTTTCTGTCACAAGATATTACCTTAGAACTCTTCGTCAAGGAGGGAAAGTTTGTAGATGTACCAATGGTCAAAAATGGAGAACTGGTATATGAGCAGATGAAGGTTAAATTAGATCGATTCAAAGTTAAAGCCGTTAACGGAGGTGGCGTTGCCGAAAGTGATTACTACATGTCTGGAACAACAGAGACATTGGAAGGTGTAGAACTAGAACCAAATAAAGAGTACGAAATAATTGTAGAGCTAAATATCGAATACAATGATGAAATCTTTAAGACTGTCAGCCGAGAAACGACATTCGAAACTGGTCCTATCCCAGATAAATTTGAGGACTCCTATGTCTTAACATCTAGCCCAGGTAGATATGAACTATTTTTTCATTTAGAAGATCGGTCAACAGGTTATATAACGCTAAATAGTAAAATCTATGATCTAATATTTAAAACAGAAAGTTCAGGAACCAGCAGTAATTTTAATACAAGTAATAATTTTGGATTTAGTCTCCCAAGCTCTTTTTTTGGGAATAATAATACTATTGAAAGTGTCAATACTGGACCTAATATTTCAGGTGTAAGTAATAATCCACTGTCTGGCATAGATCTACCTGACTTGTCAAGTAATACACCTAATAATAGTTCTTCTGGATCACTAGCCAGTAACCAAACATTTTTCATAAGAATTACTCCCGAGGATGGAGGTCCTATCATAGAAGAAGCTATAATAAGAGATAATTCCAGACATCGATTAAAGTTCGATTTGGGCCAATTGGAATTAAGCAAGGTATATAAACTTTCTCTGATGGCATCTCAAGATATAGGTGCTACAGAAATGTGGTCATATCGATTTAGAACGAGTCAATATGGTTCTATCATGGATAAGCTAAATGATACTTATGTAAATGGTGGTCGTAAAAAGTCAAAGGGTTTCAATAATAGCTTCTCTTTCTTCTCTGATAATACTGATAAATACATACAACTAAAGGAGCCCTTTGATAGCTATACGCCTATAATTAACTTGAACCTAGGTTTTAAAAATAATCCTAATAGTTTGATTAGTAGAACGTATAATCATTATGTAGATGGACTAAATTATAAACCTGATGGAACCGAAGTAGGAGGAATTGTAAACCCAAATGCACAAGACGACGCTGATGATGCAAAAACTAGATATCTTCATTTTAATAGCTATCGAAGTTATTATTTGCATTGGAATATTCCACGCTTTGGAGGTCTTGATAATTCAGATCCTTGGAACACAGATCAAGCAACTAGGGATGTTCAGGAATTAGGACCAGGCTCAGAGAGTGGAATGGGCGAATTTGGGAATCATTTCATTACTCTTCCAACTTATGATTTAAAGTTAAAATTACAAGGACTGAATAATGGAGTTCTTTCAAGTTTTGATATTTCTAATCGTATAGACAATACTGAGAGTAATTTCGATAATTTCATATCTGGAATACCTGTAACATCTAGTTATAGTAAAATAAATGTCACTTCATATTATAACAATGTAAGCTCATCGATAATAAATTTACAGAATTATTTTAGTGATTGGTTATCTCCTGTTGGGCCTTACAATGATGACTATCAATTTAGATTCAACGTTACTATAAAACTTTTCAATCCTATAGAGACGCATTTTGGGAATTATGATAAAACACATAATATACAAGATGGTCTTTATATAATTTCTAATTATGATACAAGTTATTTTATGGAGAATCTATCGTATCAATTTCAAGTTCCTTACTTCAAATCTGGTATAACACCATTTAAGTCTCTGTAATATGAAAACAATTATTCTAATTATCGGATTGTCATTTTTATTTATTGACTCAGTTTCATCTCAAAGCCCAAACCTTGATTCTAAGATATCTCAAACTAATTTAATCTCTAAAGCTTATGGAGATAGTATTGTAGTCAGACTGGTTACACAGTCATTTGATATTTTGAAAAACATACACGACAGTGGTTATGATTTGGTTAGATATGAAGTAGATCTAGAAAATCAAAAATTATTAGACAGCCTAGTCGTGGCTGATAATATTAAGATGGGAACCTTAAAACTCCGAAAATATTCTTCCGAGAATAGAGAATTTATAGATGACATAAAGCAAGAAATATTTCTTAATAGAGAAGAAATCGATGCTCAAGCGATTATAGCAAAAAGAGAATTGTTGGTTTTAATGTCTTTAGTCGCTGGCTCGTCTAATCCTGATCTCGCTGAACTCATGGGGATTCGTTTTGTAGATAAAGATGTTGAGAAGGGAAAGTCATATCACTATCACTTGCGATGGAGAGAGCAACCTGATCGCCTTCTGAATGGATTAAATAGCTTAGTCTCTGCCAATGAGTATAAGCCCTATTATCCCACCTATATTGATAGGGCTGATGCTTCTATGAATCAAATCGTTGTTCATTGGGATTCTTACCAGGATAATGGTCAATATTTTGGATATGATATTGAGCGATCAGTGGATAGTGTATATTTTGTAAAACTCAACGAAGAACCACTGCTCAACCTTTATGATGAGAGTATAGCTAGTGTGAAAGAAAATTACATAGATAAGGTAGATAATAATATCAAATACTTCTATCGAGTTATTGGGTATTCGCATTTTGGGGAAAGAGGTGAACCCTCTTCAATTTTGTCAGCTACAGCTAGAGATGATCAACCTCCACTAGCGCCTTCATTTTCTCTGGATAGTATAGAGAATATCGGTGTAGCTATTCAGTGGCAGATTGAGGACTTGGATACAGAAAAGATCACGATAGAATATACCAATGATTTAAATGGAGAATTTGAAATAGTAGCAAACCCAGCAGCAAGTGAACTACAATATATAGACAACAAACCCATAGTGTCATACAGAAATTACTATAGGGTATGTGCTCTAGATACTGTAGATAATAAATCATGTTCGCCACCAAAAAGACTTATCGTCCAGGATTTGTTTCCACCATCAATACCTACTGGACTAAGTGGTGAAATTGATTCCTCTGGTATAGTTACATTGAATTGGGATGCAAATACAGAAGACGACTTATGGGGCTATTATGTATACGGCACTAATGATCTTAAAACTAATTTTTTGAGAATTTCAAATTATCCAATAAAAGGAACCAGCTTTAAGGATACCATAGCTCTGAATACCTTGACTAAACGAGTCTACTATAGGGTTGCAGCTCTAGATAAGCGTACAAATATTTCTGATTTGAGTAAAGTAGAAGTCCTGTCTAGACCAGATACTATACCACCATCGCCGGCTCTAATTATTTCTGTAAAATCACTTCCTCAAGGGGTAGAGATTGCCTGGAACACTAGTGCATTCTTAGATGTGGAACGACAATTACTACAGCGCAGAGTAGATGAGTGGAAGACCATTTCCGACTTTGGGCCAACTGAGAATAGATATCTAGACACGTTACAATTATCACCTAAATCTATAGTAGCCTATAGAATAATTTCTGCTGACCACTCTGATAACCAAGCTGTAAGCAATGAAGTTGGTGTGAAAATAAAAGATTTTTCTAGAGAAATAGAACCACAATTTTCACTGAGCCAGAGAGATGCAAACGTGACTATCAATTGGGATAATAAAGAAATATCCGAACTTATAATCTACAGAGCACAAGGTGAGCATAAAATCAAATCTTATGAAAGACTGAAAGCTGTAGGGTCCAATTCATGGGTAGACTCAAAAGTTGATTCAGGCAAATCATATAAGTATATGATCCGGTATATTCTGCCAGATGGATCTTTATCAAAATTCTCAAGTAAGAAATTTATTACACTAAATATCTAATCCTATCCAAATCTAATCATCATGAATTATAAAGTTTTACTTGTCGTTATATTAAGTGTCTTCTTAGGGTGGACTTGTACAAAGGAAGAGTTGACGGAGGAGGATCTTGGATTAACAGAGAGTGAGAATGACTTTATTGAGGTAATAGATTATGCTGATAATACTATCACCTATGATTATACAAGAAATAAAAATAAATTCATTGAGTTTAAAAAAGATAGGATAGTGCTATCGAAGAGTGCTGATATTGTCGATCTTTTAGAGGAAGGGAAGATACTCATGTCTCCTTATGAAACTTTTAATCCGAGTTATTTTTATGTAAGAAGAATATTGTCTATTACCGAACAAGAGAATCGAATTGTTTTATCTGTTGAACCTGCAAAAATTGAAGAAGCAATGGATGAACTAAATTATAGAGTAAACGCTAGTGATATTCTGAGAAGTCAAAAAAAGGAAGTGGATTTAATTGACTTTACTTTCCCTGGTAGTTTTTCTTTTCAAGATATGCCATTGTCGGATATGAGTGAAGAAGAGGTAGAGAAATTGATAGAACCGATGACAGGATTGTCCCAATTATGTAATTTAGGTGAGTTGTCAGGTGGTTTAAGAATGAAGGCTAGTTTCACCTATGTTCATAAAGTAGATCCTGTAGATACTAACAAAACATTACAAATTGGTCTGGAAAATTTTGAAACACAAGTTCAATTATTCATCAAGGGTGGAATAGATGCGAAATGCAAATTTCCAATAGTTCCTGAAATTACTATACCATTACCTGCCGGATTTAAATTAAATGTAGATCCGTTTGTGGAAGTTGGAGTGAAATTACAAGGTTCAATTGAAGCTAGTTCAAAAAGTAAAGAGTCAATATTGTTTGAGTATGATGAATCTGATATACCAACGTTTTTACCTTCTTCTGCGGAGAATCGGACTAATAATTCCTCTACATTTGGATTCATAGGCACTGTGGGGGGTGAAATATGTGCAGGCACTAATATTTCACTAGGTATAGGAGCTGAAGGAGGTGATTTTGACCTTTTTTTTGGTTTAGAATGTGAGCTTACCCATTGTGGTGGATTCGAAGCAACAAGCGAATTTATTATTGGTGAAGATGTTTCTAACAGTACAAATTGTTTTACTGAATTCAAAATTGTTCCTACAGGAAATCTTAGGATTGTTGTTCCTGGAAGACTTGAGTATAAGCGAAGTGTAACATTTTTATCACAAAGCTGGAAAGATAATAACGAGCCTTGTTCTAATGACATAACCTATGATCCTTGTACTTTAGGAATCACAGGTGAAGATTCCTTTTTTATCGATTGCGAAAACCCTAATTCTGACGAGAACAGATCAAGTTATGTTTACCGAATACATGGCCAGCTTAAATCTGAAGATCAAGAAGCACAACTATTTAATTTATACGTTAATGATGTTAAAATAGCGAATCAAAACGGAGATGATAATTTTATGTATAATCAGGATATTTCAGGTTTGATCAATCAAGTTATTACAAATGATGTAACTATCAAAATTGAAGATGTAGTGAAATCGGATAATTGTTCTCGATATTTTACTATCGCATTTGAAGAGATACGTTTTGAACAGTGTTCACAAGATTGTATAACTGATGACGTTATTGAAGGGACTAACTATACGAAAATTTTCATTGGTAGCAATTCATGGATGGGGGATAATCTTAGCGAGTCTTCTGTTAATTCAATTTCAGGAGCCCAGTTTGGCCCTCAATATTTCAATATAAATCAGCTTTTTGATACCAATGATGATTTATCTTCACAATCGTTCGAACAACTGAAAAAGTTAGAAAGTAAACGAGGATTATGTCCAGAAGGATATCATGTACCTAGTTTAGAAGAATGGATTACACTATTAGATTTTGCTGATTGGGATGTAAACAAATTAGTTAGATCTTCTGCATGGAATATTCAAAATACTGATGTGGTTCCACTTGGATTTTGTGTATCACCTGCTGGTTTTGTTGAGGATGGTAAATTATGGAATTCCGATTCTGAGGCTGTTTTTTGGACAAGTTCAGCAGTGCCAAACGAAGAGGGCAATTTTTTTTCCATTAAAGTAATTAAAAATAGCTCCGATCAATTGGAAGGAGATATTGGAGAGGATTTTAACAAAGTTCAATATTCTTGTAGATGTTTAAAGGATTAATGCAATAGCCTGCAATTGCAATTAAAGAAAGAATTCAGGTTGTGACAAACGTTCGTAAATCACTAAGCAACTTTTTAAGTGAGTTGCCATTTAGTTGATATTGAAAATATTGAAAATATCTATAAATCAGATAAGTATACGAGCTTATCCATAATTATGTGTCTAGAAAAAGATAAGTGATGATCACCTGTGTCCTCATTATATTTCAAACCAACAGGTAGTGGTTTTTTAAATTTAGATGGTACCATAGATTTCTTTTCGAAAAATGATATTTCGGATTTGGGTCATACTGTTTTTTGGACAAGTACTCCAGATCCTGATAAAGTTGGAAACTTCTTTGCGATTCATTTTGAGCATGAAAAATGGTATATTCAATCTGATCGATGGCGAAATCTAAATTCTTGTCGCTGTGTAAAGGATTAAATAATTCTGAATCAACCATTTAAGTTTTTGAAGAGAAGTTCACCACCTTTTCTAATAGAATGTTGAATATATTACCTCCCTGTTTCTTTCTGTTGAACTTTAACACATACACATCTAAGCGACTAGAGCACAAGCTATGTGAATATCGGTCATTATGTCGAAGTGTATGTGCAAGAGAAATCAGATGCTGGAGCCACTAAACCAATAAAGCCCCTGATGACTTAGGGGCTTTTTGCTTTCACTTGCTTCTTCCTTAAGATCAGATATAATAAAACCATAAACACCATAAGGCCTATTATGATAGCGACCTTACGAAAGGTATATCCTGAAAATACAGGACTCATATCTCCCATGGCAATGATTCCTGCCCAGTAATAAGGATGCGCATATGCCGGATCTACCTCCTCGAGATATTCAAGCTTGGCCAAACGAAGCGCTTTATCTTTAGTCATCCCTTCTTTTAGATTTTGATAAAAGAAACGCATGATAATTGAACTAGATTCATCATTGATAGCCCAGAGGGTAGAGACAACCGACTGTGCATTAGAATGAAATAATGCCTTTGACAGTGAGGTCAATCCTTCTCCTTCTACCAATTCACCGATAGCACTGTTACATGAGCTGAGGACAACGAGCTCTGGGTTCATGTCTAGACCAAGGATGTCTTGTAAATACAATCTACTATTAAGCGTATCTGTACAGTCGGAGTTAAGGGATAATGCTTTGTTGTTCTAAAACTTCTTTCAAATAATAATCATATTTGATATTAGCTATAATGAGATGTTTTTTTGTGTCTCTCATTATAACTTCGTATACTTTTACCAATTCTCTTTGTGCCTCACTGAATTTATTTTCTGATACTGATTGTACCTAAAGATACCACAGTGAAGTTATGATGCACAGTAACTCAGA
>CAZMMQ010000012.1:44731-73548 GCA_964567435.1 uncultured Saprospiraceae bacterium | reverse complement strand
TAATATCAATGATGATTTGACAATTCCTCGCGTACCTCAGAATAATGCTATTGCACTTGACTACCCATCATTTTGTCCACGTGATAATTGTGGGACACCTTACAATAACTTCAGAGCACAAGCAACATACAGAACCCAGTCTGGTTGTCTTGTCTGGCCTGGGAATAACTTTGACCTGAGTATAGATGCAGAGTATAGTTGCAGTACAGGGCATCCACAACTTTGCTTCTATACGACAACAACAGATACTTCAGCACTAATGGATGGCATTCCTCTAGTTTGCTATCCAGGCAATGCGTTAACTGATGAAACCGCCATAGATAGATTTCTAATAGACTCAGATACATTTTGCATATCATTAGATCTAAGTGCACATGATTCAATCCAAGTTGTGCTCAATGATCGGGATATTAGCTTTCCACCATCTTTTACGCCTAGCCCACAAATGGAATGTGATTATTCTAATAATACCAAATTATTACACATAGAGTCACCACAATTATCTCTTAATCTAGGCCCAGATATAGTTAAATGCCATACAGAAGTATTCACTTTAAATGCAGGTTTTGGTTTTGAAAGTTATGAGTGGAATGATTTGACAATTGATTCTATTTACTCTAGTGATGAAGTCGGTTGGCATTATGTTACTGCCTTAGATGAATGTGGTACGATATATACAGACTCTGTATTTGTTAGTCTGTCGACATCTCCAATCCTAGATATAGGTAGAGATACCACAATCTGTAAGGATGATATCCTTACTTATTCGTTACCATCATTATATAGCAGCATACAGTGGATTCCAGAGGACATGGTTGATTGTGCAGATTGTCACACTGTACAAATAAAGGCAAGTGAAGATATCTGCCTTAAAGTCATCGCAGAATACGATGACAATTGCTATGTGTCTGATTCTATGACTATTAATGTTCGACCAACAATAGAGCAGCCAGTATTCAGAGAAATATGTGACTCTGACAGTGTGCACATTGGAGGAATTACATATAATGAAAGTGGGTTATACCCTATAGCTTCTGCGACTTGTGACACCACAATCTTATTATCATTATCAGTCCTTCCAAATCAAGATAGTTATGATACCCTATATGTCTGTAAGTCTGATTCTATCTTTGTAGAAGGAGATTGGATTACGACAGGGGGTGACTATAATTACAATTTTCTATCCGATTCTGGATGTGATAGTATTCATCATGTTTTTGTAGGAGAATTGGAGTCTACCAGTTTTAGTGAGACTGTAAGTATATGTGCAGGAGATTCTATACTAAGGGCAGGTGTCTGGCATACAGATGGTGGAGCCTATGAGTATACAGAGACTGGGGCCAACGGTTGTGACAGTATATACATTTTGCAAGTCAGCCACTTCGACAATTATTATATTCATAAAGAGTTTTCAATTTGCCAAGGAGATTCGGCGCTTGTAGAAGGAGTTTGGTATAATGAGGACAGTCTTGTAATGAGTTCTTTCATGTCTATGGAAGGATGTGATAGTATTATAGCTAGCACAGTAATTGTCTCGGACAATTATCTGGTGGAACACAGTAGACAGATTTGTGAGGGTGATTCTATAGAATTATTTGGCAGATGGGAAAAGGAGCAAGGCATTTATCTAGACTCTTTAAAGACAACTTTTGGATGTGATTCTATTATAAGTATCGAGCTGAGTGTTACTGATGATATAAGAGAAGAGGAGTATCACAATCTCTGCCAGAGCGATTCGATATACAGAAATGAACAGTGGTTATCAGAAGAGGGAGTATACACCAGTAATTATCCGTCCAGTGGTGGCTGTGATAGTATCTCTGTTATTAATATCGTCATACTTGAAGAATATCATGCTGAATCCAATCTTGATATCTGCCAAGGAGATTCTGTGCTCATATATGGTGAGTGGCAGACTGAGGCAGGGGTGTATAGGCAAGCTTTAAGTACTATCAATGGCTGTGATAGTACACTATCTACTCAGTTAAATGTTCTAAATACTTATACCGAAAGACTCACTTTTGACTTATGTGATCAAGATTCAATTATGGTGCAAGGCAATTGGATATATCAAGAAGGTACTTACGTGGATAGTTTGCAAGGCATTAAAGGATGCGATTCTATAATCGTGAGTCAGGTGGAACGAACTATTTTTCCGTATCCAGCCATAATGCACATCGATTGTGAAGATCAGACAATTACTCTTGCGATAACAGAAGAGGATGGCATAGATTACGTATGGAGTAATGGCTCTCATGAGAGTGACATAGAAGTTGATTTTTCTTCAAATCCTCATATTGAGTTGGAGTCCCAGACAGGTTGCTATACTTTGATTCCTATAGAAGTGCCTCCAAGTTATAATCTTAACACTTTGTCATTACCTAATGATACTGTTGTTTTTTCTGAGGAGTTGATTACACTTTCTATACCGTTGTCAGAAGAATGGACTATAGAATGGTATCCTGATCAAGCTATAGATTGTAAAACCTGTTCTCTGGTAACAATAGATCCGACACTTAGCACTTTTTATAGTATAAGTTTGGACCATATATCTGGTTGCTCCTACGAACATGCCTTTAGCATTGAGATAGAAAACCGGATTTCTAATATATATATCCCTAATATTATTCTCCTTACAAGCGAATTAAATGACTTGTGGCAAGTAAGTACTACTGACGATCTAGAAGTCACAGAGGTATCCATCTTTGATAGGTGGGGTAATAAAATATGTTGCCAAAGCCATCAATTCAGTTGGGATGGCACTAGAAATGGTAATGAAGCAGAGCAAGGAGTATATATCTATAGAGTAGAATACATAGAGAATGGCATGAAGAAGATTCAAACAGGGGATATCACTGTGCTTAGATAATACATAGTGATGACTTAACTACACTGTGACTTATCTAAGTAATATAAAATACAAAGGGTCGTAGATTTTTGTCTATGACCCTTTGATTCTATATGTAAATAATTAGGCGTGCTCTATTGGCCGTTAAACCAAAGCATCACCGGATTCTCTATAATAGACTTTAGAGTCTGTAAGAAAGCAGATCCTTTAGCCCCATCCACTATTCTATGGTCGCAACTCAAGGTTACCTTCATCATATTCCCTATCACAATCTCCCCATTCTTGACTATCGGCTTTTCTGCGATACTACCCACTGCTAGAATACAAGCATCTGGCGGATTGATGATGGCAGTAAACTCATCTATGTCAAACATACCAAGGTTACTGATTGTAAATGTATTACCAGACATCTCATCTGGGTGGATCTTTCGAGACTTGGCTTTGCCCGCCAGTTCTTTGATCTCAGTTTTGATAGCAACTAGTGATTTGCGATCTGCATTATTGATAACCGGAACCATTAGACCTTCATCTATCGCCACAGCTACACCTATATTAATGTCCTCGTGGTAAGTGATAGAATCACCCCACCATGACGCATTTATTTCTGGATGCTTTCTGAGCGCTACTGCACAGGCTTTGACGATTAGATCATTATACGAAATACGTATTGGGGAAACTTCATTTATAGAAGCTCTCGAACTTATCATATTGCCCATATCCATTTCCATAGTGAGATAGAAGTGAGGAGCAGAGAATTTACTTTCTCCTAATCTCTTAGCTATAATCTTTCTCATTTGAGAGACAGGCTTGTCACCATACACAGATGGGTCATAAGTCGCAGGGGCCAATCCACCGACACTAGCCATAGAAGCACCTCCAGAGGCAATGGCATTTTCCACATCCCTCTTTATCACTCTACCATGCTCTCCAGTACCAATGATTCTGCTGATATCTAACCCTGCTTCTTCTGACATTTTCTTTGCCAACGGTGAGGCTTTAATTCGACCATCCGGCGAGGCAACAGCAGCTGGAGCAGGTCTTGGCTTGGCTTTTGGAGCCGGCTTAGACATAGGTTTCTTATCTGGTTTTGCTGGGGCAGATGCAGTAGCAGAAACCGATTCCTTTGGTGCTTCTTCTTTTGGCTTAGATGCTTCTGCTTCTATTTCCTTAAGTAAGGCACTAATATCCTCTCCCGCTTCACCTATGATAGCAATCACACCTTCTACTGGTACAGGACCTTCTGGAACACCAATGTGTAATAATACACCCTCATTGAAGCTTTCCAGCTCCATGGTAGCCTTATCTGTTTCTACTTCAGCTAAGATGTCACCAGGAGATACTTTATCTCCAACACTTTTTTGCCATCCTACTATATTACCCTCTTCCATAGTGTCACTAAGACGGGGCATTCTAATCACTTCTGCCATGTTGATTTTTTATATGACTGCCAAAAATAGTCATCATATGTAACTTGAAGTGTCTATTTACCCTAAAACATACTATTGACGACCCAATCTGACTCAGATTCTTAGCTTATTTTTACAGCTATGAATTTCTCCTCCAAAATATTGGAAGAAGCTGTCAATGCAATGAATGGCCTTCCAAGTATCGGTAAGAAGACTGCTCTACGATTGGTACTTCATCTAGCAGACACAGATTCTCAAAAGACGCAGAGATTGATTGCTGCTCTGACTAATCTGGATCAGAATCTCAAAACCTGCACCCAGTGCCACAATTATAGTGACAGTCCTGTATGTGAGATCTGTATTGATCAAGTCAGAAATAAAGGACTTATCTGCGTAGTTAGCTCAGCCAAGGATGTGATGGCTATAGAAAATACCCAACAGTACAGTGGGGTATACCATGTGCTTGGAGGCGTAATATCACCCTTGGAAGGCATCGGCCCAGAAGAACTCAACATAGAAACCTTGGTCCAAAAGGTAAAAACAGAAAAGGTAGATGAAATCATCATGGCAGTGAGTCCTACCATAGAAGGCGATACGACCATATTCTATATCTCCAAGTTATTAGAAGGCACAGAGACTAAGATTTCCACGATAGCAAGAGGGGTTTCGTTTGGTGGAGAACTGGAGTATGCAGATCAGTTGACACTTGGACGGAGTATACATAGTAGAATCAATTACAATACTGAGGTGCCTCTATAGGTTCTATAAGCACTGTATGGATGGATTTTTGCTGATTATTAGCATGCAAGATGCATTTTCATTCTCTAGGTAGCTAACCCACATGTCAGGAATTTCTATCATCATTGTCAACTATAATGTCAAGTATTTCCTTCGGCAATGCTTGCAGTCTGTCTATAGGTCAGATTGGACTGGAGATCTCGAAGTCTTTGTAGTTGACAATAATTCTTCTGATGGCTCTGCAGAAATGGTCCAATTGTATTTTCCTCAAGTCAAACTCATCGCTAACACCGACAATAAGGGATTCGCCAAGGCCAATAATCAAGCTATAAAACAAGCGAATCATGAGTATACATTGATCCTCAATCCTGATACGATCATAGAGGAGGATACTTTGAGTAAATGTTATGAGTTGATGCAGCAGCACCAAGATGCTGGAGCAGTTGGTGTCAAGATGGTGGACGGTGGCGGTAGATTCTTACCTGAGTCAAAACGTGGTTTCCCAAAACCAATGACTGCCCTTTATAAGATGTTAGGACTAGCCAAGCTTTTTCCTAGATCTAAGACTTTCAATCAGTATTATCTGGGCCACCTAGAAACAGATAAAACTCAGGAGATAGAAGTGCTCACTGGTGCCTTCACTTTTGCAAAAACAGACCTACTACAGGAGATTGGTGGTTTTGACGAGGATTACTTCATGTATGGTGAGGATATAGAACTCTCTTATCAAATCAAAGAGAAGGGTTATAAGTTATTCTATTTGCCGCATACCCAGATCATTCATTTCAAAGGGGAGAGTACCAAAAAAATCAGTTCCAGCTATCTCAAAAACTTCTATGGTGCTATGGTAATCTATGCCAAAAAGCGGAATACTGGCAGTTCCTTTTTGTGGTCCTGGATATTGTTTGTGGCTATTAGCTTTACGGCGTTGGCAACACTCATTAAAAAAGTCTCCATTTCGCAGCTCAGACCATTGGTAGATTTTGGAATACTCTTTTTGGTGTCCAAAAGTATTAGATTGGCTTGGGCCAATTGGTATTATAAAAATCCAGATTACTATGATGTACCTTACATTAATCTGATTTATCTCGGTGCTGTGGCCATCATTGTCTTTTGTTACTACTTATTTGGGCAGTATGATATAAGGCACAATTACAAACATCTGACCTATGGATTTATAAGTAGCATTCTATTCTCCTTATCAGTCTACAGTATTCTGCCACTACATATGAGATCATCCAGAATAGTATTGATTATCTTACTCTTGTTATCACCTTTCATTTTGGTTCTGACAAGAAAAATATTTAATGCCTTGTTTAGAGGTACCTTCTCATTCAATGTATCTGATGCCAGCCGGGTTGCTATAGTTGGAAGTCAGGCCTCTTTGAAGCAGCTGCAACCTTTGGTTAAGCGATTTTCTGGAGATAATAGTTTGGTGGGTCGGATTGGAATACAGACTGCTGGTGATGAGCTAGGATTGTTGCCCGAAGTAGATCAGATTGTTGAATCTCGTGATATTAATGAATTGCTCTTTTGTAGTAAGGATATCCCTAATAAGGATATCTTTCAGACCATGTCTCAGTTGGGTAATTTGGTCCAGTATAAGGTAGCAGATAGTGATAATACGTCTATACTTGGTAGTAATAGTAAAGAGCGGATTGGAGAATGGTATGCCCTTGATATCAGCTTTAGAATCGATGAGCCGTTTCACAGACGTACTAAGCGATTCTTGGATTTAGTATTTGGATTGACAATAGTACTTGGCTTCCTTGTAGTGTTGATATTTTCAAAACATACGAGTAGACTTTTCAGCAACCTGATCCCCGTTCTGCTTGGTCGGAAAAGCTGGATAGGATATGTGAATGATGATACTTTATTATACGAACTACCTGCCTTAAAAGAAGGGGTGATAGCTGTATCTGAAGTTGATAAATTATCATCTGAAGATGCGCATTCCACAAATCTATACTATGCCAGAAACTATACGACTTGGGCTGAGGCAGCTAGCTTGGTAAGAATTTATTTTGGGCGGTAGACATCTCACTATTAGTTTTAATTACTTTGTACACTACAAATTCTAATCGGAAATGACATTGATAAGTGCCATTAAAAAGGAAACAGACAAGCAATTTGATAATCTGGTTAGCATTCGCAGGCATTTGCATCAATATCCAGAATTATCTTTCCAAGAGAAGGAGACGAGTGCCTTTGTTACTAACCTCCTCGATGAAGCTGGAATAAAGTATAAAGCTGGTTATTGTAAGTATGGAATTGTAGCAGAAATCAAGGGGAAGCGCAAAGGACAACTGATATATCTGCGTGGCGATATGGATGCACTACCCATTCAAGAAAAAAATAAGGTTTCATATAAGTCTAAGCGTCCAGGCGTCATGCATGCTTGCGGACATGATGTACATACTACCTCACTCTTAGGCGCTGCACTTGTGCTCAATAGATTGAAAGATAATCTGTCAGGGACTATCAGGTTTGTATTTCAACCTGGTGAGGAAAAGCATCCAGGTGGTGCATCCATCATGATAAGGGAAGGGGCTATCAAAAACGCTAAGAAAGCAAAGATTATAGGGCAGCATGTACACCCACCATTAGAAGTAGGTAAAGTCGGTTTTCATCCAGGAGAGTATATGGCATCTGCTGACGAAATATATATTGATATAGTAGGCAAGGGAGGTCATGCAGCCTTACCAACCACCTATATAGACCCCATTATGGTCAGTGCAGAAGTCCTGTCTGCCTTACATAAAGTCGTTAGCAGATACTCGGATCCTAAAGTCCCAACAGTACTCAGCTTTGGAAAAATATGGTCAGATGGTGGTGCTACCAATGTCATTCCTGATAAAGTGCATTTGGCTGGTACTTTCAGATCGATGGATGAGAAGAATAGAGTCCATCTGCATAAAGTGATTACAGATTTGGTCAAACATACCTGTAAGGCCTATGGAGCAAAGGCAAAGGTCAATATTCGCTATGGCTATCCAACCTTAGTCAATGATGTCGCTATGACTTATCAGGCGATGACCCATGCTAAGGATTATATGGGCGAAGACAATGTGGTCGAATTGCCAAAACGTATGACGGCAGAAGACTTCTCTTACTACAGTCAGATGATGCCAGCCTGCTTCTACAGATTAGGTACAGGTAATGTCAAAAAGGGCACTACCTCTTCAGTACATACACCAACTTTTGACATCGACGAATCGGCGTTGGCGACAGGAACAGGATTACTAGCATATCTAGGTGCTATGAATGCTAAATAATACCTGCAAATAGCTTATTTTGGAATGTACGGCACATTTAATCAGTTAATTATACATTACATTTTTTTTTAATGTATTTTAGTGGTTCGAATGGAAATAAGTGGCTAGTTAAGGTCTCTAGCGTGGGTATTTCACCTCTCATATTTCTACTCTCATAACAAATTAGGAAACTTTAAAATAAGACTACTACCTATGGCTAAAATTCTGATTGTAGATGATGAAAGAGCGATCCGCCGTACACTTAGAGACATCCTCGAAATGGAAAAATACGATGTTGAAGAAGCAGAGGATGGACTGACCAGTCTCGTAAAGATCAAACAAGAAAAATTCGATGTAGTTATTCTAGACATCAAAATGCCAAAAATGGATGGCATGGATGTCATGGATAGAATGGCAGAAGTATGCCCTGATACCCCAGTTATCATGATTAGCGGACACGGCGACATTGATACAGCTGTGGAAGCGGTAAAAAAAGGAGCTTTTGATTTTATTGCCAAGCCACCTGATTTGAATAGACTGCTTATAACTGTTCGAAATGCGCTTGATAAGTCGACGTTAATAGTCCAGAAGAAAAAACTTCAAAGAAGGGTAAAGAAATCCGCACCTGTGACTAAGATAGTGGGTAGCTCTTCAGAGATTTCTGTACTAAAAGAAACCATAGATAAAGTTGCGCCAACCGATGCAAGAGTATTAGTGCAAGGTCCGAATGGGACAGGTAAAGAATTGGTCGCTAGATGGATGCATGAGAGAAGTAGCAGAAAGGATGGTCCGATCGTAGAGGTCAATTGCGCTGCTATTCCTTCAGAATTAATCGAATCAGAACTCTTTGGTCATACTAAAGGCTCATTTACTGGGGCTCACAAAGACAAGGCTGGAAAATTCGAGTTGGCTAATAAAGGAACACTTTTCCTGGATGAGATTGGAGATATGAGTCTAAGTGCTCAAGCTAAAGTCTTGAGAGCTTTGCAAGAAAATAGAATTACCAGAGTTGGCGGTGATAAGTCGATTTCTGTCAATGTGAGAATAGTCTCAGCGACTAACAAAGACCTCAGAAAAGAAATATCTAAAGGAAACTTTAGAGAAGATCTCTATCATAGATTGGCTGTAATCGTAATGAAAGTACCTTCATTGAACGAGCGAAAGTCTGATATACCTGAATTAGTAGATCACTTTAATAGTATGATTTGCAGGGAGTATGGGATCAGTGATAAGGTATTTGAACCTTCAGCTATCAAGGAGCTACAACAGATTAACTGGACTGGAAATATCAGAGAACTTAGGAATGTTGTGGAGCGACTAATCATTCTTGGGAAAGATAAGATAACGAAGAAGGACGTGGTAGACTTTGCAGTGTCAGTAGCTAATAAGAGAAATAGTTTGGAAGATCTTTTTGAGAAGTATGACACGTTTGCAGAGTTAAGAAATCACCTAGAGAAAGAATACGAACAATACAAAGGCGTAGTAGCCTAGCACCATATTCTAAGAAATAATACCTTGATATGACAAAGAATTTGAAGCAGTGGACACAGCTTAAGGGCGAGAACTCTTGGACAATGTTCAAGGTGCTTGCGGAGCTTGTAGATGGATTTGAAAGGCTCAACAAGATAGGTCCTTGTGTGGCGATTTATGGTTCGGCAAGGACTAAGCCAGATGAGAAATACTATAAGGAGACGGTAGCGTTATCACAAGAGCTTGTCAAAGAAGGGTTTGGAATTATATCAGGTGGTGGACCTGGTATCATGGAAGCAGCCAACAAAGGTGCTCACTTGGAAGGAGGAATTTCTGTTGGGCTGAATATAGAATTACCTTTTGAGCAAGGTGGTAATCAATATGTAGATAAGGACAAACACATCAACCATCGATATTTCTTTATTAGAAAAGTAATGTTTGTGAAGTATTCTCAGGCATTAATAGCTATGCCAGGAGGGTTTGGAACTTTAGACGAATTATTCGAGACCATTACACTCATTCAAACTAATAAACTGACTAAAGTGCCTGTCATTTTATATGGGGCTGATTATTGGAAAGGGCTTAGAGATTGGATAGAAGATACTGTTCTAGGAAAGTTTGGCAATATATCACCGGGTGATATGGATTTAATTCCTTTGGTAGATACCAAAGAAGAAGCCATCAAAATCATCCACGATTGGTATACGACTTCTGAGAACAGTCTAGAGCCAAATTATACTCTATAAAACCACTATTCCCGCAGCAACCATCTAATACCTACTCTTAGATTCCAGTCAAATTGAGCATAGTTGCTAATTTGAAAGTGTTCCTGTGGAAGGAATATGTCTACCACATTTTCTGCTTTGACAAACATCCTAAATTGGCCAATTTGAAAATTAGCATAAGTCTCCAAGTATGGATACGAGTCAAATTCTTCCCCAGATGGATAAAAACTTCCAGTAATCGGCAGAAAAGCTAAACTCTCGCCTGCTTGAATATTATAGTATAATCCACCAAATCTTGCTAGTAATCTATTCTTAAATAGTGGAAATTGTACATACAAGTCGTGGGTGGAGTAGATACTTGGTAAGCGAAATATGTTATCTGAAAACTCCTGTATGATTCCAGAATTTTCTATACCAATGAATTTCCAGAAAAATCTGTGCTGGGCTATAAATTGAAAATACTCTGTACTACCTCCTGCCTGAATAGGCACGGCTGTACGATCATAATATATTGGATTGGTAATAATGCCAGAATTAAATGCAAGAGACAAACCAATCTTATCATAGGTTGCCTGACCTCCTATTTGAATTTCATTAACCTTGGAAAAATTATTAGAGAAAACATTAAGAAAAGCAACATCAACGGAGCGCTGTATCAGTGTTGGATCATATCTGGATATAGTTAGATTAGCTTCAAGGTTCAAATGTTTAATGGCTTTAAAATCCAGTCCAGCATCCAAAAGAAGATTGCCCGAATTAGAACCAAATCCTAACTCGAGTCTCCCATCTAATTCTGTGATACGACCAACATTTACTTTCAGCTCAGTCAATAGCGTTGCATCGTGCACTGATTCTACATTGATGTCCGTGCTAAAACGAGACCATTGGTGTAAGACACCTATTTTGAGATTTATGCCTTTATGGGAAAAGCTTAAGTCACCTACATTTTTAATTTTATGAAATCCTAAGAGATAACGAATTCCCCTATCGTCAGTGACATAATTTTGAGGATACACTAAAGTGTCAGCCCCAAAAGTTAGTCCCTCATCACTGAAAACATAAAAGCCATGTTCGAACATTATTTGATGATGTGCTTTAAAGCGATTGCCCAAAATGGTGAAGAAATTATCTAAGATATATTTGAAATCTTCATGCCTTGAGCTGGCTCCATTAAGTACTGTAGGAAGAGACGATCTTAATCTTGAGTTGAAACTAATGGCACCTCCATTATGATCTTCGTTATGATTATTGGCTAAAAAGGTAAAGAAAGTCTGTCTGTTTTGTTCAGGCTTTTGTTTCCATATTCCAACGCCAAAGGCTGTGCTTCTAGTGGATTGATTATTATAGAATCCGATTTGATTAATTCTATCTAGATTGATTGTAAAGTTGACATTGTTGGCAAAGTTGGTGCTAAATCTTGCACTAAATCTAGTGTTCTCATCTCCATCAACTGGGGTAAATGCATAATCGTTGAAGGCAGTATGACCAATTTTGTAATAGTTGAAATCTGATAATTCAGTTTTATATAAATCGTATTGGTGAAATCCAGGGTCAGTTAGAATGTCTTTTTTTATACGATATATAAGAGGAAATTGTGAAGAACCTAAATTACCTAACGTATAAGCACCTCTTTCGAATGTCCTTGCTCTGGAGTATATCTCGATATTATCGAGAGTTGTATCACTGAATGTAGTCAGAGTTTGTATGTCAGTTACATTAAAGGAACTGACAGTTACTGTATCTATTGGCTCTTCCTCTTCAAGAGCTTCGTTTTCTATGGTGCCTGACCGTTGCCCATTAAGTAGGAAACAATACAATAAAAAGAGGAATAACCATGTATGCCTAAGTTTAATGGGCAATCAGCAATTTTTTAGTCGAGATAATATTTGAAGTCTGAATCCTTAGGTAATATTGACCTCCTTCAAGCTGAAGTTGGTGTTCTTTTGTAAGAGGCAGATTTTGGATATGTTTCCCTTCTGCATCAAGGATGCTCATCTTTTGAATTTCAGTTGGTACATTACCGCTCAGGGTGAAAGTACCTTGGGACGGATTTGGATAGATTGTATAGGATTCATCATTAATCCGATTCTCTTCAGTACTAGTAGTGCCACTCCCTATAAGCTCATTGATGCCACTGATAACGAATAGACCTTCTTGCATATCTGACACGAGTATATTCCCAGATGGTAAAAACGGGTATACTCCCCATGCCCCTTCAAAATTATCTCTATGAGGAATCTGGGAAGTATTGAAATGTAATACTCTTTGGATATTATCTAAGTCAGATATATCCCATACTTGCAAGCCATCATAGTAATAGGAACTGAATAAGTAATCACCATGAATAATCTGATTATGAGGTATTGAAAAACGATTTTCATTTCCTGCATCTATAGTGTCTATAACTTCGATCTCAGGTAATTGGGATACATCCAATACCTTCATATCCATATCATGAGTCTCATCTGCCATCACATAGGTGTTACCGTCTTCACTTAACCAACCAGAGTGATTATAACCTGACTGTGGGTATTCCGATGGCAATAGCGAGCCAATTAAAATAGGATTGGCTGGATCTGAAAAATCAGCAATTGCAAATCCGTTTGGCCCACAATTAAGGTAGGCCGTGTCCCTAATCACATAGGCATCATGAATCTGAGTAAAACTAAAATTATCTATCGTGCGAAAATCTTCTATCACCGTTGGATTAACGGGATCAGATATATCAAACAATCTGAGTGGGGCAAAAGGTTGTGTAACTCCTGCTGAGATACAACTGTACATTACTGCTGCACTAGTGTCTATGAAGATATTATGACTTCGTCTTATCAACTCTTGCGAATCATAAACGATGGTTACAGTATCAGGTAAGGTAGACAGGTCCATAATCTGTAATGTAGATGCTGCACCCTCATCAGCCACTACATACAGGTAGCCATCATGATCATGATAATCTCTGTGAATAATTTCTGGACTTGATACAGCACCAGGAATCATAAATAGTTCTTCCAAATCGTCTTGCGGATTTGTCACATCGAAAAAATGAGTGCCTAGGGTAGAACCAATTATGGCATATTCTCTACCATCTTGATAAAATCCCCATATTTCGTTGTAAGCATTGTTGAATCTAGCTGAGCCAGGTATAGATGGATCAAACCAACGTCCTTCGAGAGTACCTTCTACAGATTGTGCAAACAAAACGCCATTGAAGGCTATCATACAACTTAGAAGGGAATAGAAAACGAGTCGAGCAATTGTCATTCTTATTATTTATGACCTAAAGGTAAATGTAATTGCAGATTCAAATGCATATACAATCATCAATCGGCATATTATTGGATTAATTAGTAAGTACAAATGTCGTTAACGAAATAATTGCTGAGGTTAATTATCTTTGGACCGTAATAATTTAGATTTTATTACCTCTGGAAACTACACCTACCTCCGATTTGCTCAATACCAACTAAGAAAGTAGATAATCTGCTTTTTATTTTATCTTTTACAAACACAAACTATAATTTGGTTCTATGAAACTGAAAAAAGTACATGCTCTTGAGAAAAAAGCAGAAGAGGTTTGGATAGTATCTCCTGACTTACATTACGATACAGAGAATGATGTATTCAAGAATATCGTCAAACACAATCTGCACAAAGGGAAGAAATACAGATATATCGTTCCAGCTACAGCTTCTGTCAATAAGCATATTACGATGTACCAAAAGGATCAGACAATACCTAAAGATCTGACTGATGAAATGTTTTTAATCTTGCAGCCATCGGAGTTCAATCCTTTTCTCAATGAGTTAGCAATATATAATCCAAAGAGTAAATCACCTATAGCTTGTCTATCGGTTTGGAAAGACTGTGATTCTGACGACGAAGTCATCAAAGTGGATGCTAAAATGACGAAGGTACTTATCTCTAAGTTCAAAAGCATCTGGAAAAAATATAAAAGGACTAATCCATAATGCTTGTAAGAATCATGGTATAGATTAATCTATACCATGATTCCTTTACCAAGAACCACCACCCCCACCAAATCCACCTCCTGCACCACCTCCACTAAATCCACCACTTGTACCTGATCCAGTGTTTTGTGGCATACTAACAAAAACGGACTTGATTTCAGGCACATTGAAATCTGAATAAAAGTCACCTCTGGAGGTGACAGTATTTGTGGCATAATATGGATGGGTAGAATGATAACCAAACCAATATGGGTTGGTGGTTTCCATATCCTTTAGTTTGTTGGTCCAAGCCTTATCGACACCCAAAGCGATGGCATAAGGATATACCTTGTGCAGATATTCTGGATCCTTGGACAGCAAGCGACTTATCACACCTTGGTCTCCATTGCTCAGATGCTGTTTTAGTCCTTCAAGATGATTAGTTAGTCTGATCCCTGCCTGACTGAGCTTAGGCCTCAAAGAGTGGATGATAATAGAAGTGATACTAAGAATGATTAGCCCTATGCCCGCCCACAAATCTTGCATTGGCCCAATCAAAAGAATACCGCCTACGATTCCCAGAATACCGAATACCAATAACCATCCACTATGGAATAACTTTCGCTCTCTTTCGTCATACAACTCTTCATCTATAATTCTTTCTTTCAACATTCTGGACACGTAAGCCAAGGGGCGATAAATGTTCTCTTTTAATTCACCAAGCTCTACATAATCCCCTTTTTCAAAAATAGATTTGAATATCTTAAGCTGATATTCTGGCGAATCCGCTGGAAGAGGTGCTATTTTTTCAAAGTGAGTGGTATCAACTCCTTTGATCACCTTGATATAGCCTTGATTTCCCCAATAGGGTAAGAGGGCAATGATATCTTCAGTATTGACTCTTCTGTCATGATAAGCTCCCACTAAAGCTGGAGAAAACCCTGTTGGGGGATGGTACTGAACCTTGACAGCTATGGGTGGTTCTTCTCTCTTTCTGTTTTGAGAGAATGCAGCTAGTAATCCTATAAGTAAGGTGATTGGAGCTACCCATCCTCTTTTCTTACTTGTTTCGGCCCAGCTGTAAGGATTAACTGGGGCTTGCAGATATTGAGGCGGTAATCTCATTGCAAATGTTACATTATCTCTTGCTGGTATCGTCGTTAAAGATTTACCTGAAACACTATGACCATACGCATCCAACGAAACATGTTTATTGCGTTCTCCAGATTGACCTGTCATCATTAGTATATCATCAGAGCTGATAGATAAGTCTGTTGGCCATGAGATATTATAGGTTAGGTTATCTATCGATGTATCCCAGTCCGAAATGAGATTGTACTGGAAAGCAATATGATCCTCTTCGAAGATAAAAGTGTTCTCTAATCTATATTCTAATTGATAAGAAACCTCTCCAGTAATCCATTTATTTTCCCTTCCGACTCTGATGACTTTGTTATTGCCTTCTGACAATACTTTATACTTGTGATTTATCACATCTACATTGGATAATTTCACACGGTGACGCTGACCATTGATTTTGTAATACTTAGGCACATTTCTAAAGATGCCACGTCTCTTCTCATTGAAAGTGACGGAGATGACTTCTTTTACATCTATATGACCTTGATTACTGATTTGTACATCAATGTCATAAGCATCTATGGTATAGCCTTGAGCGGTTATGTGGGCAGTAAGAGATAGTATAGCGAGAGATACCAATAGATATTTCATGCCTATGAATTTTTAATGATTGAGTAGAAAATTAAAGGAGATAGGCGAGCCATTATCTCGCCTATCTTTGTAGATGATTTGGATTAAGAGTCCAACCTTTTTTGTGCCTTAAGTATCTTATTCTTCTCTTTCATCGCTTCTCCAATCTGTTGTGAGGCGATAAATGAGGTTGTCATTTCTGATAGCATATCACTACCCGCATTTGGCGAATTAGGCATGAGAATCAGATTGCTATTGGTATTTTCTCCCATAGATTGCAGCGTGTCATAGTGCTGTGTGACGACGATTAGTGCCGAAGCCTCTTGACTATTGATACCGACGTTATTCAGCACTTCTACACTTTCTTCTAGTCCTTTGGCTATTTCTCTACGCTGGTCAGCTATACCTTGTCCTTGCAGTCGCTTACTTTCTGCCTCCGCTTTTGCTTTCGCGACGATTCTGATTCTTTCTGCTTCCCCTTCATATTCTGCAGCTATCTTTTCTCTTTCGGCAGCGTTAATTCGATTCATTGCTTCCTTTACCTGAGGATCAGGGTCAATGTCAGTTACCAGCGCTCTCACGATTTTGTAACCATAGTCATTCATCGCATCTTGAAGTTCATCTTTAATTGCATTTGCCACATCATCTTTTTTAACAAAGACATCATCCAACTTCATCTTAGGGACCTCTGCTCTTACTACATCGAAAACATATGAAGTGATTTGATCATGTGGGTTTTCTAGCATATAGAAAGCTTCATAGACTGATTCCTGAATGACAAGAAATTGGACTGATACCTTCAATCTGACAAATACATCGTCGAAGGTCTTTGTCTCTACATTGACATCTAGCTGGTTTGTTTTAAGGTTAACACGTCCTCTAACCTTGTCAACGAGTGGAATTTTAAAATGAAGACCTGGACTTTTTACACTGTGAAACTTACCCAGTCTTTCAATTATAGCCGCTGATTGTTGCTTTACGGTAAATAAACCTGAACTCAGGACAATTAGTATTAGGAATAAAAATGGAATGTATGCGAGAAATTCTGCAGGCATGGTTTAGTTTTTTGATTCGTTTGTAATTCTATTCTGTAACAATTGATAGTGTCAAGTTAATTCAAAAAATGTTACTTATATCTACGAAAGACTAATTTATACCCACTAATCGTGCAATAGCGTTAATATTTGTGTTAACTATAGAACGTCCTTTTTGAATGACAAAGGACTAAAATTAGCCTAGTCAAACAACGATTTTCGTACCTTGTAGCCTTGGAATTAGAATATTTAAAATCCGATTAACATCATCCTGATGCATAATAAGACATACATATTTTTTTTACTAGTAACCACATTGACCATGCTTGCCTGTATTAGCGATAGTGGGACGGCTACAAAAGGCAGTCAGGATACTACTCAATCTTCAGAGACGCCTGGAAAGACGACTACTACTATAGCCGCCACAAAGCCGGCAAAGCGCCCTACAGAAGATATGAAAGTCAATATGAATGGTAAACAGATTTCTCCTCAAACTAAAAGCAAGCCTCCCGTAAAGTCTGTATCTGGTAATAATTCTATAACTAAAGCGCCTAGTAAGGTCACTCAACCTGCTCCAAAAAGAACACCAGACAAAATACCACCGGGCTCATTGCCTTCAGCTTGTGATCTGGTTACAGAAGAATATGTATCGGAAGTGCTAGGGATAGTTGCCGCCAGAGATATTTATGTCAAGGATGGATCAGGGCCTAATCCCTACAAGTCAGATTCAAGATCATGCTTTTTTAAATGGCCATATCAAGGAGAACCTAATGCCGGCATCCTCATACAGGTACAAAGAAATTCTTATCCAGATGAGTTTCCAGATTGGGCAAAGTATCATATAACTTCCAAAAAACAACAAGGAGATAAACTGCCAGATGAATCTGTAACATACCGTTACAAAGATTTTCCAGACATGGGAGAAGATGGTGCTTACAATTATCAGCTAGCCAGATATTTGTGGAGATTAAAATCCGGACACATTATTATGGTTGCCTTTAATCTGCCTACTTCTTCTGAGCCTGAACAGCTATTATGGGCAACCAAGATTGGAAAAGTAGTAGAGAAGAATTTTCAAAAAATTCTAAATAAGAAATAAGCAGATATGCTTCAGTCTATTAGTGTTGAAAATTATGCCATCATTGCCAAGGTAACCCTGGAATTCGATGAGCAACTTAATATCATTACTGGTGAGACAGGTGCAGGTAAGTCTATATTACTTGGGGCTCTTGGTCTCATAATGGGGCAACGTGCTGACAGTAAAGTACTGCTTGATAAGAGTAATAAATGTATTGTAGAAGCCTCGTTTTCTGACTATCCTAAAAGCATCAATGGTATTTTGAAGGCCAATGATTTGGATCAGGAGGAAGAACTCATTATTAGAAGAGAGATAGTCCCTAGTGGTCGTTCGAGAGCTTTTATTAATGATACACCGACTAATCTTGATGTGCTTCAAAGTATCAGTACAGAGCTCATAGATCTCAATAAGCAATTTCAGATTACTGACATCCAAAAAAAGGACTTCCATCTCAAGCTCGTGGACGCCTTAGCCAGCAATGAAAAGCTGACTGAGAAGTATACACTTTTGTATACAGAATATCGTGAAAAGTCCAAAGAACTGGGCCATCAAAAGCAGCTTGAATCAGCCCAGTTAAAAGAGGTGGACTTCATGCAATTCCAATTAAATGAATTTTTAAAAATTGGATTAGTCGATGGTGAAAAAGAGAGCATGGAATCAGAAGCGACAGTTTTGGAAAAATCAGATGTGATATCTGCTTTAATGCATGAGACGACTTTCAAACTGTCTGAAGGTGACGATAGTACCAAGGATCTCTTATTGGATTTATCCAAGCGATGGGCGACTTTCAATGGGGTCAATCCACAGATATCTGAAGGCTATGAGTTATTAGAAACACTACAAGAAAACCTAATCAATCTTTACAATGTATCACAGAGTATAGCTGAGAATGTAGATAGTAATCCTTCTCGACTATCTGAAATCAGATCACGATTGGACGAGATCTACACCCTAGAAAAGAAACACAGCGTCCAATCAGTCTCACAATTAATGGCTATCCAAACAGAGTTGGAACAAAAGCTTGAAAATATCAATGGCAGAGAAGCCCGTATCAAAGAATTAGAAAAAGAAATTGACGCTATAGTCCAAGAATTAGAAAAATTGGCCTCTCAGCTTACAAAAAAGCGTCAGAAAGTATTCAAGAAACTAGAGTCTACTGTCAATGCTAAATTAGATTCACTAGCTATGGACTCAGCCGAGATCAAGGTTTCTCATCAGCTATTAGATGAACTGAAGTCCTCAGGGAGAGATGATATTTCTATCCTCTTCAAAGCCAATAAAGGAACAGACTTTCAAGAAATTAGGAAGGTTGCATCTGGTGGCGAGACTTCACGACTCATGTTAAGTATCAAAGCCACAGTCGCAAAGGCAATGTCCTTGCCTACTATGATATTTGACGAAATAGATACTGGGGTTTCTGGTGATATTGCAGGTAAGATGGCCCTTATTCTTAAGGAGTTGGCAACTGACCATCAAATGATATGCATTACACATACACCTCAGATAGCGGCCAGAGCAGTCAGACATTTTCATGTATACAAAGAAGAGCATAGAAATAGGACTGAGACTCATGTTAGCGTGCTTGATGATAGTGAGAGAATAACAGAAATCGCTAAAATGCTTAGTGGTGATCCACCTAGTACTTTTGCATTGGATAACGCAAAAGATTTAATCACAACTCGACAATTATAGTTGAAAAACTATCTTTATCCCCCAAGTAACAAAACGCAAACCCAATGTCAGGTAATTTATTGAAAGGTAAGAAAGGAATTATATCAGGTGCACTTGATAGTGAATCTATAGCATGGAAGATAGCAGAGAAAGCCCATGCTGAAGGTGCTGAGATTATATTAACAAATGCCCCTGTAGCTTTGAGGTTAGGAGCCATTAGCGAATTAGCCGAAAAAACATCCAGTGTAGTGATTGCAGCAGATGCTACTAATACAGAAGACATAAACAACTTATTCGACCAGAGTCTAGAGCGATTTGGAGGAAAGATGGACTTTGTATTACATTCAATAGGCATGTCACTAAATGTTAGAAAGAAGAGAGATTATACCGATATAAAGTACGATTGGATGCAAAAGACTTTTGATATCTCTGCTATCTCTTTCCATAAGATGATGCAATCCGCATATAAAAAAGATGCTATTAACGAGTGGGGGAGTATCATTGGCTTATCTTATATAGCTGCTCAGCGTACTTTTCCAGATTATAATGAAATGGCAGAGTCTAAAGCACTGCTAGAATCCTTTGCCCGTAGCTTTGGATATCATTGGGCAAAGAAGAATAAAGTCAGAGTCAACACGGTTAGTCAATCACCAACAATGACAACAGCAGGAAAGGGTGTGAAAGGATTCCAGGAATTCTTCTCATACGCTGATAAAATGTCACCTCTTGGCAATGCCAGTGCAGAGGCTTGCGCTGATTATTGTATCATGCTTTTCTCGGACTATACAAAATATGTGACTATGCAAAATCTATATCATGATGGAGGTTTCTCAAATATGGGTATGGCACCAGAAATACTTGAAGCTTAAGTTATGTTCTGGAAAAAAAAGAAACCAAAATACCTAACTCCACAGATAACCGATGACAATTTCAATGAGGTTGTGTCCACTTCTAAAGTGCCTGTTCTCTTAGATTTCTATGCTCACTGGTGTGGTCCTTGCAAAGTGCTGGGTCCAATCATCGATGAATTATCTGAAGCATATCAAAACAAAGCACTTGTCGCCAAGGTCAACACTGAAGTAAATCCTCAACTAAGTGCTTATTTCAAAATCAAATCCATCCCTACTATAATCATTATACATCAAGGTGCAATGAGGGAAAGATTTCAAGGATTAATACCGAAACCTAATCTGGAAGAGATTCTCGACGAATATATTCGTGGTGATCATGATATGGCTATCTCTGAAGAGGAATAGTATTTTTCATATAGAGCGAAGTATAGACGCCTTAATTCTGCATCTAGTAAAAAGAGATTTCAAGGTTTATAATTCGACAGCAAAAGAGGCATATACTTATTCCTTACACGTCAACCGTGTGCAGATAGCTCTTAATTCTAAGTAATTGACTAATAGTTATGCTCTTCTGGGATTAGGATAGTATGGGTCCAACTTTTTTTGATAATTATTCCTCCTAATAGATCTCACCAACTCTTATCACTACCAGAAAAAGTTAAAATACTGAGTTTAACATATTCAAAAGTTCCTATCTAGGTGATACAGTGGATGTGTCCGATTTCAAACCTTGATATTATGATTATTTATAATGTATATTGGATTGATTTTATTGTAATTATCCGCTTTGCAACCCCAAAGTTCTCTAATTAGATGAAGGAGCTATTGTTAATAATGGGAGTCATTATTATGACTAGTGATGTACAAAGTCAAATCTATACGGATATGACAATGGATACAACAATGACCTTTGAAGAGATAGTCAGAGACGCGGAAGCTTATTTTGACATTCATGGAAGGGGACAACATACTGGTTATAAGGCATTTAAGCGATGGGAATATCGTATGAAAAGATGCTTGGACGAACGTGGCAGCTTAATTAATAACGCGAGAGTCTACCAGTCTCATTTGAAGTGGAAGGATAAGAGAATATCACAAGAACGTCGCTCTTCTCCTCAGAATAGTTGGGTCGAATTAGGGCCAATGGAGACTCAGATCACACATGGCTGGTCATCTCATATCGGTCGTATCACCTCAGTGGCTATAGATGAGAGTAATTCCAATCACATTCTTGTGGGATCTCCTTCTGGAGGAATATGGAAGTCTGTAGATGGAGGCCTTAGCTGGACACCCATATTTGATGACCAATTAATTCTGCAGATTTATTCACTGGCTATAAGTCCATATAACTCTGATATTTATTTTGCGGGGACGCAAGGAGGTGGCTTGATGAAATCCACAGATGCTGGTCTGTCTTGGTATGAGACCACTGGAATCTTTCCGAATACTCAAATAATTGATATAGAAATTTCACCAACCAACCCAAGTGTCTGTTTAGCGATAAACCTAGGAGGAAATATATTTCACTCCTTTGATGCTGGAGAAAGTTGGATAGTATCACTGGTTCATAATCAAACGATGTATGACATAGAGTTTAGACCGCTGGATGGAAATCATGTCTACGCCTCTGGACTTGGTGCTATCTTTCACTCATCAGATCAAGGTTGGTCATGGACTGAGTTATCTGGAGATTGGCAGTCGCATACCTACCATAATCCAATTATGATTGCTGTCACAGAAGACGATCCAGATTATTTGTACGCTTTAGAAGCTAATAATGGCGGATTTGGTTCGGTATATCGATCACAGGATAATGGGGCAAGTTTTACGATGATGTCGTCCAACGATGCAAATAACAATAACATCTTAGGCTATGATCTTAACTTTCCAGGAGGTCAGGCACCAAGAGATATGGCAATTGCTGTCAATCCTAATGATAAAGATGAGGTCCATTTAGGGGGTATAATGACATTCCGATCTTTTGATGGAGCAGTAACATGGGAGCAAACTTCACATTGGCTGCATAACGATCCCTTACCATTTATACACGCAGATGTAGATCAAATTGTCTATATGCCAGGGCGAATATATTTTGCAACTGATGGAGGACTTTTTACCTCAGATGACAGTGCGACAAGTTTTGAAGATAAATCTACTGGATTAGGTATTAGGCAATTCTACAGAATAGATATAAGTGAAGATGGAAGCGTGATTGCAGGGGGAAGCCAGGACAATGGTACAGGCAGGTATACAACCGCAGAAGGGTGGTTAAACTTTGTAGGGGCAGATGGAATGGAACCCCTCATAGATATTGATGATAAGGATACTATATACGCCTCAGTGCAATATGGCACCTTATATCGAACGTCAGATGGTGGTATTACCTTAGATGGTGGATTGTCCCAGACGCCTGGATTTGGAGACTGGGTGACGCCGCTTATGGCAGATCCTATGGATCATTCTACTATCTATCAAGGGAAGACACAGCTCTATAAGTCCTCTAATGCCATAGCCTCGTGGGAACTAATTTCCAATTTTAACACGAGCAATCCAGGAGATACCTTATTGCAGGAAATCGCAATTTCTCAGATTGACAATAATTTTATACTGGCTGCATTTGAACAGCAGTTATACAAAACCACTAATGGCGGTAACACCTGGGAAGACATTACGCCTAATTTTGGATTCTCTAATATCAATTATATCACGCTGCATCCTCACGACATGAATTGGATAGCTATGACCCTGTCAGGTACAGATAAACGGGTCGTGCAAAGTATTAATGGTGGACAGACTTGGACTGATTTGATGCCTGGTCTTCCTGATATTGGAGCAGAGTCCATATTATATGAGGGTGGTCCCCAGAATGGATTGTATGTGACAATGGGCACAGGGATTTATTATAGAAGTAACGTGTACACTGACTGGGAATCTGTTAGCAGTAATTTGCCTACGGTTTTGGTAACAGAATTAGATATAAATGGATGTGAGTTGTATGCGGCCAGTTATGGTAGAGGATTATGGCAATCGAATCTGTTAGACGATACTCAGGTCTATGCAGATTTGGATGGAGATGGATTTGGAGATGAAAGTTCAGCACAAACTTTCTGTTCTGCACCTGTTGGATACATATCGTCTGGAGGTGATTGTGACGATACTAATCCTAATATCAATTCAGAAGTTAGTTGGTATCATGATGGTGATGGCGATGGATTTGGCAATCCCACTGTAGAGGTAACCGCCTGTAGTCCCCCATCGGGTTTTGTTGAGGATAACGGAGATTGTGTAGACAACGATTCGGGCATTTATCCTGGGGCAGTAGAACTTTGTGATGGCATAGACAATAACTGTGACGGAGTGATAGACGAACTGTGTCTGGAATGTGATGGTGAATTTTTGTTTGTCCAGGCAGCCATTGATGAAAGCTATCATGCTGGACACACTTTGTTTTCTGCTGCTGAAGTTAGTGGCGTATCGTCTAGATTATTTACAGCAGGGAACACGATAGAGTTACTTCCTGGTTTCGAAATTGGAAATGGTGTTGAGTTTGATGCGATTATAGAACCATGTTTCAATGGTGTCATCCCGCTGAATACAAATATCAAAAGAGAGATGGTCGTCATGGAAGGAGAGATCTATAAGCGAATGAAAAAAGGTGAACTCATTCACGTTAAAGTCGTCAATGACCTAAGCGGAAGGACAGAGACAGTGGTGTATTCAAAGAGTGCTGTAAGTCTAGGTTATGTCTTAAATCAACTCAACCGAGGACAATATGTCATCTATATAGAATCTGATTCGATTAACTGGAATCGGACCTTCTCTGTTGTCTAGCAAGGCTACTGTGCAGAACGAATAATAGCAGTTGTCTCTGCATCACCGTTGTGACCTAGGCTTTCACTAGTTGCTAAATCTTGCTTTGCCGCGGCTATATTTTTTTGTTTAAAGAATACCTTTGATCGCTCAAAATAGTAAACGCCTTTCCTACCATTCATTCCTATGGCTCTATTTATAGCATCCATGGCCTGAGGAAGTTCCGATCTGAAATTGTGTAGTCTTGCCTTTTCATACCACATATCAGGAAAGTTGGGCTTGAGATTTAGATACTTGTCAATATCCTTTAAGGCATTGGCATAATCTCCAGTCTGATTATAGATAACAGATCTGTTGAGATAGATATTAGCAAAGCTGGGATCAATCTGTTCAGCTTGATTGAGATTAGCTATTGAGTTTTGAAAATCTCCAAGCTTAGCATAGGTCGCTCCTCTATTGACCACAAATTCCACATCTGTTGGCTTCAACTCTATGGCTTTATTGTAGTTGTATAGTGCCTTTAGCAATGAGTCTTTATTATTAAAATTAAAATAAAGCCTGGCTACAGAATTATATGGTTCAGGGTCATCAGATTTTAGTCTGATCCGTTCTGCATAATCTCTCAGAGCAAGTTGGGTCTGTCCGGCATCTCTATAAAAGTTGGCTCTGTTACCCCATGGTAAAGTAGATTTCTTATAGTACTTAAGAACATGAGTCCATAAAGTTCCGCTATCTTTCCAAACCTTATTTTGTTGAAAAGTCATAAATGCAAAACCTAGAATAAGAGCACCAGCACCAATCAAAGCACCCATCTTAAGTTGAGGTTTTTTGGAAAGTAATTCGCTCAGGTAGTAGGCCATAATAAAAAATAGGCCTATGTATGCTATGTACGTAAATCGATCTGCGATAAAGCCTTGTCCTGCTCCAAGTATCTGCAATAGCATGAACACATTTGCCATAAAGAAGGCAATACCAAAGAACCATATTTTAAACTTCTTAGAATAGGCATAAAATAGCCCTGCTACTGTTAGTATAAATGTCAATATAGAGGCATAGAATATGGGACTCAAAGAAGCTGGATACGGATATAAAGGAGAAAGTCTATAAGGAATTAAGGCTTTGATATAGTAGACTCCCAATGAATATGATCCGATGAATAGCCTAGAAATACCAGAATATGCCTGCTCTTCGATAGATCCTTGTGCTTTTAAGGTCATAATATTGACGATACCAATAATCAAAGAACCTATGAAGTAAGGCCATTTCGACATGATGCTTTTGATAGTGATTTTACTATCCTTAGACAAATAGTAATCCACCAATACCATAGAAATAGGTAAGAATACAGCTTGGATTTTGGATAGCAAGGATAGCACAAACAGCGTCATTATCAGTACATGTCTTCCGATACTGAATCCTTGTTGCTTGCCCTTAATGTATTGGAACAAAGCTCCCAAATAAAAAACTCCAAAGAGCACATCTTTACGTTCTGTAACCCATGCAACCGATTCTACCCTCATTGGATGTACACCAAAAAGAAGCGCTAGAAATGCGGCTCCCCATATGCCAAGCTTTAGTCTAATCCCAATCCAAAATACAAACATGACACAGAGCACATGCAAAAGGATATTATTGAGGTGTCTGACATAAGGTCTTTTCTTAGCAGAGACCATTCTTTCTTCTAAGGCAAAAGTCCAGATAGTCAATGGATTATAGTTTCCGATAACATCGGATTTGAATATTTCTGCAGTATTAGACCAGAAGGTGGTCTTATTCACAGTTGTGACAAGTTCGTTCTCGTAGAAATTGCGGTCATCATCCCAGTTGACATAGAGATTGTCAAGAGAGGGGAGGAAGGAAATGGCTACAAAGATCAGAATGCATATCAGCGCAGCATAGGTTTTTAGGTCTCTCTTTGGTTTGCTTTTGCCAGACTTCAGCGCTTCCTTTTGCTGAAGCTTTCTAGCTTTTTGTGGAGAGAGCTTTTTTTCTTTTAGTGCTTGCTTTTTCTTCTTTTTAGAGGCCATAATGCGTGAAAACTAATTACTTACACATATAAATAAATTAAATGTAAACAGATTTTAATGAATTAGAGCAATTATCCTAGAAAATTAGAGTTGGAGTATGGACAAAAAAAATAGCCTGATGCATTGCATCAGGCTATGATATTTTTCTATGAAGACTTCGTCTTAAGCACCTGTTTTCTTAGAACCACAAGCTGCTTTCTTTCCAGCGCAACATGCTTTTTTCTTAGATTTTCCAGCACTTTGTACTTTTCCATCTACAGTATCAGCAGTTTTGATCACTTTAACTTGTTGGTCATTCATAACCTCAGAAGGAGAAAGATTGACAAAAGCGTTTGCTTCAGAATCATACTCTACTTCATCCATAGATACTTTCCCTGATTTCTCACATACATTTTTCTTGTAGTAAGAAATGCCACCAGAAAGTGGGCACTCTTTTCTTACGATGCTCTTATCAGCCTCAGCTAATACATCAGCCGCTGCTAAAGCAGAAAGTACACTTGTTTGATCTACATTGATATTGGTAGTAGATGCTTCAGTAGACGCTTTTTTAGCGCAGGCAGCTTTAGACTTAGAGCAGCTCTGAGCAGATGCTAATCCCGCTGCAAGTACAAAAGCACTTAGTAACATTATTTTCTTCATTATCTTATTTGTTTGTTGTTTACCAAAAATAGCTAATTAGGACCACTTCTGCTAGAAGCCTAACGACAACGCCAATACTAAAACGAATAGAAAGCCAAATAGTATGCGTTAGGAATCATAAATAGCTTAACATATTAAAATAAAGCAAAATGTGTGCCTATCAAGTGACTATAAAGAAAGAATGTATTCAATTGTAATTTCTAATCTAGAAGTAGGCTAATAATTCCAAAAGTTCAGGCCTGACTCTATAATTTGAAGTCAAATCAGAGTGGATGATGCTACCATTTTCATCTGTCAGTATGATAGTGGGCATCACTGTATCATTGTCTCTAATCAGATTAATACATTTATCTCATGATTAAGATAGGTTTCGGTGGTGGTTGTCATTGGTGCACAGAATCTGTATTCTTATTCTTGAAAGGGGTGACTAAGGTGAGGCAGGGCTGGATAGCAGCGGCATCTCCAAACGATGATTTTTCAGAAGCTGTCTTATTAGAGTTTGATGCTGATATTATAACCTTAAAAACCCTTATTCATATTCATCTTTCTACCCATAGCTCGACCTCTAATCATTCTATGCGTACTAAATACCGATCTGCGATTTACTACTTTTCAGAAGTACAAAGGAAAGAGATTGTAAAGTCCATTGCGGAATTGCAAGATAAAATTGAATTACCACTTGTGACAAAGGTACTACCTTATGTAGCTTTTAAAGAGAATGAAGAACAATATAGAGAGTACTATTTCAAGAATAAGGGAAATACCTTTTGTGAAAGATACATTGAACCAAAGAGAGAATTATTGCAAAGCAGATTTAGTGCCTATGTGAAATAATTATCATGGGTTAAATACATCAATCATCAAGGTCCATTTCTTATCTACATTATCTAAGACCTCTTTAGCAAACTTGTCCAACAAATCCTTAGAACCAGAATTTGATTTGAGGACTTTACCATTTTCGTCCAGGATGGAAATTGTAAATAATTTCTCAGAGGTGACAGGAGTATTGGCAGAGGAACTATTAGCACAAGGTTCTATTGTAGCTTCGAATTCTGACCCTAATACAACTTCAAATTGAGAGGTTAAATCAATATCGGTTCCAGCCTTAAATGATACTGGAGAAGATAGATTGACAATGGTTCCTGAGCTGAGATTGATTTCTGCGTGATAGAGATTTTGTGCTAATGAATCTATGACAATGTTTATACTATCACATGGTGGAAGTCCTGAGCAGCCTTCATCTATCTGACCATCACAGTTATTGTCTATAGCATCATTACAGACTTCACTAGCATTAGGAGAAATATTGGCATCATTATCATTGCAATCAGTATCATCTAATACATAGCCTGACACAGCTTGGCAAGTGTCTATAGAGATAGTAGCATCCCCAAATCCATCTCCATCATTGTCCATGTAATAAGTGGTGACTGTGAGACCATCATCTATCAAGTTGTTACAATCATTGTCTAATCCATCACATATTTCTGTAGCACCAGGAAAAACAGCAGCGTTGTTATCATCGCAATCTGTGGCATCCAGTACATAGCCTGGCACAGCTTGGCAAGTGTCTATAGAGATAGTAGCATCCCCAAATCCATCTCCATCA
>CAZMMQ010000012.1:0-44631 GCA_964567435.1 uncultured Saprospiraceae bacterium | reverse complement strand
AGCACCAGGAAAAACAGCAGCGTTGTTATCATCGCAATCTGTGGCATCCAGTACACTTGCAGCAGGTTGTGTGCAGCCATATGATGGATTATTGATATCACCGAAACCATCTGCATCGTTGTCCACATAGAAAGTATCCGTTACAAATTGTAATTCGAAATCAAATCCAGATTGACTCCATCTGTCATCCCATTCTATATAGTATTCCACGCCACCTTCTACACAAAGACCTGTTATTTCAGAAGCCCAATTATTACCACTTCCATTGCCAATGGGACAGTTGTCATCACTACTTGCTACTTGATTGTGAGTTATACAATTTCCATCATGGATATACAAGCGAGTATCCACCATCATGTCGCAAGAGTTGACAGATAATTGTCCATCTACTGAGGGAGTATATACAAACCAGTTGGCATGTCTTCCTGGCTGGCTACCTCCATTACCTTGATTAGGACCGATTGCCGTTTGGATACCTGTAGATGTAATCTCAAATGCTGTCTCACAAGCGAAGTTTTCAAAGCAGGTATTGGGTGGATGCACTACAATGTCAGAAATCTCACATGCATTATCGTCATCATCGGTGATAATAATGTTCAATGGCCCATCGGCAATAAGAAAACCTATACCACCATTATCAAAAATTGTCGGTGAGCCATAACTTAAATCGGTGTGAGTTATATCTCCAGTAATGGAATAAGTAGCGCCTAAATTTTCACCTGTAGGATTAACGCTAAATGTATATGTGTCATCTGCTGCATCTGAAGTGCCTTGATCCTCACATGCTTCTATTTGCAGATTGGAATTATTCATGATGCAAGGGCAATTGTTAGGGTTGGTGTATAATCCCATCTCTGTCAAAGTGCATCCAGTGTCAGCGCTAAATGTAGCAGTAACATCTTCTAATATGCCATCCGTTGGTAATCCAGTAAGTGTAATTCTTTGAGGGCTTCCAGTTACAGTGAACGACTGACCATTGACATCCAAGGTGCCAGAAGAAGGTGGTCCAAGATATATCACATCCAATAACCGATTATAAGTACCAGTTCCATTCGAACAATTAATAGGACCAGCATCTATGATTGCTGAGATGTTACATTCTATATTTTCAAAAAGACCGTTTTTCCATAGCCCACGTCCATACGACGCAGCATATAGGAGATTATTCTTGATTTCCAGTTCTGCAACTCTGACATTTGGTAATGCCATGTTGTATTCAATCCAAGTTGTCTGGACATTACTGCTATAGTAGATGCCGGGATTCATGGCAACATAGATACCGTCAGAGGCACCTCCTTCGTAGATAGCACATTCTGCACCAACAGAGGGAAGGCCAGAAGAAATATCAGTCCAAGTCGCTCCTTGGTCGGTTGTCTCTAGGACTTTTTGAGAGGTGCCAGATAAGACAATGAGCGCCTTGTTAGTATCGGTTGGATGTGTACTTAAATAATTGACATTAGAAAATGAGACAGAAGGAGAAACGTCTGCCCAGTTAGCTCCACCATCAGTAGTAAGAAATACTTGGTGTCTAAATGCGGCATAGATAATCGAATTATCTACCGGAGACAATGAAACCTCTACCAGGTTCTCATCATTAGGATCCGTTGGATCAAATGCAGAAATGGCAGACCAAGAACTGCCACCATTTTCACTTTTGTATAAATCTGCTTTTCCTTGGTAAAGGGTATTAGCAGCAAATGGATCTTCTTCCAAAGGGGTTACCCAATCTCCACTTCCAGGAGTATTGGTAATACTAGCAAGAGAATTGCCACCATTTATTGTTTTATAAAGTGAACCAAATTGAATAGAAGCATAGATAATATCCTCATCAGTTTTGTCAATAAAGGTCTCCATTCCATCTGCACCAACCCAATCTGTCCAAGCTCCTCCATCGACTGTTCCTGTTCCATTATCTTGAGACCCGCCTGAGACTCTATCTAATGCAGTTTGCGAAACACCTATTCTATAGAATTGACGGATACCAAGACCAGTCGTTTTGTCATCAAAGGTGACTCCTTGATCAGGAGAGATAAATATACCTCCATCTGTACCAAAGTAGATTTTGTCATTTTGGTAATACATAATATCACAATCAGCATGTATAAATGGTAATGGATTGGATATTACCCAATGAGTCGTTTGATCCCAGTTTTGTCCCGAATCAGTAGACTTGAATGTCATAATGCCCGCTACATGCACTTCGGTTTTATCAGTAGGACTCACGACGACATCCATATCTCTTGGGGCTTGACCTCCTGAATTGTTAAGATTATAACCCATGATATTATTATCACCAGATGTATTGTCAGATTGAGTGGTAAATGAGGTTCCTCCATCTGTTGAAAGATAAAGCCCACCAAATCCCCCGCTATCTTCTTGCAGAACATATAAATACTCTGGATCATCTTCCGTCACAGCCATCATCAAGGCTTGATCAGTTGCCCATGGGCCTGATAGGACATTGAAGGTGAGACCATTATCATCAGAAAAGTATATTTCTCCATCACCTGATGCATAAATGTGGTTTGAATTATCAGGCTTGAATTCTAAGTCATACATACTATGACTTGTGCTCAAGATATTAGTCCAATTGTCTCCGCCATTTGAACTTCTATATATTTCTCCAAAGATGCTTATAGCTAGGATAATATCAGCATCCTGAGGGTCTATGGCGATGGTGACTATACCTTCAGAATTAGATATACCTGTGGTTGGCATCCATGTGGCGCCAGAATCCTCTGATCTCATCACACCTAATCCAGAGGTGCCCGCATAATAATTTGAATCATTATCATGACTTATGGCAAGCGAAAATATATTAATAATAGTCTCATTATCAAAGATAGGCGTCCATGAGGCGCCTTCGTCGGTCGTTCGCCAGATACCACCTGTTGGTGAACCGACTATAATGTGGTCTGTGTCATTGATGTCCAGTCCAATAGATGATACACGTCCTAAGTGAGACGACCAAGTAGATGTGTTGGAAGCAGAGGTTGGACCCATTTCAATCCAATTGGCAGTCATAGACCTCTGCGCTGGCTGATTGCTTTTAAAACCATTAACAGCTTGTCGAGCCTTATAATTTGGAATAATTTTTCCATTGGCGTCCAGGGATCTCCTTGTCCAATACTCCCATCTTTTAAATTGCTTATATCCTGAATGTTTTTCACGTCCTACTTCATCAAAATAATTCTCAGATTCATTCACTATTTGCTGAAAGGTCAAGGTAGTATCTCTTGATAATTCAATATAAATTTGTGCTGTGATATATTGAGAAACTCCTAAAAGAAGTACAGCTAGAAAAAGTTTTTTCATTATAAATGGAATTACAATTGGTGTTGGGAAAATACTTAAGTATGCCAATTTAAGTCGGACGATACTACTATCAAATATATCTTAAAATTCATATTTATGCGTGCATCTTCTGATTCTAATCGTCATTAAAGTAGTGATAATGAACCAAAATTGTCAATAAATTGCTTTTTAGGATATGATAAGCAATTGTAATACATTTAGAGATAGATCTTTTTTTAAATGAACCTATATCAGCATATGTTTCGATTTTTACTCATAACATCTTCCTTAATTCTCTTCTCTCAATGCAAAACAACCCAAGATTACTTGACCCCTTACGAATATGAAGGTCGGTCAATATCCTTTGGAAATGGCGGTGGTTTTACTGGAAAGTCTGTTGAATATACATTAATGGATAATGGTCAGATTTTCAAGGGACTCAATAAAGAGGGAAATGTAGATATGATCAAAAAAATTTCAAGAGATCAGGTCAATCAGATATTTGATACTTATGATATTCTTGGTTTTGACAAATTAGATGTCAATAGTCCTGGTAATATGTACTTTTTTGTACAAATGAATATCCTTGAATCCGAGGCAGATCACAAAGTTGATAACAACAAATTAGTGTGGGGCAATTATGACTCTGGAGAATCCAAAGAATTAAGAATTTTCCATGCAAACCTCATGAGCTTAGTCTCAAAGATGACAAAGCCTATGCCTACTAAAATAGAAATCCAGTAATTTATCTATCTATAAATATTTAAGCAGAAAAAGATTCAATCAATGATTCAAAGACTATATCTCTTCCTTTTTTTTATAATGAGTATATCTGTGATGGTCGCGCAAGTAAAGCCATTGCCTCAGGTGCATCCAGGTAGTTCTGTAGCACAAAAGCCTGCTATTAAAACTGGTGTCATTCCATTAAAAAAGGCTCCTTCTAACTTCCAGGCAAGTATAGATTATTCGAACTATGTAAATAAGCCCTTCTTCGATCCTTCATTGCAATTGAAAATTACATCAAGTGATGAGCATGGCATTCCTCAATGGTTCCACGCAGATGTAGAACAAGATGCTAGTAAGAGCAGAGATGCCAATATCAATGTTTGGTTTGACGAATTGTCTGACGTATTGCAAGTAGATCCACAAAAGAATTCATTTGTCATTTACAAAGAAGAGTTAGAAGATGCGGATGAAGCCCATTTGAGATTGAATCAATTTCACAATGGGGTCAGGGTGTTTGATGCTGAAGTTGTATTGCATGAGAAGGTAGGAAAAATATACATGCAAAATGGGAGAAGTATTGCTTCTTCGTTACTTCCAGACAATGCGACGCCGTCGATATCAATAGAAGATGCTCAGGATAGGGTAAGAAAGAACGTTGAAGGTATACGGGACAATTGGAATCCATACAATGGATTGATGAAGGGTCGAGAACTAAAGCAATGGGAGCATGAGTTGGTCTATTTTGAGCATGAGGGGCAATACCGCTTGGCTTATAACGTACTTGTCTATCTTCATCTAGGGGACAGACAATCTATTATGGTCGATGCTATGACAGGAGATATCCTGGATAGATGGGATACGATTTGTCATATGGACCATAATCATAGAGACGGTACATGCAGTCATACTCATTTTGAAGAATCATGTACCACAAATGATGTATTAGATGAGGAGCCTTTTATTCCAACTATGGACAATCTAAAAACAGTATTAGATGGCCCTGCGACAGCCAATGCACAGGATCTTTTTGGTATCACTAGGACTATAAATACATATGATGTAAATAATGTATTCTACCTAATAGATGCAAGTCGTCCTATGTGGAGACCAGATTTGTCTGCTCTTCCTGACGAGCCTATAGGTGCCATTTGGACAATAGATGCCAATAATTCTCCAGTAGGAGGAAACATACAATTCTCACATGTTGCTAATCAAGACAACCGTTCTTATAGTAGAGAATCAGTATCTGCACACTACAATGCTGGTCAAGCCTATGAATATTTTTTAAACACACATGGTCGAAACTCCATGTCTGGGGATGGTCAGACTATTGTCTCATTTATTAACATCGCTGATGAAAACGGAAATTCGTTTGGTAATGCATTCTTTAACGGAGCTGGTATCTGGTATGGGAATGGAGATAGTAATTTCTTTCCACTAGGAAGAGCTCTTGATGTAGCAGGTCATGAGTTGTCTCACGGTGTTGTGCAGGCGTCTGCAGGATTAATATATCGAGATGAATCAGGGGCAATCAACGAATCCTTTGCAGATATTTTTGGGGCGATGATAGACCGAGAAGATTGGTTGATAGGAGAAGATGTAGTTAGGCCAAGTGCCTTCCCAAGTGGTGCACTCAGAAATATGGAGGACCCACATAATGGTGCCCAGTTTGGAGACATAGGAGGTGGATGGCAGCCAAGACACTTCAATGAGAGATTTACAGGCTCAGAAGACAATGGAGGTGTACACATTAATAGTGGTATTATAAACAATGCCTATTATAGATTTGCTACAGATGTAGGCAGAAGCCAAGCAGAGAGAGTTTTCTATAGAGCATTAACAGTGTACTTGACAAGATCTTCTGGTTTTCAAGAATTACGTTTTGCGGCTGAGCAATCCGCCATGGATTTGTTTGGAGCAGATTCTAGAAATAGAGTAGGACAAGCGTTTGCGGCAGTAGGTATAGGAGAAGCAACAAATACAAATTTTGAAGATAATTTTGATGTAAACGACGGAGGAGATTTTCTATTGGTCTCCTCTGAAGATCTTTCACAGCTATTTATCTTCGATCTGGATTCTGGTCAAAATGTACTTCCAGGTCCTTTGTCTACTACGCCTCACCGCTCTAAACCTAGTATAACAGATGATGGGAGTAGAATTGTATTTGCTGGCTCAGATAATCAGATTTACCTCATTGATCTAGATTGGACGACAATCCCACCGAGAGTAGAGGAGCAAGTTATAACAAATACACCTGATTGGCGTAATGCAGTGATTTCTAGAGATGGAAGTAGAATTGCTTTTTTAGAAGTGGTGAGGAATCAAGGTCAAGATAATTTAATTATGGCCTTTGACTTGGCGTCTCAAAGTCAATCAGTATTTACCTTATTTAACCCGTCCTTCACAAATGGCGTAGAGACAGGAAATGTAGCCTTTGCAGATGCCATGGAGTTTGATCATACAGGTAATATTCTGATGTATGATGCTTTAAATGTAATTCCAAGCAGCTTTGGTGGATCAGATGTAGAATATTGGGACATAGGATTTTTGACCATATGGAACCCTAATCTTGGTGGTTGGCCATTGACAGATGAGGTGAATAAATTATTTGGTTCGCTTCCTGAAACTATAAGTATAGGTAATCCTACCTTTTCGAAGAACTCTCCATTTATCATTGCATTCGATTTAATTGAGGAGATGTCTAATGGGAGTTTTAATAATGCAGTAATTGGAATGAATATAGAATCATATGATCAGGTTGTAACATTTGAAAATGAATTTCTAGCCTATCCTAACTATAGCCGAACTGATGAAGAAATGGTCTTCGATGCCAGAGTAAATTTCACTGATGGAATAGGAATAGTTCCATTGGCTGATGATAAGTTGACAGCAACTTCAGATATAGACTTGCTCGGAGAAGAATTGAGATGGGCAACCTGGTTCTCTACAGGTAGTAGAGTATTATCCGATGTAGAAGATTTGGTTACTGTAGAAGAAGCCATAAATGTATTTCCAGTGCCAGCAAGCGATGATATTACCATCTCTGTAGATGCCAATGAGGTTGTGTTTGATAATCAAATGGTGTTAGAAGTAGTGGATGTCAATGGAAAATTAGTACAAAGACATCTGGTATCAAATAAGGATATGATACAGTATAACATTGATGTGTCAGAATTGACAACTGGTACATATATTATTATTCTCAGAGATTCAGAAAAAGTTGCTACACAAAGATTTGTTAAGCTCTAAGTCTGCTTTTTATTCAAGATAAGGTGACTAAGTCAGCATTAATTATTCGGTTTAACGCAATAGGGGATATTGTATTGACGTCACCAGTAATTGATGCCTTATATGATAATGGATATGAGGTGCATTATCTGGTGAAAGCAAGCTTTAAGGATATCCTTGTACGTGATAACAGAATCAAAAGAGTATGGACACTTGATGATAGTCTTGATGAGGTCATTGAAGCATTGAAGCAAATATCCTTGTCTGTCGTTATTGACTTACATAATAATTTGAGATCACGTCAAGTAAAATCCGCTTTAGGGATAAAATCATTGACTCTCGTTAAGAATAGATGGCAGTTATGGAAACTCACTCAAACTCCATTTAAGTCATACAAGGAGACACATATAGTAAATCGTTTCTTAGATGTTTTGGCTCCATTAGGTATTATTGTCCCTAATCCACAGACAAGGTATTCAGCTAATGGCGTCTTTTTACCAACGCATATTGTCATACCTGATCAGCCTTATCTTGTCATTGCTGTAGGGGCAGCATGGGAAACTAAGCGCATACCTCAGGAAATAATATTGCATCTATGCAATCATGTAACGACTAGACGCATTTTACTAATAGGTGGCAAAGAGGACCAACAGATTGCCCAATATATTAAGACTCATTCTGAAAGGAATGTTATAGATTGTACTGGTCATCTGACTATAAGTCAATCTGCTTTTGTAATAAGTAAAGCTGCGGTTGTAGTCTCAGGAGATACTGGCCCTTTGCATATAGCAGCAGCACTTAAGATCCCTGTTGTAGGTATATATGGAAGCACACACCCTGCCTTGGGATATACGCCATATTATGGAATTGATGAAGTGCCTCATCATCTAATTCAAAATAATAACCTTAATTGCAGACCATGCACTAAACAAGGGAAGAATAAGTGCCCTAAAGGCCATTTTAAGTGTATGTTAGAACTAGACAAAACAGATATAGTCAATAAAGTCAATAGTTATTTTGGTTGATATATCTTAGTCTATGGAAATAGGATTTTCATCCAATCTTCATAATAGTATGAATCTTTTCGATAATATAAATGTTACTAACTTAGATTCTATTTAAAATACTAATTCTTCACGTTATAACCAGTAGGCTCAAATGAATAATCGACGACCACAACCAATCAATATTCCAACCAACATTGTGAAATACGCTGTTGCGTTCATTCTCATTATGATGATTTTATCTATTCTCTCATCCACGGTTTTCGTGACGATACCTCCTGGGCATAAAGGTGTACTGTTCAAAAGATTGGGAGAAGGGGTAGTCGTAGACAAAGTATATGATGAAGGGTTTCAGATTGTAGCCCCATGGAATACCTTGGAAAAATATGATGTAAGATTTTCTGATATGAAAGAGAAGATGGATGTACTCTCTAAAAATGGGTTATCAATTAATATTGATTTATCATGGAGATACAATCCTCTGCATGATGAAGTAGGCTTCCTTCATCAGAAAATAGGTAAAGGGTATGCGAATGCGATCATACTTCCGGAAATAAGATCGGCCACTAGAGAGGTAATTGGTAAGTATTTGCCTGAAGAATTATACTCTACAAAACGGGATGCGATTCAAGATGAAATTTTTCAGATGACTAAAGAAGCATTAAAGCCAAAGCACATCAACCTGGATGCGGTTTTAATACGTTCTGTTGTATTACCTGAGACACTGAGAAATGCGATCGAGCAAAAGCTTCAGGAAGAGCAATTGTCATTTCAGTATGAGTTCCGATTGGATAGAGAAAGAAAAGAGGCTGAAAGAAAAATCATAGAAGCGCAGGCGAAGGCAGATGCCAATAAAATTCTAAATGCCTCACTGACAGATAAGATTCTCCAGGATAAAGGGATAGAAGCAACACTTGAATTAAGTAAATCAGAAAACACAAAGGTCGTGATAGTAGGCGGTCAAGATGGTGGCTTGCCTCTGATATTAAATAATTAATAGTTAGTTAGCTATAAAAGATATATCAGACTATGACCGCTAGCCACCAGTATCGCCGTAGTGGTCAGTAACGAAGGTCATACAGGTATTTCTTTCCATATCCAACAACATGGATGTCATTTGCTGTCTTTATAGGTAGATAACTTTAGAAAATATCGATTATGAAAGCATTTATTACGGCATCAATGATTGGACTTTTAGGATTGAGCATCATATCCTCTTGTGGAAATCAACAGGAAGAGATGTCAATATTAACTTGTGAGGATGACACCTTGTTTTCTAGAGTCTGTGCAAAAGGTATAGTATTTTTTATACCCTGCTATGACGCATGGGCGATTAAGATGGATGAGAAAAATGCTGCAGGAGATCATTTAATTGCAGTATCCAAAGAGATGCCAGATATTTTCAGGATTGATGGGTTGGAGGTTGTTTTCGATGCTTGTTTTCATGAATTTGATCTCATTCTTTTATTTCCTGACCCTAGTTTTTTTGGGGAGCTTTTTATTATTAAAGATTTTGAGATAATGATAGGGCATTAGTTGAAAAAGGTGACTTACCTATTCCATACCAAATCAGGAAGTTCTTCTTGATGGTCAATGATACCTGCTAATTGTAGATTGTATAATACGCTGCTCAGCATCTTATTAGTAATCCACCCATGGATTGCCCATTCGGTCGAATGATACCAGCGTTCCACATCTTCAGACTTTTGCTTGTATCGCTTACTCACTAATTCTATAGCTGATTTATTATGCATAAATCGATCACAATTATCATGGATTATGCGAAGCATTCTAATAATATCATCTGGTTTTCTTTCAAGGACATCTTCAGTTGCAGCAATTACAAAACATGGCCATGGTGTATAGAATTCGCCTATTCGCTTAAGCGTGCCTTTATCCACATATGGCTTGGTTGTAAATTTTTCCCAGTAGAAAATATCTGTTTCTATTGAAGAAAGAGAGGTCAGAGCGCCGTCGAGATTTTTAATGACATTAAATTGGGATTCTGATAATTTGTACCCTTTTGAGTTAGCATCTACTATAGGCATCAAATGTGAGCCTGATCCAAATCGAGAAATCGCATATTTCTTGTCGAATATATCATTGTAGTTATCCAAAGAATTACTAGCACCAGTATGGATACCCCAGCATAGTGGAGTCTTGACATAAATACTTATGAGTTTAGAGGCGTTTCCTCTTATGATGTCTGTAATAATCCCTTCAGTCAATAATATGCACGCATCGACTTCTTTGTCTCTTAAGGCCTTGGTCATCTGACCAGTACCACCTTTGAAAGTTGTCCACTGTAAATCAATTCCTCTATCAGAAAAATCTCCATTTTCAATACCAAGATGTATTGGTAGGTTAAAGTGCTCAGGCACGCCACCTAATCGAATAACACTATTATTGCCCATATGTAATAATATTATAAATGGCTAATCAATATCTGTAGTTAAAACTAGATTTTCATCAAAATCATTTTCTTCAATCTTTTGATGTAGTCCTCAAGTAACCATTCTCTATAATTTCTGGTACTCTTAGATATGAGATAGCAGTACTGCTTGACTCTATAATGGATCTCATCTTCTAACATTCTAGCCAACGCAAATGCCTTTGTGATTTCATCACTATTTTCAACAATCATATTGGCATGTATTTCTATAGATTTGTCCAATACGGTTGATGACTTTAGGCCGGCCGCCACTATTTTTTCATTTTCTGCCTTTATATCGAAGTTTATGATTTCAGAATTAGGAAACATGGCCTTGAGTTCCTCTGGCATCACATACCTAAACTTTCGTTCTATCTCTTCATCTGTAGCAAGACTAAGAAGGTAGAGATCAGGTGCTTTAAAGATTTTTTGCCAATCGACATCTGCCGTCCACAATCCGAAACGTGCTGCATTATTTCCTAAGTCAACTACTACAAAATCAGTTTTAGTAGGTAATATACGCGAACCACGTCCTATCATCTGATAATAAAGCGTTGGAGATTTAGTGGCTCTATTCATTACTATGGCCTCGATTGTTGGTTCATCAAAACCCGTTGTAAGGATTCCAACCGAGGTGAGTATTGAGCCAGGAGTATCTCTAAACCATTCGATGACTTCCCGTCTTTCTGGTTTGCCCATCGTACTGTCAAGATGCTTAATATTTTTGAACCCTGCCTCGTGGAATGTTGCAAAAACTTGCTTCGACGTGTTAATCCCGTTATTGAAAATCAGTGTTTTTTTATTCTGACACCGTTCACGATAAGCATATAGTAGTTTATTCTGCATGAGGATATTCCCATAGAGCATCTCGGATGACTTTACAGTATAGTCCCCATTGATACCTACTTTCAAGGAGCCCAATGACACATCGTAAGTATAGGTTGTCGCCTTAGCCAAAAATTTATTCTCTACCAAATAGCCTATCGTTGATCCACATATTAGTTCCTGATAGGAGTCCTTCATTGGCAGCTTGATATTCGAGGATAGCGGAGTTGCTGTTACGCCAAGAATAAACTGTTGTTCAAAATACTTAAATAGCTTTCTAAAAGAATTGTAATGGGCTTCATCTATTATAATAAGTCCCAGATTTTCAAATGCAACAGCCTTTTCTTGTAACCTATTATTCAGCGTTTCTACCATGGCGACATAGCAGTTGTGGCTATCATTAGCGCTGACCTCTTTCACCTTACTATCTATTATCATATTGGCAACTCCAAATTCTGATAGCATTGTAGAGGTCTGTGAAGCTAACTCAATTCTATGAGTGAGGATAAGTACTTTCTTGTTTTTATCAGAAATATACTTCCGTGTAATTTCTGAGAATATGACAGTCTTTCCACCTCCTGTAGGCAGTTGATAGAGTAGCTTGTAGTCTGGAGGGCAGTTTTGGAACCGTTCGAATATATGTTCCAAATCTTTTGCCTGGTAATCGTATAATTTCTTAGCCTTTTTCTCACTCATGCTCGCAAAAATTCTCCTTACCAATAAGATTTAGATCAAACAAAGCGCAAAAGTAGCACTTTAATGATGAGTAAGCATTGGAATATGGAGGATATTCTGCACTAGAATTACCATTAATGACTACAATTCTTCAAAATGGCTAAAAAATCTAAAAAAGGACCAATTTCTAGATGATTCCGACTAAATTTTTACAATTGAGCCTCCAGACCATTTGCCTGAATCAATGTTAGTATACTTAGGATTCCCCTTATACTTTATAGAACCTCCAGAACTGGCGCCACCTTCAAATTTGTCCGTTGACCAAACTTTGATGCTTGCACCACTGGATACATCTGCATTTACTTCCTTAGCCTTCATGCGAACGCCTCTAAATGATGCACCAGAACTCGCATCTACTTCTAACTCATCAGTAACGCCATCAACTTCTACAACAGAACCTGAGGATACATCTGCAGTAAAGCTGTTGGACTCCACAGATATTGAGATTGTTGAGCCACTGGAAGCATCTGCGCTGAAGTGCTTTGTACTCATAATAAAGTCTGATTCGACACTGGCACCAGATGATGTTTCTATGGATTTCAGATCGCCGCAGTAAAGATCTATTTTAGCATGTCTAGATCCGCTAGACCAGTTCCATCCTCTGTTATTTTTAAACTTTATCTTTAATTCCGATCCGTTGACTTCTACTATGAGGTCTTCAATATTTCCTTTTTTGACATTAATGTCTGCCCTTGGCTCACCTTGTCTAAGGTTGACTTCCACACCAGTTGCAACATCAAGGGAGTTGAATTCCTCTAATTCTTGAGTCACTCGTTGAGAAAAAAGAGAAGTGATTAGTAACAGGAAGGTTAAAGTATTGAAGTATTTCATTTGTTTAGATTTGATGTTTTTGATAATTACACTATTAATTTATTGCTCTTTGCAGAATACCGTTATCTTTTTCTGATGAATTGTGCAAATAAACAGATGAGCTGGGCATATTGGCAGAGAGAAAAAATTCAATAAAAAGAACAAAACATGAAAAGAACAATCATTTTAGTCTGTCTACAGATGCTAGGATTCACCATTCTAAATGAAGTCATATCACAAGAATTCACCAAATCTCATAGTGTAGGTTATAGTGTAGGCGAAGGACAAGGGTTCTCATATATCTTTGGGAGAACACTAGATGACAGTGTAGTGAACTCTGGAGATTTTGGGTTTGGAGCTGTTGTGAATTTTAGAATCCAAGATATCGAAGATGGGGATAGATCTGAACTTATCCTTGCAGGAAGAGTGTCATATCATCCTTATATATTTGAAAGTGAAAGATTGGATGCCTATGCCTTTTTTGCCTTAGGTGTTGGATTTGAAGATATCAATAATGATCCAAATTATGTAGGACCCAGGGTTGCGGAACAGACACAATATACCGCTTGGGGTGGTGGCGCAGGAATCCGCTATAATCTATTTTGGCGTTTTGGAGTATTTGCTGAAGGTAGTTATGGATTAGGTGCTATCACCTTAGGTTTATACCTGAAAGCTTACTAGAGTGTGATTACTAATATGATAAGTCATCATGCTTTATGCAAATATCAGGTTCAATGTATTGTATAAACCATAATTAAATAATATGTCAGAAAAAAGAAGAGTCAAGGGAGTAGGAGGAATTTTTTTTCAAACAGATGACCCAAAAAAGCTTAGGGAATGGTATGCTCGCCACCTTGGTATGGAGACCAATGCATATGGCGCCACATTCAAAACCCGCCAATGGAATAATCCAGACAAAAGTTGCTACTTACAATGGAGTACGATGTCCAGAGGGAGTGATCACTTCAGCCAGACAGAAAGTCCTTTCATGGTCAACTATAGAGTGGACGATCTAGAATGGCTAGTAGGCGAGCTGATAGAAGAAGGGGTGACTGTCTGTGATGAAATCACAACCTACGATTATGGAAAGTTTGTTCACATTTTGGATCCGGATGGAAATAAAATAGAGCTATGGGAGCCAGTGGATGAAGTCTTTGATCAGTATCACAAGGATACTAATAACAAGGGGTTGAATGTGGAATAGGGTGGTGTTCTATTGATAATTCTTCCTATAATACTTTAGCGCTTTTTTACGTACTGCTTTATAATGTCGGTCTCTGTCAGGAAATCTGAAGTACTTGTTTATAAATTTTAAGGTTGTTATGTCCTCTATGGTTTGTACAGTACTGTATGACTGGAACATATTTTCGTTTTCGATTTGCTCAAATAATGTTTTTAAAACTAGATTTCTTGTATCACCTGGGAATACTAAATCTAACCTGCCATTATTATTAGCTATAGTTATCATTCTAGATAACTGCTTTGGATAATCATTAATAAAGAAGCTTGCCAGTTTTTTTGAAACATTGTAGTTGTTGAATTTAATGATAGTCCTAGCATAGTTTATTCTAAGCGACTCATGAAATTGTAGCTTAGTATCAATGTTATTTACAAGATGTTTTTCCAATTTTTCTATCAGCGTTTTAGAAGGATTACTATACAAGTCGAATATCGAATTGAATGTACATGGTAACACTATCTGATTTAGATTTTCGATTATAATTTCTTCCTCAATCAATTTACTTTGGACGATTTTCTTCAAGATCTTCTTCATGGCCAGATATCGCTGGAATACTGAAATTGTGTCATTCGGTTTTAATTCTAGGATTATATCAGATGCTATAAAGTAACTCTGGACGGGCTGATATTCCTTTTTTGTAAGTTCATTTACAATTGCACAAAAAGTTTTACGTGAATTTTCTTTATCCTTTATTAATTCTTCTACACATAAATCTAAATCGGCTTGTGTGATTTTTACATTGCTTGTAAGCTTATATAAACATGGAGTATTTCCGAAACTAGAAGATGAGATGATGAGTAAATAATTAAAAATTAGTAACCGGAAAACTTGTTTAATCGAAACCATGGATGTTCTTTTTTAGATTGCTCATAAATGTTTGGTAAAACTTTTTGAAGAAATAACGCAATTATTGACTTTTTAATATGTCGGTTTTATTTTATGATTTGACTGCTTGCAAGGAAGTCTTTTTTATATACACTACTTTATTATAAAACGACGAACCTATTTGAATATGAGGTAATAATAATGATGAAAATATTCACTGTCCTATTTTACTATTTATATCTATAACGCCATGTTGAATTTTCAATTAAGCAACGTTCATCTTTTGTCTGAAAAATAAAGTTTTGCTCTATGAATATTTTTAATGACTTAGGGAGGTCAGCTTCAATATCGTACGCTTGACTTATTATTCTCGACTGAATTACTCGACCTTCATTATTTAATTTTATTGTTATTAAACTATTTGCTGAAATTTCTCCTGAATTAGTAATTTGGGTATAGAATTCATCTAAAGTTTCTTCTTTGTTTTCGCCTATAATTTCAGCTTTCAATCCATTCCAGTAATAGTTTGCATTTGTTTCATACTTCCACATCTTCGATGTATAAGATGGAGGTAGAGGTATTGGAGGAGGTTTGTTAGGGTTTAGAATACTATGCAATTTTAAACTCATTTTTCGATTGTATTTTTGAGTTGGAGAACATTTGTCTATATATCTTTCATGAAACAATATATATTGTTCTCCGATTTCAAAAACAAACCCATTGTCTTCTCGTCCATTTCCTGTTAGAGAAGTGATTGTGTCACCTGGTTCAAATCTTCCAGTGTAAACTTCAATAATTTTGAACTCGTTTATTATTCCTTTTGGAAATTGTTGCTGTTTGCTCAATTTTTGATTGTTCTTTGATTTTGCAATTAGTTCTACGCTAATGATGTTCTTGAAATTTGAGATAGAGGAGTCAATAGGGACATGGGCACATGGGCACTGAGAAAGAATAGCCCAGCTTTGAAAAACTAGAAAAGTTATATAAATTAACTGTCGCATATAATTAAGATTACAATTAATTCCTTTTTGGTGTTTTGATTGAAAAAATGAACACAAAGAAAGTAGTAAGTGGCAAGCCTCTTAGTAGAGGACCACGTTGTCATTCCTATTGATTTTAATGAGTTTGAGGATAAAGTTATATTATTTATTGACCTCTTAATACATCTGAACTTATGTATGATGTTTCACCAGGCTGGCACACTACCATCAATCCTATCTACTATATATCAGGTAGGCTATTTTCTATTCTTGCACTCGTTTTGTTCGTTTCGCACCTTGCAATTAAGGTATGCAAAGTCAGAGAAAAGAAATACCAGAAACCAATGAATATAACCAATCTGATTTTCTGTGTTTTAGGTTCTTTCCTAATTGCATCCTATTTATTTCACATCGTGATGGGCTCGTATGCTGGTATTTATTCACCTTGGTTTCGAGGAACCTGGCCTTATTGGTTTCTTTATATGGCGTTGATGTGGATTCCCTTATTACTTACGCAGTTATTTTGGAGAAAGAAAAACCGGATCAATATCAATTTGGCTTTATTCATTCTTTTCATGTCTAATATAAATGTGTGGGTAGGGTGGATTTATGTAATGATTAACTCTTTATGAAATAATTAATATTGAGACAAATGAAATAGAAACTTATGGCATCCAAGAAAGATATACTTAAGAAAATTAGAATACTCATTACTCAGAGTTTTGATACGCCAAAGGAAGCTTTTGAGTTTTTCGATAAGAACAGTGATGGTTACTTGACCAAGAAGGAACTTAAGCGTCTTGTCAAATCAGCTAAGGTCAGTCGATTACTCTCAGGTGTAGTTGCTGATACTATGCTCAAAGGATTAGATGCTGATAAGAATAGAAAATTCGACTGGAAAGAATTCAAAACTGCAGCAACAATGCTTATGCAGGAGTAACTCAGTATAGAATAGCCTTTAGTACTTCATAGTATTTAGTAAGCACCCAAGTTGAAACAAGTGGTTCAGTACTGAAATGTCCGATTACTAAGCTATTGTCAGTCTGACAAATATTTAAAATACCATTGGGTGGTGGGCAAGAAGAGTTAAAGCTAGGCAGAAGAAGCAATGGGTCAGAATGCATACGCATCCTATTTCTTGTACCTAATTATGACAAAGGGTTGTATATAGAATAAGCTAGAGCTTATGAGCTTTATTTATTTGACCTGGCATCACTGTAGGTAATCGTATACTGCCACTCGTCCACCATCACTCTATCAGAGAGATTTTTATTGCTCGAGTACACCAGATTATAATTAGGGTCAAATCTGAGTATGGTGACTGACGTTTCTTTGAATGGCCAATTTATCTTGACATGTGATTCCCATAAGCCTGGTTTTGTCTCACCGATCGTATAGGTGTAGCAGACCCGTCCTTTTAGTCCATCATAGGTCATCTCACTGGATTGCCAGCTCCGCAGGAGGCCATTCTGGAAGTAATCTAATACAGCGTCATTCTCTTTGGTGTCAAGATTATATATTGAAGCCAATTGATTGTCATTGTATCTATATTCTAACTTGGAAGTCAATCCAGAAGTAATATCAGTCGTATTAAGCGTCTTAAATTTTAAGGTCTCATCTACTTGTATCTCATATTGCTTTCCATCTTTCTTACCCTTCAAACCATGAAGCCCAATGTCGTAATAGAAGTAATCATTGTCGTTATCTTCCTTATAGAGACTAGAGGGGAATGAAGCAATTTTATCCTCATGGTTGAGCGGATAGTCTAGTAATAGTGTATCACTAGTGCTGTCGGTATGTGTGATAATATGTGTAGGACGAGATTTGTCATTATACAGAATGGTTTTAACTAGATTTTTTCCATTCTTGATTTCTAACTTTTCTATGTTACCATTGAGCACAGGGATATCATGTAGCATATTGGGGTAGGGTTGCAGATTGAAGTCATAAGCATTGGTGGCCTTGGTTATCTGACGCAAAAGCTTTTTATCAATTTCATCAAAGACCTTACTGTCTTTTGCGCATCTGTTTAGATTTTTAGACCTATTGATTTGGTTCTCTAGGATTTTTATTTGTATTCCCATGTCTTTTGGAATAATCGTCTTCACTACATTAAATGTCATTCTTACTGGTATGTCCTCTCCATTCTTACTAATAACCAAGTCTTGTTGGATAGGAAATCCTGGAAGAGAATAGGGCAGCTTAAATATGTTGGTGTATGGAATGGCCCCAGCACACTTATAAGAATTGAAATAATCCTTGTTATTGGTGATAATATATTCTCGACAAAATTGATTTTGAATGTTGCCGATAAAGTCTCCTTGGATCGCATGATATGACTGATTTTCCCTATTACGCATTGCATTGTGATCATCTCGAATATATATTGATAATTCACCTGGCAGTTTTTTATACAGTGTTTGATTTCTGAGGTCAGCAATGAAAGTCGTATCGCTGATTACCCAAAGACTATATTTTTTGGATATAATCAGATGCTCTATGCGCTTAATATTGTCTGGAAGATAATCTGTGGACAATGTCTCTGTTGTCTTGCCATTCTTATGGAGAAGCGCCGTCTTATTGATATCGATGACATAGGCTCTCTGACTATAGGTGGAGCAAGAGATTAAAATACTAATAGCACCAATTATAAAAGCTCGTACCATTATAAATTCGATATAATTACTAAAAAGGATCAGTAAGAAAAGTCAAGAGAAATACATTGAAGGACAATGAGTTAAGCAGTCAGAATATTGATGTGATTTTAGATCACACAGCAAAGCTTTCTCCACAACCGCAAGTTCTAGATGCATTTGGATTATTGAACGAGAAGCCTTTCCCATTCAATCCTCCAGAAAACTCTAGTGTCGTGTTACATAGATACAAAAAGCTTTTGAGGTCTGTCACAACCTTCACGCCGTTGTCCTCAAAAACCTGATCATCAGGAAGTGAGGCATTATCAAAATCCAAATTATAAGACAAACCACTACAACCTCCTGAAGTCACAGATACTCTAACGAAATGTCCTTCATTGAGCCCTGCTTCTGTCATCAATGCTGTGATTTTCTGTTTTGCGCTGTCTGCTACAAATAACATAACATTGGTCTTTTAAAGAGATGAAAAAAGAAATGTAAACTAGTCTTCTAGACCATTCTTTTTCTTGTAATCAGCTACGGCACTTTTAATAGCATCTTCAGCTAATACAGAACAATGAATCTTTACTGGTGGTAGAGCTAGTTCTTCTACGATAGCCATATTGTCTATCTGTAGTGCTTCGTCCACAGTCTTGCCTTTAAGCCACTCTGTTGCTAATGACGATGAAGCGATTGCAGAACCACATCCAAATGTTTTGAACTTAGCGTCCTTGATTACCTTCGATTCCTGATCTACTTCTATTTGCAATCTCATTACATCACCACACTCAGGGGCGCCTACAAGTCCTGTTCCTACCGCATCACTGCTTTTGTCCAGAGTACCTACATTTTTTGGCTTCTTGAAGTGGTCAAGTAATTTTTCAGAATATGCCATGGTTGTTAGTTTACTTTATTGATAAACAAATATATGTTGTAATAAGTTTCTCTTCCACTAGTGAGCTGACCATTCCACCTGATCTAGGTCGATCCCTTCCTTGTACATTTCCCATATTGGACTCAAGTCCCGCATGTGATGTACTCCCTCACCGATTTGCTTGATGGCAACATCGATTTCTTCTTCTGTGGTAAATCTGCCAAGACTCAATCTCAAACTACTATGAGCCAAATCATCTCCTAGCCCTAATGCAATTAAGACATATGATGGCTCTAGAGAAGCAGACGTACATGCAGAGCCTGACGACACACCAATTTGCTGATTAAAAGTCATCATCAGCCCTTCTCCTTCTACATGCTTGAATGAGATATTAGTAACATGAGGCATTCTATTTTGAGTGCTTCCGTTGATATATGTTTCTTCTATTTTGCAGAGTTCTGTTTCCAATTTGTCTCTTAACCCTGAGAGTCTTTTTGCCTCAGACTCCATTTCCTGATGACACAACTCTGCTGCCTTTCCAAATCCTACGATACCAGGAACATTAAGTGTTCCAGATCGCATCCCTCTCTCATGTCCTCCACCATCTACTTGTGCTGTAACCTTTACTCTGGGGCTCTTTCTATTGACAAAAAGAGCACCGACGCCTTTGGGTCCATACATCTTATGACCAGTAAATGCCATCAGATGTATACCTAAAGCCTTAGGGTCCACAGGAATCTTACCAACTGCCTGTGTCGCATCACTCATGAAAAGAACGCCTTTCCGCGCACAAATCTCACCGATTTCTTTCATAGGTTGGATGACACCTGTCTCATTGTTGGCAAACATGATAGAGACTAGGATAGTTTTATCAGTGATTGCAGCCTCCAATGCTTTTAGATCTACTAGGCCTTCTCGATCCACATCCATATATGTCACCTCACCACCCAACTTTTCTATCTTCTTACAGGAATCAAGTACGGCTTTGTGCTCAGTCTTAAGTGTAATTATATGATTACCTTTCTTAGCATACATCTCAAATACTCCTTTGAGTGCCAAGTTGTCTCCTTCTGTAGCACCAGAAGTGAAGATTATTTCTCTTGGATCGACATTGATGAGGTTAGCAATCTGTCCTCTAGCTTTATCCACAGCATCTTCCGCTACCCACCCAAAAGGATGATTACGGCTGGCTGCGTTGCCAAAATGATTGCTGAAGTAAGGGAGCATGGCCTCCACAACCCTAGGGTCTGTGGGAGTTGTCGCATTATTATCTAAATAGATCAGGTCTTTAGAATCCATCCTTTTGTTCGTTTTTTAGAATCAGGGCGCAAATATAGGCTTTTAAGTTCTGAGAATTAGTCTCCTCAAGAGCCATACCTCTAATAAACCTTAGGAATTCATTGATTGTTCATGCAATTTTCTCTGATTTTCTAAGATAATGCGTAAAGAGGATTCGGGTCCGAAAAAGTGAATCATCGGTTATGAATGAATAAGACCTATTCACCTAGTCCAAGCCATCTTAAAACAAATGCACTTTGGAGTATTCAATCTCATTGATGTCATCAAAGAAATCCAAACTGAAACTTGATGGTATTGTACCAGATGGTAAAGTAGCAGTATCTCTATCAGTGGAGAAGGAACTGAATAAGATAGTATCTGTAGTCAATGCCTCTTGAGAGTAGCCTGTTAAGCTATAATATGATATAGAATCTACAGATAAGTTTACTGTATCACGGATTAGTAAAGCAGTCAGGTTTGCGTTAGTTATATCTGCATCAGTGAGGCTGGTCAGTATAAATGCATCGTTAGTCAATTCTATGATGCAATCATATTCTTGATATTCTGTATCAGACTCCTCAGAAGTCGCTGTACCAATAAGAAAGAATAGACCAAGCAGGCTAATGAGTTTCAAGAAGTTGTACATAAGGTTGTTTTTTAGTTGTAATGAAAAAAGCCAGTGCCGCACAAAGGACCATTATCACAAGGTCATATATATCCGCCGTTCCATGAATCCAACTCAGATGCTGCGCTAATTCAAATCCAACTAATGAGAAAATGGCGATTAATAAAAGTGCTTGACGGGAATAAGCTTGATGAAAGACTAAAACAAGTGTGCTCGTCAGAGAGAAAGCCCATAACCCATCCGCTAGATGATTTTGGATTACACTCGTAAGCGCTATGTCCATCCTTAGATTAAGTAATATATCATGACCTATGAAATAACTAGCCATTTTGTAAATGAAAGTGTCCATCGACCCTACCATTAAGTAGACTATAATTCCCACTAATAGCGGTGCTAAAGAATACCAAAAGTATAGAGATAATTTGTTGTTCTTAGACATGTGGATTTTCATGATGGCCTCTTTGTATAAAGATCTTATTTTACACTGTGGCGTTGGTAAGATACGGAATAAATAATTCCTTATAAAGATGTCCTTCTTGAACTTTCCTTTGTCTGATGACTTAAAATTTCACATTCAACCCTATCGTCCAGCTTCTTCCATTTTCATCGCCGAAGTATCTGAGTCGATTGAGATAATCTCGATACTGGACATTCGCCAAATTGGTGATAGAGGTGAACAATCGTAACTTATAAGATGGAAAAATCAGATTGGTGGATATCTTAAGACCTATCAAGTTGTACGCAGGCGGTGTAGGCGTAAAGTCTTGTTCATCTAACAGATTATTCTGTCTGAAGACATACCTATTATTCAGCTCTAATTCCAACTGATCTAAGTGTAGAAAATTATTGATGTGTATATGTTCATTATGCCTGTAGGTTATACTGGCTAAGCCATTATTTGCTGGCATATTGACCAAGGGGATATCCTTAGTCAAGTCTTGTCCTCTGAGAAAACTGTATCTGACATTAAAGTAAAGTGACTCAGATAAAGTAAACTTTGATGTTAGGTCCAGTCCTGCTATAAATGCATCCGTCTGCTCATACAGAAAGACGGGGAAAGCCCCTCTGATGGTCAGTCTGAATTCACGCTGAGGATTGAGAAAGATATAGTCACTGAATAGATGGCTATATCCCAGTGCTGAGAATGAGAATTTTGTACTTGGGGACCACTGGTATTCTAAGGTTAGTTTTTGAGATTTTTCGGAAGCTAGATTGATGCTTCCTTCCTCTATGCCACTGACGCCTTGGTGTAAGCCATCACTATAGAGCTCATTGATGGCAGGGTTACGTAATCCGACACCCAAGCCCAATTGGAAACTATGATTGAATGAGGGTTCGTAAACCAAATTTGCGGTCCCAGCGGCGCTATGAAAGAAATTTTCGAAGGGAATAACTTCTCTAGGGAAGCGCCTGGTCAGTGTTCTGACATCTTGATATTCGAAGTCATATCGTCCACCAAATTTGTAACTCAGGTTGTTTTTCTTTTTAGACAGACTTGCAAAAACCCCAGATCGCCATGAGGCATAATTGGGTATGAGTGGCAGTACGCCAGTCCCTGGCACATTGACGTTGTCTTTTAGCGTGTTCTGCTGACCTAATTTCAGTTGCCAACCACTTGCAGTAACAGTGCTGTACTTGAGATCAGTATCCAAGGTGAATTGAAACAAATCCAAGGCGGGTATCTCACTACGATTCAGTCTTCGGATATCAAATTCTGCTCTATCATTAATCTGTATTGCAAGTGAGAATTTGATGGACTGATTATCTTGAAAATAATAGTTGCCTGTTATTTTACTCAAGTAATGTGTCACTTCCTGTCTAGGTGGGCCTATGTCATAACTGAATTCCGGATCAGTAAATAGAGGCACCTCTCTGGATAATGCGCCTTCGAGATCTGTGATATTTCCTATGTGCGATCCTCGCAGTACGCCAATCTGAGTACTGAAGATGCTAGAATAGAAGTCCACAAATAGTTTATCATTCCATGATTTCTCTAATTGCAATGAGGCACTCCACTCATCGGAGCCGGTATTAGTTAGAAAGTAATCTGGGGCGCTTCTGTCACCATATTTCTTATAAGTGGCATTGACTCTCCATGCTAGAACGGGGGAGTATTTTTGCAGTTTTGTATTGAGACTTATGCCACGGCCATTGCTTTCATAGGCTGATATAAAATGACCATGCAAGTGGGGTTCATTGATGATTTTGCTTGGCATGATGGAGACTAGGCTTCCTAAGTTGCCGCCAGGGTATTCTATAGCACTTGTGCCTTTGAGTACAGTGATTTGGTCTGCGGCTAGTGGGTCTATCTCTGGACTATGATCATTACCCCATTGCTGCCCACTTTGTGGGACCCCATTATTGAGAATTAAAAGTCGGTTGCCGAATAACCCATGCACGACAGGTTTTGATATGCCACTCCCATTACTAAGAGAACTGACACCACTTATTTCTTTTGTAATATCGGCTAAGGAACTGGATGCTTGGTCTTCAATCTGCTGTGTGGTAATCGTAGCAGAGGGGCTGAATTGTGTGTCCTGCTCATTACTGCCTTCTATAATAATGTCATCCAGAGAAATAGCGGAATGCATCAGTGCATAATTAACGATGGTATCTCCATGAAGATGGAGGTGCTGTGTCTTGGTTTCGCAACCTATATGAGAAAATATCAAATGATAATCTCCATGACAGATATTATCAAATTGGTAATAGCCATTTTCATCTGTCAAGACGCCTTTGTGTAGCTCTTGGATGATTACATTGACATAAGGAAGGGGGGTATTAGGACCCTTGTCTGTGACAGTTCCTGAGATTTGAAAATCACAGTGCTGACTTATTCCTAAAAGTGGAATTAGTGATAGTAAAAACGTGCATACTAAATATGTCTTACTGAGTTTCAATTTTGAGGCAAGTGATTTTAAGAGTTGTATTTTTAATACGGGTACATAAATAATGAATTGCAAAGTGACTAAAGATTAAGTCACAGACTAAATTGAACTTTTTAGAAAAAAGGACCGACACTCTTTTATAAAGTGACAGTCCTTTTTCAGCATTACAATAATGAATAGCTTGAGTTGTTTTCTATATGCTTGTCCTCTTGATTCTTAGATAACCTCAAAAGTGAAGGTTACTTCTATGTCAGTTTCACCACCAGCATTTGTAATGTCTCCATTCTGAACACCAGCAGCGGTCTTATTTGGCTCGTGTCTAAGTGTGATTCTCAAGCCACCTTCACCTGGATCAGTTGCTGTAAGCGTAGTCAATAGTCCCACTGGAAGCCCATTGTCATCTGAGTCATTGTAGGCTACATTGAGTCCAACGAGTGTCGTTTCGAAAAAGACTTGATGTTCATCATCTTCTTCTTCTATTTCTTCAGTCACTCTTTCTGCCGGATCTTCTGTTTCGTTCCAGAATTGTATAGACCCTGAATATGATACACCTGCTGTTAATGGTCCTGAAGTACTCAATTCTTCTGGAGTACCATCTCCATCAGAATCTCTAAAAATCATGGACACTTGAGCAGAGCCGTCGTTTGGCGTCAAAGTGTACTCTACAGTAGTTATCAATTCCTCTCCTGTCTCTTCTTCAGGATCTTCTGTACAAGAAGTAAACATAAGCGTGCTTAATAAAGCAGCGGTAAATAAAAATTTTAGTTCTTTCATAATCTAATTTTCTCGCAAATATATATAAGTTTGTGCAACGACGTTGCACAAAGAAGACAAATTTATGCAACCTTATTGCATTTTTAACTTTTAGTGACAGGATGCGCTTTACATCCTAAGTATATAGTCATATTGCAAAAAACCAATCACCTGGGAGAGTGATTGGTTCGAGTTTTGGTCATTATATCCTTAGTACTAGAACACAATGATAAGCTGGTTTTTGATCTTATAAGTGATTAATCAAAGGATTGATTCGCTGCTGCGGCTCTTTTGACTAGCTCTTTGTATTCTTCTGGAGATAAGCCATCCATACAATAGTCTATAGGATTGACTGGTCTATCATTTATTCTGACTTCATAATGGAGGTGAGGTGCAGTAGAGGTTCCTGTACTGCCAATGGTCCCTATCTGCTGGCCTTTAGTCACCTTATCTCCTTTATTGACATGAATTTCTTTCATGTGGGCATACATCGTAGTATAGCCGAAGCCATGGTCAATAATTACATTGTTACCATAGCCAATCTTTCTTTTTTGGACTCTTGTCACCACACCGTTGCCAGTGGCTTGAATAGCCGTGCCAGTCGGAGCGGTAAAGTCTATGCCTTTATGAAACTTATTGACTTTATGTACCGGATGAATTCTGATGCCATAACCAGACATATGTCTCATCTTTCTTTTGAGCTTGTCTTCCTGGACTGGCTTAATAGATGGTATAGAAGCTAACTTTTCCTCTCTTTGTTTAGCCAAAGAGTATATGGTATCTAAAGAGTTTCGTTGTAGGGTGAGCTTATATTCTAACTTTTTGACCTTGTCTTGGGCTTCAGTAATAAACATTTCTGAGTTGGTCACGGAGGCATAATATTGATTTTCTTCACTTCCACCTGTTCCTCCTTCCCAGATGGATTCGTTGATAGGATCTATACCGAAAATCATTCTGTGCACCTCTGCATCTTTATCTTGTAGTTGTTCTAGTTGGGAGGATATTTTTTCGAAGTCTGAGGTAAGTGTGCTGAACTGATACTCCATCTGATTCATCTCTCTTTGCATGGAAATCTCTTTTGGGGTTGGTATGATCGTATATGCAGCGGTATACAGACCAAACGAACACAATAACACTATAACAAGAAATCCAGAAATTTTGAGAAGACGCTTACCAATTGTAGTGGTAGCTTTCTCATATTTCAGCGTGCTATCATTAAATATATATTTCTCTCTACTCATACAATTTCGCCAAAGTTAGAATTAGTAGTTTTGACAGTGGTTTTCTTTTGCACGAAATGATTATGGGACAATTTGCGCTGACGAAAATAAACTTGTGGCTGATATTTACAAAATAAAAGTGACATAAAATTTATTCATATAGATAATTATGTGATATATAAATCATCTGTCTTGCAATAGAGTACATGTAATGAATCCATTGAAATAGAGTAATTAACACATATATAATATTATTAATATAAATTTCTAGTACCATTATGATGACATCATCTGAGATACGGACGACATTTCTTAAATATTTTGAATCGAAACGTCATGAGATTGTGAAGTCCGCCCCTATCCTTGTCAAGGACGATCCGACATTGATGTTTACCAATGCAGGAATGAATCAGTTCAAGGATGCTTTTCTAGGTCATCAAAAGGCCAGTAATAGCCGAATAGCTGATACACAGAAGTGTCTGAGGGTATCTGGCAAGCATAATGACTTGGAAGAGGTTGGAAGAGATTCCTATCATCATACGATGTTTGAAATGTTAGGCAATTGGTCTTTTGGAGATTACTTCAAGGAAGGAGCTATAGACTTTGCATGGGAATTGCTTGTAGATAAGTATGGTCTAGATGAGGAGCGCATATACATTACCGTTTTCGAAGGAGACAAAATTGATGGCACTTCTTTGGATGAAGAAGCGACCAACATTTGGAAAAAATATGTCCCAGAAGAAAGGATACTTCCTTTTGATAAGAAGGATAACTTCTGGGAGATGGGAGACACGGGTCCATGTGGGCCTTGTAGTGAGATTCACTATGATATGCGTGATGATGCTGCCAGAGCTGCTAAGCCAGGAAAGGACTTAGTCAATATGGATGACCCGATGGTTATCGAAATATGGAATCTTGTTTTTATACAATATAATAGGAGAGCAAATGGAGAACTAGAAACCTTACCAGAGAAGCATATTGATACTGGTATGGGCTTCGAGAGATTGTGTATGATCATCCAAGGGAAAACAGCCAACTATGACTCAGATTTGTTCACACCTTATATTAATTATCTACAGGAGAAAACAGGTATTAAGTATACTGGAGACTACAGTGGAGATAATATGACAGATATAGCGATGAGAGTGGTCTCTGACCATATTCGAGCAGTCGCCTTTACCATAGCTGATGGAGAGATGCCTAGTGCCACGGGCGCAGGATACGTGATAAGAAGAATCCTTAGAAGAGCAACCAGATATATTTATTCATTTCTGGGTATTAAAGAACCTTTCTTTAATACGTTGGTTCCTATGCTCGCTGAGCAGTTTAAGGATATCTTCCCTGAATTAAATAGCCAGAAAGACTTTATACAGAAAGTCATCCTGCAAGAAGAAAGATCATTTCTAAAAACACTCGAGGATGGGCTTAAAAGATTAGAAGCATTGAAAATAGACGATGGAACCTTAAGTGGTCAAGATGCCTTTTTGCTTTATGACACATATGGATTCCCGTTTGATTTAACAAGATTGGTTGCAGAAGAGAAGGGGTGGAGAGTAGATGAGGATGAATTTGTAAGAGCCTTGGAAGAACAGAAAGCCAAGGGAAGAGCAGATGCCAGTAAAGAAGTTGGAGATTGGATGGAAGTGCATCGTGGGACTGAAACAGAATTTTTGGGTTATGACCACAACCAAGTAGATGAAGTCAAAGTGCTGAAATATAGAATCGTGAAAGAAAAAGGGACAGCCTTTAATCAGCTCATATTAGATAAAACACCTTTTTATGCGGAAGGCGGAGGTCAGGTAGGTGATACTGGCTATCTTAAATTTGGACCAAATAGTCTGAAGGTACTGGATACTCGTAAGGAGAATAATGTCATTATCCATTATGTAGATAAGATACCTAATAATATAAAAGATACGGCTCAGGCGACCATAGATGCTCAGCGCCGAATGTCTATAGAATGCAACCATACGTCTACACACCTGATGCATGCGGCACTAAGACAGGTTCTTGGAACACATGTACAACAAAAAGGGTCTTTGGTTAAGGAGGATTTGTTGAGATTTGATTTCTCGCATTTTGAAAAGATGACTGATGACCAGATTAAAGAAGTAGAGAAAATTGTCAATCAAAAAATAAGAGAGAATATAGTTCTAGATGAAAAAAGATCTATAGATATAGAAGCAGCCAAAGAAGCAGGCGCTATGATGCTGTTTGGAGAAAAGTATGGAGATACGGTGAGGATGATCACTTTTGATGACACTTACTCCACAGAGCTTTGTGGAGGCTGTCATGTCAGTTCTACAGGTTCTATTGGTCTATTTAGAATAACCTCAGAGACTGGTGTAGCAGCTGGTGTGCGCAGGATTACTGCCCTTACAGGTGAAGCAGCTGATGCACATCTGGAAGAAAGGCTTAGTACCTTAGGCTCTATCGAAGGTATCTTTAAGAATCCTAAGAATGTCTATAGTTCTGTCCTTGACTTACAGGAAGAGAATAGAAAGCTCAAGAAGCAGATAGAGAAATTACAATCAGCGCAGGCAGGGGATATCAAAGGAGACCTTAAGCAGAAGGTGGTCACCAAGAGTGGTTATCAGTTTCTTGCTGAGAAAATAGACTTGTCAGATTCTAAAGCCGCAAAGACAATGCTCTTCGAGATGGAGAAGGAGTTGGGTGATGGCGTATATGCTATCGGAATGGAAAGTGGTGGTAAGGCGCAGCTGATGGTTATGATCAGCAAAGGTCTAGTAGAAAGTCAAAACCTCAATGCAGGCACACTTGTACGTGATATGGCTACTGAGATTAGAGGAGGAGGTGGTGGTCAAGCATTTTTTGCGACTGCAGGTGGCGCACATGTGCCTGGTATAGAGGCGGCGCTGAAGAAGTTAGGAGAAGCGTTGGGCTGAAATTGGAGAACTGAAATGACAAATTCTGACTAAGAATTCTCATATAATATTACGTGTAAACCCAATAACGATTCCAATTAAGTTATTAATCCTAGAATTATCAGAGCCTAATCTCAAGTTAGAGTACATGAATCCACAAAAATCATTCAGGACTATTTTATTTTTTTCCTTAATATTAATCTCAACATCCAGTTACTCCCAAAGCGAATCTAAATTTGATTTCGGGATTTCTACTGGTGTGTTACAATCCTATTCGATATTTGAAAGTGATTTGGCTTCTAGAACTAATTCTTCACTATCATATAACTTTGCTTTAGACTTATACTTTGATATATCTGATCTCATCCAAATTAGAACTGGTGTTTCCATAGAACAATATGATTATGAAACCTTCGACTTTTCTCTCAACTTTGCATCAGATCTTATTAATGGTAGTGTTGATATCAATAAATCTTTTAGTACAAGCTTAGTAGATTTTTCGTATTTAATAATTCCAATAGAAATAAAATATAAACTCACTGGCGAAGCCAATCATCTGTATGCTATTGGAGGATTACGGCCTAAGTTTTTGGTGAGAAATAATTCTACGCATACCTTTTTTCTTTGCGGTGATAATACAAGTACTGGCACAGCAGAATTCAACAATTTTATTCTAGACTTGAGTATTGGTTTTGGTTATGAATTTAAAGTAGGATCTACAAAGTTATTTGTATCCTTAAGTTCCTTTCTAGGAGTAAATCAAATTAACGATTTATCTATGAATATAACTGAAAACAGTAGGCTGGCGGGAATTGGCTTATTTACTGGAATTAGATTTTAAATTAACCTTCTTAATAGCGCATCTAAGATGCACCATAAATCAACAGATTCACATAGATAGTAATGCTAAACTGTTATCGAAAATGAGCAGTTTCCACATTTAGAATCTAGCTAATCGTACTTGCCTACCAGCGGTTTTCTTTTTCATTGAAAAACAGAAATAAAATTCTAGGCTCTACCCATTTCTTAACATTAACTCAGCTTTAAATGGTTAAACAAGCGCCAAACTCCTTCTTCCAGTCGTCAAACAATGGCCATTGTTTTTAACGCCATTTAAACCTCCTTAGCTAAAATGGCTAAAGGCCATCCAATCAACTATCCATCAATAAAAATCCTGTAGCCTGAATAGTCTATTCAGTTAACCTTTTTTTGTATTTAACACAGAATAATTCATTCTCAGGCACCCACTTTTGGTCTCTAACTGGCTTAGTATATGTAGAACACTATTTCTATTGGATTGAGAACTACTATAAAAGCTTGCCTTAAAGGTGAAAGAAAGCACACTAAATCTTGATTGACCTACATCTATACATCAAGTCACAAATACTTAAGGCATCACCCAGATGTTTAATACTGTCTTTGGTGCTCAGATCGGTGTAGGGATTTGAACCATAAGATCTATTTTTACAACTAACTATTTACCTATGAGTAGAATTCTTTTAAGTTCATTGATTTTAGTAAGCGTCATTGCTTGTAATAGAAAAGCAGCATTGACATCGGAGGGGATAGATCCATTATATATTTCTAGTCTAGACCAAGACAGGCAATCAAGACTAGAAAATCTGACCCGTCCACAGGGATGGTTGTCCGTTATAGGACTGCACTGGTTAGAAGAAGGTGTCAATACCATAGGTGGTGCTGAGGATAATCAGATTATATTTCCTACGGATACGGAGACGATAGGTGCTTATCAGAAAACTGGACATGAGATATTCTTCGGAAAGGTAGAAGGTGTAGAAGTGACAGCAAATGGTTCTGAATACCTCGGAGGCCCTGTCGAAGTAGGGTACCCTCACACTGTAGTCAATCATGGGTCGCTGTACTGGTATATCATAGATAGAGCTGGACGCTTTGGCATCAGGCTGAAGGATACCTTAGCTGAGAGTCGATTAAATTTCGAAGGCCTCACTTATTTTCCCGTTAATCCTGCGCTCAATTTGAAGGCTAATGTGATATCCCCTCAGTCGGGAGAGACGGTAGCTATATCCGATGTACTTGGCAACACAACTAACTATCCAATAAGTGCATTCTTAGAATTTGAGCTTGGTGAGCAGTCACATCGCCTAGCCGCACTGGATGAGGGAGGAGAAAGTTACTTTGTCATCTTCGGTGATGAGACAAATGCAGTGACTTCTTATGGAGGTGGTCGGTTTATTTACCCTAAGAAGCCCGCAGAAGGGGAGACAGAAATACAGTTGGATTTCAATCTTGCTCAGAATCCGCCTTGTGTATTTACAGACTTTGCTACCTGTCCATTGCCACCAGATATGAACAAACTAAGTCTTGAAGTTAAGGCTGGTGAGATGGTATTAGAGGGGCATTGATAGAAGGAAATGGTGCTTATTGCTACCTCCATACTAGAACGTCATCAAACAAATTTTCTGGGTGCACCCCTTGCCTTGAAGCACGAATACCCTTTATTTTGGGTCTCCTACCAGAGATGTGACGATTAGAAGGGAAAATTCACATATATGAATACGGCAAATGTATCCCTCGTTGATATTCAATAATTTGGTTATCAAGTAAAGTGACCTTCATGGATTTTTGATGTCTGAATAGTGAAAGCGCTTCATTTTATTGTGTGCAAGATATTGAACTCACAAGGCTTTAAATACGTACATAATGAAGTTATTTTCCTATCTTTTCGATGATTAACTAGCTAAGTCTCAATAATTTAACAAACTACAATGGACAATAAGAACCATGGACAAGATGACTATTTGTCTCTTAAATCTTATTTTGATAAGCCCCCTTCAAAGTCCCATAAAGGTTTTTCTACCTTCGAGCAGGACGGTGATTTCTACTTTGCCTTACTAGATACGACAGGGAATGTCTTCATGCGAAGTGAAGGATACAGTAGTCCCAAAGCCAGAGATAATGGCATGGACTCTGTCAATAAGAATAAGACGATACCTGAAAGATGGAAGGTTGAGGAAGCGATGAAGAGGTTCTTCCTTGCACTGAAAGCAGGAAATCATCAGGAGATAGCCAGATCTGGCGGATTCAATTCTAAAGCAGATGCTGAAGCTGCCTTAGCTGCATTCATGTCTGGAAAATCTATAAAAGGCGGTCAGAAAAGTCAAGCTAGTAAATCTAAAGGCACGACTGCTGCCTTAGGAGCTACTGCTGCAGGGATAACTGGTAAGATAATAAGTGAATCCAGAGGAGAGGCAAAAGAGGTTAGCCGTAAAGTAATAAATGAGACAAGAGGAAAAGGAAAAGAGAAGAGTAGAGCACTCGGTATAGAAAAGAGCCGTTCTGTTATCAACGAAAAAAGAAATGTCCTTTCTGAGAAGAAGAGTAAAGTCAAGGAGGATGACTATCTCGAATGTAAAGCCTACGAGGGTCATAAAATCACAGATCAAAAAAACAAGATTGCCAAGTTTAAAGGCAAGGATGGACAATTCTACTTTGCGGCATATAGAAAAGATGGATCAGTTAGACTCAGAAGCGAAGGCTTCAAAACTGAGGCTGGTAGAGATTCTGAGATAAAAGCTGTTCTGACTCACATGGAAACTGAAGACCAATACTCTACGATAAAGAGAGATGGTCTTTTTATGAATGTCCTTAAAGATAAAACAGGACGTGAAGTTGCCAGATCATGTGGAAGCAAAGAAGTACAAGAGAGAGTAGCCTATATTGCTCCAGTCATAGCGGCAGCTGCGGCAACGATAGTCACTAAAAAAGTTGAGAAGAAAAAGGTTGAGAAGAAAGTAGTTGCAGCAAAGCCTACTCCACCACCGCCAAAGGTTGTACCTGTGGCACCAATAGTAGCAGAAAAGGCCGCGTCAGGAGGCTGCCTCAAATTCTGGCCATTATTACTTTTGTTACTTATTCCACTAATATGGTTGCTGTTTAAAGGTTGTCCACCACCGGCAGCAGCACCAGTCGCAGCTCCAGTTGCAGTAGTGCCGCCACCTCCACCGCCACCACCACCGCCGCCAGCTCCAGTATGTAACTGTTCGGATTTGACGCATCCAATGTTTAAGATTCCATCTGGTCCTGCACCTAAGACCTTGACCAAACTAGGACTGGCTCCAGAGTATGGCAACTGTCATGGACTTACTCCGAAGACATTTTATGATAAGTTAAATGCTAGCTATAAGAACTCTACTAGAGATAGACGATTCTTAAATACAGTAGCTACACAACTAGGATTCGTAGGAGGATGGGCTGATGTGAAGCCAAGTGATATCATAGATGAAAGAGTACCAAGAGGAGTAACGGGCAATATGGGTACTTTGAGATCTCACGAGACCGTACACAGGAAATTAGATCCTACAAATCCAAGAGATTTGGAATCTTTCAAAATAATGGGTAAGAACGTGTGTAATATCCACTTTATGAAGACATGTGGAAATCACTTTTTCTTCCAACAGTGCGAGAGATAATTGCATTTGCAAAAGAGTATAACCAAAGGGCATGTCTACCAAGACATGCCCTTTTTATTTATTTGACTCAGCATTCTTGGAAAACTTTGCCAAAGTGATATTTAAAAAAAAATTAGTGCTGCCCCAACGAAAACCATATTTATAGGCGTCTACACTATTATATACCAAATGCAGATTAATTATTTAACAAAGGCAATCTAAGTCAATTGTATAATGACAACTCAATCAACTATAATTCAAAATCTAGATTTACATTCAAAAAAACATAGAGGATGTAATTTGTTTATTAGTGCATTCTTATTTCTTGGAGTTTTCCTTTTTGGATGTCGACCTGACCCAATTATATTACCAGAAAAGACGGTAGGGATGGCACCTATATATTCAGATATTCAAGATATTAGGGTAAGAACTGATCCGCCTATGGAATTTATAAATCTAGATAAGATATTAGCACAGGGAGACTTCATCTTCATTCTGGATTTAGGCTTAGGTGTGCATGTGATTGACAATTCTGACCCTAATAATCCTATAACTGTTTACTTTTGGCAGATAACAAATTGTACTGATTTTACTATATCTGAAAATACACTTTTTGCCAGAGTGGGATCTGCTTTATTGTCCGTTAATATATCCGATTTTTCATCTATTGAATTGACAACAGTATTAGAAGATGTGATTGAGAGTCAGAATTTATTAGCTCCACCTGATTATATTGGTTTTTTCGAATGTGTAGATCCCTCAAGAGGTTTTGTAATAGGATGGATAGAAATGGCACTGGAGAGACCTGAATGCTGGATTTAAAAATGATAATTATCAATAGTGCAAGCTGTTGAATACAAGTGATTAATAATTGTTAAAATATAAATCAAATTACAACTCATGATAACGCGATTATTTTATGGTCTATTAGTAGTGACTACTTTGGTGGCATGCAGTGAAGAAATTAGCAGTAATAATGCAGGTTCCTCAGAAGGCACACAAAGTGGTTCTTATGCGAATATGTTGGTAATCAATGATTTTCTCTATGCGATTACGGATAGTGAATTGATAACTTTTGGAGTAGAGGATAGTGACAACCCTGTATTATTAGATACACAACAACTAGGATTTGGTGCAGAATCTTTGTTTCACAGAAATAGTATTTTATTTATCGGCAGCCAAACTGCATTGCATATCTACGAGATAGGTGAAGATGGTATCCCATTTCAACAATCATTAACCAATTATGGCAATTTGGGAATTGGCCCATGTGATCCTGTAGTTACTAACGACACTTTGGCTTATGTTACTTTGTCTAGTACGGAGAGAGTGTGTAATGATTTTTTGCAAATCAATGAATTGCGATTTTATAATATTAAGGACTTACAACAACCAATCTTAGAGAGCACTTTAGAGATGATTGATCCCAAAGGTCTTGGATTAGATAACAATTATTTATTTGTTTGTGAGAATGAGGAGGGATTCAAAGTTATAGATGTTAGTGATCATCTTAATCCTATTATTATACATGATATAAGAGGTCTACAAACTACAGATGTCATACTTAAGAATGGGCTAGCTATATTTGTTGGTAGGCAGGCTATTCACGAGTATGATTATACTGATATTACAGATATCAAAAGACTTGGACGCATAGACTTATAGATTGGAACTTGTATGCAACTGAAGGCCATTTTATATCTTATATTATTCATACCCTTTCTTTGTCATGCACAGTCTGATAAAGAACAACTAACAATGTGGGATTATAAGGATTATATTTCTGTAACCGTTAGTCCATCTGCTATATTTAATACCTTTCCTGGTATTCAAGTAGGCGTAGAGAGAAAAATTCATGACTATCTATTGGAATTTGAATTTGCTTACATTTCATCTGAGCTATTTGGTTCAGTTAGGTCAAGAACAGGGTATAGGAATAAGTTGTCATTAAAGTATATTTTTCAAACTGATCCCGATCCTAATAGACCAAGAGGGAGTTTAAACTTTATTGCGTTTCATAGATATACAAGTACTGTAATAAAAGAGGACCATTTTCTTGGAACCTTCTTTAGGCAATTTAGCTATGATAGAGAACAAAGAGTTATAGGTTTGGCTGCAGGAATCTCTTCACATACACGAATTTTTAATCGGTTCGATTTCGAATTAGGAATTGCAGGTGGGCCTGGATTAATCAATGTGCACAATAATGATGACGAACTACCACCTAACTCATTTACAGAAGCATCTGATGATAGATTTGCTGTTTACAACCAGGATGGACTTTATTTTTATCCTATTCTATCTTTCCAGCTTAAATTAAAATATCTAATTCATCATCGTTAGTGCCCATTCTTTTGAAGATAATATTGAGATGAGCGCCGCCCATTTCTTTCATTATGGATGACTTTTTGACCATAAATGGATGGCTAGAATTTGCAATCCAAATAGTTTGAGATTTTTCACTGCCAGTTATACTTTTAAGTAAGCACCTGTAGCTACGGACCCCCAAGATTGTTTCTTCATGAATGACTGAAAACAAGTAATTTTGGAATTGCTGATTGATAGAGTCAAATACGCGGAGAGGGGCTTTGTAGCTAGGGTGAAGAGGCAAAAGGCAAAGGAAAATATCCAATGATGGCCCATCTATTAAGAAAGGCTCCTCTGATGATTTACCAATAGCTGTTTTAGTGCCTGGCATATTTACTTCTCCTATTATTTGCTCATTATCTACCTTATAAGTAATCAACATTTGACCCTGAGAGAAGTGTCTTGAAAGTGCTTTGAAACTAGGCATTTCGACCTTTGCAGAATCTGTCATTGAGTTGATGTCACTTTCAGAGCTATCTGTAAGGGTGATGATGTCACCGTCTATTTCTATTTGACGCTTCAATTCAAAATCTACAACCTGCCCACCCATGTCGAGACTTAAATCGTATAAGTAGATACCATTATTTATTGGCATGGTGGGAATAGGCATCTCTGAATCCAAAAATTCTTGACTAACTATGACTGGCATTTCTAATCCATCTACATCGACTGTTACTCTATCTATAATCTTCATCAACTTCGTTGGAATCTCATCTTGATACCTGCCTCCTAGATGCTGGGATAGAAATTTTTCCATAGCTGCAATAAAAGCCATATTATTATCTGGATTGGCAAAACCATGACCCTCATCTGGAAAATTAAGATAGGAAACAGGTAGCCCTAAGTCTCTCATAGCTATGACAATTTGATCTGACTCTGAAGTTTTTACTCTAGGATCATTGTCTCCTTGTGCTACCATCAAGGGTGCTTGTATATTCTTGGCATGGAAGAATGGTGATTGCCTCTTGAGTTGAGCTCTCCCTTCTTCTGTATTTGGATCACCCATACGCTTATGAAACATCGTCCTTGCAGACTCCCAGTATGGTGGGATGGTATCTAATAAGGTGAATAGATTGGATGGTCCCACTATCGATACACCTGCCGCATATACTTCAGGGGTAAATGTCAATCCAGCTAGTGTAGCATAACCACCATATGAACCACCTGCTATAGCAATTTTATCAGGATCAGCAATGTTATTATCTACTAGGTATTGAGCACCTGCTGTCAGATCATCTTGCATCCTTTCTCCCCATTGGTTTATGGCGGCATTGAGGAATGCCTTACCATATCCTGTAGAACCCCGAAAGTTAACCTGTAAGGTTGCATAACCTCTATTAGAGAAAAACTGAGCAAAGCTGTTATATCCCCAATAGTCTCTGGCCCAGGGCCCACCATGTACAAAAATAATTGCTGGGAGTCGACTTTTTTCATTAACGTTGGGTAAGGTCAAGTAGGCTGGTATCTCTAATCCGTCTAATGACTTGTAACGAACCGATTTCATTGGTGCTAAGTGCTCAGTGGGCAAGTCAGGCCTAGGGGTATAAAGATGTTGTGTTCTCTTGGAATCCCTATAGTATAGATAGGCGCTACCAGGATTGGTATCATTATTTACATAGTATATCCAGATAGATTCATCCTCCGTCATTGACGTGAGATTAATTTCTGCACCTGGATGCTTTGTCTTTAGATATTGATACTCCTCTTTAAAGCTATCGTCTTTCCAATAGATTCTCTTTTTATCTCCAATGTATATAGTGGCAACCATTGCCTGAGTGAGCTCAGAAAATGAGACATTATGAATGTCTACTTGATTTTCAGGGTCTGTCTCTATTAGAGTTTGTTCTTTGGAATTAAGATTATAAAGATATAAACCTGATAAATCTGGTTCTCCTACATTGGATATCAGATAGAAAGAAGTATCGTCTTTGAATTTCAGCGGACTTACAGATTCTTCAAGATTAGCACTAAGTATAGACTCTAATCCACCTTGAGTGATTTCCAAGATTTCATTACCGCCATCTACTGTCGACCGTGAGCTAAGTCGTAAGTTGCCCTCCAGATCAAAATAAAATGAACTTAATTGATTTTTATTTTCATAAATAAGTCTTCTTTCACCAGTAGCAATTGATACTTCATAACAATCATGCCAGGCGGGATCACGATCATTTATGCCTAATATTATCGTATCTGGTTTTTTTCGAGGTAGGCTGTAGATTAGAGCTCTTATATTGTCATATTCAGATAAATCTTTCGCTATAGGAATCGCGTCTTTCCGTGCTGTGGAAGGATCTATAGAATACAAATGGAAATTCTCATCACCTCCTTTGTCCTGAACATATAGAATATACTGACTATCTCTACTCCAAAAATAATTTCTAACTGGTCGTTGGGTATCACTAGTGACAGGAAGAGCATCCTCAAAGTCGGCGTCTCTTTTCTTTATCCATATATTCATCATCCCATTTAGAGGCTTTATAAATGAAATATATTTACCATCTGGGCTTATCTGTGCTCCAGCAATAACAGGATTACCAAAAAGTATTGCTCTATCAATGATTGGTGATAGAAAAGATGGCATACCTATTTGTTTAGAATTAGCGAATATAGTGCAAAGAGTTTATTACGATTAGTCAAGTCTGTGACCACTTGCAATAAAATGGGGATTAAGTAAATCTTTTTTATTGTATTGTAAAGGTTTTCTATTGTCTGCTCTTAAAATTTGACCTCCAGCTTCTTCAAGTATAATATGTGCCGCTGCTGTATCCCATTCCATAGTGGGTGCTAGTCTAGGATAAAGTTGAGCTTCGCCAGAGGCCAGGATTAAGAATTTTAAGGAACTGCCCTTGGATACCTTTATAGGGTCTTGGTATTTGTCTATAAATGTCTGTGTGGCCTCATTGAGATGAGATCTAGAGCAGACGATGGACAAGGCCTTTTCTTGGGAATGAAAATAGGTAGCATAAAGAGGGGATATATTACCGTTAGATACCATATAGGCACCATTTTCCTTACTGGCATAGTACATTTTACCCAATACAGGAGCATAGACCACGCCTCCTACAGAATGATTGTTTCTGATCAGTGCGATATTGACCGTAAACTCTCCATTCCTCTTAATAAACTCTTTGGTGCCATCAAGGGGATCTACCATCCAACAGTACTCGTAGTCTTTTCTTTGTGCATAAGGAATTTCTTTATTCTCCTCAGAGATAATGGGCAGCTTTGGAATGAGTCGGTCCAAGTGCTCACATATAATATCATTTGCTTCTCTATCCGCTCGAGTGAGGGGAGAATTGTCATCTTTGCGCTCTATATCAAAATTGGCCTCGTCCTGATAGATTTCCATTATTTTGTTTCCAGCTTGTTGAGCTATGGGAATAACTTGAGAAATTAGATTCTGTATTTGTTTATTATCCATAAAATTAAGTTGGTGAGCAAAACTACAATTAGTCCTCAGAATACGGGCAGTGTCTACAACCATTTTCACAACAGTGTCCACGTCTGAGTAGATACCACCTTGACATGACTAATAGTCCATTCTCCATGATATAATCAATACCTTCAGTCGGGTTAGCTGTTGGCCCAAGTTTTTTGATTTGCTGTTTGGTTTTAGTAGTTAATGATTGTCCTTGATTTACCGCCATTGCTTGTCGAGTAATAAGACATGAGTTACAGAGACATTGAGTTGATTTCTCTACTATCTGAATATGAGGTAATTCATAGCACCAACATAGATTGTTGGATGTACAAGTCATACTTGTTCCGCAATTTGTGCATGATATGTCTTTCTTATTATTTGAGTTCAAACTGTTATTGATTATCAATTCAGTCTAATTATTTCATCTTTCGAAGTGAAGCAACCTGGAAGGCCTTTAATGCATAAGATTCTACTACAGGAACCTTATCTTCTCCAATCGTTTCACCTCCTGACTCTGATACAGCCTCTAACCCATATATATGTACTCGAATTTCGATCCCGTCAGATACCCGCTCATAATAAAAAATGAGTTTATTTTCGGATACGTCAAAATGCGTGGTAAAGTGATTTTCTCTCAGGTAACCATCTATTTTAATACTATTATACTCATCAATGCGATAGTGACCTTGAGCTGAATTTATTGCTTCCAATCCATAGTATCTGACATCTTTGTCTCCATACTTAATGACCCAAGGATATAGTCCTGTTGCATCTGGCTGATCGATGATCAACTCCATTTTAATCTGCGTAGTATCCCCATTAGTTGGATATATGATAAGATTACCTTGATATAAGCCAATCCAATCCTGAGGAAAGGCATAAGTCTGATTGGCAGGTTTGGATTGATTGGATATTTTATTACTGGTTTTGCAGCTGGTGGTTAATAGTATTGACATCATAATGAACGTCCATAATTTCATCATATTTCCCTATTATTGTGTAATATAAATATTAGTAAAATATTTAATGTGAAGACCAAAGAAATTAACAGTTTCATCATCCTCTGTTGTCTACAGCTCATGGTATATGGTCAAAATTACTCGGATGATTATTACCAACAAAAGGTGGATCATCGAATTTATGTTCAGCTAGATACTGTAGCCGAGGTTATTGTGCTTAAAAGTGTTGTCAAGTATACCAATAATTCGCCTGATGACTTGTCATCTATATACTTTCACCTTTGGTGGAATGGATTCAGTGATAAGACATCAGCGTTTTCTGAGCAGAGGTTAACTATGGGAATAAGAGATTTTTACTTTGCACCAAAGGAACATTTAGGAGGATACGAAAACGTCAGCTTTCTCCACAATGGAGATCAGCTAGTTATGGCTCCTTATCACCATGATGGAAAATTGCACAAGGACATTGTAGAAGTTAAGTTAGAAGAGGCCCTCAAATCTGGACAATCAGTAGAACTGGAAATAAATGCCCGTATAAAAATTCCTGTTCTGTTCAGCAGGCCAGGTCATGCAAATGGACTGTACAGGATGACGCAGTGGTATCCTAAGCCAGCTGTGTATGACAAAGATGGTTGGCATCAGATGCCCTACCTCGATATCGGAGAGTATTTTGCCGAATATGGAGATTATGAAGTGACGATAGATGTGCCAAAAGATTTTGAACTTGTTTATACTGGGATGCCTTCTTCAGATAACTTCAAGGATGGCCGTAGGGTGGTTACTTCTATAGCTAAGTCGATTCCTGATTTTGCCTGGTTTGCCTCAGATAGGATGCAGCACCTATCCGATAAGGTTAGTATAGGTGAGAATTCTATTGATATTCACTTATTGACAAGTGATAAAGAGAATAGTCAGAAAGTAATCGAACACATTAAGTCATCCTTACTCTTTTATTCATCTGAAGTTGGTCTCTATCCATACCCCCAGTACTCTATGCTTCATTGGGCAGACGGTTCTGGAAGTGGAATGGAATATCCTATGCTCAGTACAGTGGATGTCCCATATGAGCAACAAAGAATAGACAATCTGATTGCACATGAGATTGGTCATAATTGGTTTCAAAGTGCGATAGGTACAAATGAAAGAGCTTACCCTTGGATGGACGAAGGCCTTAATTCCTACATTGAGCGAAAGTATAATAGAGCTCATTATCCCCATCCAAATTTTGATGCCAGTATGGTTCCTTGGTTTCGAGATGCAAATGACAGCTATTCAGTATTGCAAGCTGGTGTATGTCATCTTCATTGTGGTGCCAAATTGCCTGCTATCAATAGTGTCGGAGACACCTATGGGCAGAACGTAGACGTATTATCTTATGGGTCTAATAGTTATGAACGGATGGCGATGAGCCTTCAATATCTAGAAAACTATCTTGGTGAACCAGTAATGAGGGAAGGAATCCAAACCTTTTATAAAAATTGGATTAATAAGCATCCTGGGCCCAGTGATTTGCAAGCCACACTTGAGAAGGTGTCAGGTAAGCAACTGGGATGGTTTTTTCAAGACCTAATAGAAGATAATGTTATTCATGATTTTAAAATAGGTGCGGTTGATAGAATAGATAGTTTGCTTTATGTTACTGTAGAGAGTAAATATAATTCTCCTATCCCTTTCCAACTCAGTGGGTACAATGATGATGGAGATCTTATTTTTAGCCAATGGATGGAACCAGAATCTGATACTCAACGGATTGCAATACCCGACTTAGATTTTGAGTCTCTGCAAGTCAATGGTGAGACGCCACTCTTGGATGTAAGGAGGCAGAATAATATCAAACGAGTAGATAAGCTGATCAAAAAAGGACCAATTAAACTTAGAGGTTTTGGTGTCTTTTCTGATTTGATTTCAAGGCCAATTAACTGGCATCCATCCATCAGTTATAATGTCAATGATGGCCTCATGTTAGGACTTGGCTTTTATAATGCACTGGTGCCTACAAGAGACATCCGCTGGTATCTTCAGCCTAATTTTGGATTAAAATCTGGCAGCATAACAGGACTGTTTGGGGTGGAAAAAGATATCTATACTTATCAGCATAGTGCATTCGAAAAGATCACCTTGGGACTAGCTGGAAGGAGGTATACTTATAATGAAATAAACCTCACAAATCGAGAAGAGCAATTTTTGGTCTATAACAAGTTACAACCGTCTCTTTCATTACACCTGAGAAAAGGAATAACCTCACCTGCTGTATTATCTTATAAGTTGCATTATATCTCAGTTGAGTTGCCACAGTTCAACCCGGAAAATATTCAAGACCCAGAAGTGACACTTGTGCATCAACTCAATTTTACTTCAAGTAAATTGAACAGACTTTCTCAAGTCCATAATCTTATACAATTAGAATATGAGTCATATGTAAATTCATTTGAAGAGTCACATAATTATCTCAAGCTCAGTGCCTCTCATGAGAGGAATATGTACTACGGGGAACATTCTCGAATAGATTGGAGAATATTTGGCGGATATTTTCTTGTTAATTCACAGCGGAACAGCGCTAACTTCAGTGATGGAATAACCAGAGGGTCTTTTGCGCTAACGCAAGAAGGTCATACAGACCACACCTTTGAGGGATTCTTTATAAATCGCTCACCGCTAGGAGATGGAGAATTCAGTGACATCAAGATAGAAGAGGGCGGCTTTAAGATGCCCATAGGTCCGGCTTTCAGATTTACAGGAAGTAATAATTTCATCATTGCCTCCAATATTAAAATCGATTTTCCAACTAAGTTAAAAATAGTAGAGCCAAAGGTCTTCTTTGACCTGGCTTATTTTTCAAATAAAACCTTATTGAATAGTCCTTTGGAAGGGCAGTTACTTTATTCTGCTGGGCTGGCTCTGGAGATAGGAGATTACCTTGGAATATATTATCCACTGTTCTTTTCTAGTGACTACGATGTTCCATATTCTGGTATTAATTTTTTTGAGAGATTTACTTTGAGACTAAATTTGAGAAAATTAAATGTTTGGCGAGTTGCCGAGGATCCTTACTTCTTACGTCGTTGATAATTTTATAGATTATTTTGAATTTATATTTCTGTGAAGAGACTTTTTGTTATACTAAATGTACTTCTCGTGATTCTGACTCTTGGGTCTTACCTTGCACCGCATGTGCATCCGAATGCCTTTGGTCTATTTCCAATATTAGGATTGGGTTATCCAGCTTTATTATTTGCCAATGTGATTGCCATAATAGTCTGGTTATTTTGGGATAAGAAACATACTGTTTTTTCATTAGTCACCTTACTCATAGGTATACCTAGCTGTCAAAAATTAATTACAGTAAGCTTTCCTACATCCTCTGATAAGTCTATTTCTATAGCCACCTATAATGCCAACTTTTCTAAGCCTATTGCCTTTGCACCTAAAGAACAACAGCCTACCCTTATCACTAATTTTGAAGCCCATCTCAAGGAGAATAACCACATTGATATTCTCTGTCTGCAAGAATATGGAGAACGAACACGTACATATATAGGTAATGCGATGGCTTATCCTCATAGCCATCAGTTGGAAGGCAAGTCAGTAGCTATACTCAGTAAGTGGCCCATAGTAGATAAAGGTATAGTAGATTTCAAATCCACTTCTGCAAATATTTGTTTGTGGGCAGATATATCCGTTAGAGATAACGTTGTCCGTGTATATACGACTCATCTGGAATCCAATCGTCATGATGGAGAAGTGCCAGACGTTATAATAGAGACAGCCCCAGAGGCAATGAGTAATTTAGCTTTGTTAGGTGTCGTTAAGCATTATCAGAAATTTTCTGCACACAGAGTTACACAAGCCCATCAGATTAAGTCGCATATGGCTGCATCTCCTCATCCAGTCATTATTTGTGGAGACATGAATGATACTCCTCAGTCTCATGTATACAAAGTCCTAAGTAAAAACATGCAAGACTCATGGGTTGATGAAGGCCTCGGCATAGGCTCCACTTTTGGAGAAAAAATTCCTGCACTCCGTATAGATTACATTTTTGCAGATAACGATATCAATGTGCTTGACCATAATATTTACAGAAGTGATTTCTCAGATCATTACTTGATAGAGGGTGTGATTGTGGTTAAGTGAATGAAAAATTGAAAATACTGAATAGCGCATCTAAGATGCACCATAAATCAGCAGATTCACAGAGAT